>JANNFE010000026.1:0-15608 GCA_031379415.1 Betaproteobacteria bacterium | reverse complement strand
CAGATCAAGCTCGAGAACCCGCAGCTCTGGACGTCGGCCTTCAAGGCCGAGATCAAGGCCCTGTTCGAGAAGGCCGTGGAGCTGGAGTACCGCTACGCGGAAGACACCATGCCGCGTGGCGTGCTGGGCATGAACGCGTCGATGTTCAAGGGCTACCTACGTTACATCGCGAACCGCCGCGCCACGCAGATCGGCCTGGAAGCGCTGTTCCCGAACGAAGAGAACCCTTTCCCGTGGATGAGCGAGATGATCGATCTGAAGAAGGAACGCAACTTCTTCGAGACGCGTGTCATCGACTACCAGACCGGCGGCGCGCTGGCCTGGGACTGAAGCGAAGCCGAAGTCCCTTGTCCATCACGCTGCACCCAGCCCGACCCTTGGCAACTGCGTTGTTGGGTGCGGGTGGCCGTGAGAGATCAAGAACTGCGAATCCAGGCCGGCGCCAGACCGAAGCCGGGTTCGTGACCCCGTTCACCGCACTGGGGCAACCGTTGCCGGGCATGAGCCCAGCAGCAGACCACCGGGCGGTGAATCTCCGGGCTGCATGAGCAGCACGGAGCCATTTGCAACTTGATCAAGGAGATCGTTATGGCAACTGCGAAGAAGGCCGCTCCGGCCAAGAAGGCCCCGGCAAAGAAGGCCGCCCCGGCGAAGAAGGCTGCCGCCAAGAAGGCTGCGCCGGCGAAGAAGGCGGCACCGGCCAAGAAGGCGGCGCCTGCCAAGAAGGCTGCGGCCAAGAAGGCCGCTCCGGCGAAGAAGGCGGCTCCGGCGAAGAAGGCCGCGGCCAAGAAGGCGGCGCCGGCTAAGAAGGCTGCACCAGCCAAGAAGGCGGCGCCTGCCAAGAAGGCTACGACCGCGAAGAAGCCTGCTGCCAAAAAGCCGGCCGCGAAGAAGGCTGCAAAGAAGGCGGCACCTACCGCGCCTGCTGCTCCTGCTGCCGCCCCTGCGCCAGCAAAGACAGCTTTGAACCCGGCGGCCGCCTGGCCGTTCCCTACGGGCAACAAGCCCTAAAGCGCTTGCAGGTCAATCTCGCTCACTTGTGAGGAGGCTGACCAAGCCAATTGACACGGCCCAGCCTAGCTGGGCCGTCTTTCTTTAATAGTCAGCATACTCGCGAAATTCAGCTTCAGCCCTAAGCCATGAATCAACTCCTCACCCGACTTCAGCAAGAACTGCAGTCAGCGACCGAGCCAGATCATCGTGCAGAACTACTCGCTCGAATTGCTGGCAATCTGGCCAGGATGAAGCGGTTCCCAGAGTCACGACAGGTAGTGGAGGACCTGAGGCGAACCTATGGGGATGGCAGAAGCGGCAGGGTCACCGTTTGGATCATGCTCGCGGAAGGTCTAACGCAGTTGTACGAGCAACTAACTCCAGATGCTGGCGATCGGATCAAGCGTGCTCTTACGCTAGGCGTCGCCATGAAGTATCCGACCATGATTGCCCTGGCTGCAGCCTGGAAGGCGCATCTGGAGTTTGAATGGGGAAACTATGGGGAGATGGTGAAGTCGCTGAAGTTGGCGCTCGATCACTGCGAAGAAGCGAATCTAGATGCAGGCACACGACTGGCGATGGTGCTCTGCAATGCCTTCACGATTTGCGGAGATCGATCAAGTTCGCAGTACTGGTTTCTGAAAGCGAAGGACTCGGCAAGCAAGAACGGTGATCAGCCAAGCACCATGGCGCTCATCTACAATAGAGCAGCATTCCTAACTACTCGGGCAAGAGCAGAGAACTGCATTCAAAGCGTCAGCGCTGATCTGTTGCATCCGATTCGGATGGAGTTCGAGTCTGCTAGAAACTTCCAGGGTCTGACGCGACTGGTGGCCTACCCCAGTCACTTGCAACTATGGGACGCCCGCCTACAGATTCTCGAAGGAAAGTACACCTCGGCCATACAAGCACTGGAAGCTGTCCGAACTGAGTCGCCATTTTCTGAACACAACTTCAGTCAATCGTTCATTGATCTAGAGATTTGCTTCTGCAAGACCAAATCTGGGCAACTCGATGACGCGCTATGGGCTTTTGATCGCTCTGCAGGATTAGAGCTTGATCAGATGGATGTAGATGAACAAATGATTGGCGCATGGCTGTTGTGGACATTGACGACAATGGACTCGAGATTCGGCGAGCAGTCGAACTGCTTCGAGAACTTCCGAACAAGGAAGGAGGCCTACGAGCGGACCATCAATGCTCTGGCAGAGATGCTCGCTGGCTTTGCTCATGCCAAGTAGTTAGCTGCCGACTCCACTTGTCACTGTCCCAAGGCGACTGGATCCAGCAGAGAGTAATGCGATGAAGCAGACACCAACCCTCATCTCCCTAGCCATGGGCTCATCCAGCGACTGGGAAACCCTCCAGCACGCTGCGGCCGTCCTTGACGAGTTCCAGGTCCCCTACGACAAGCAGGTCGTGTCGGCCCATCGCATGCCCGACGACCTGTTTGCCTTCGCCGATGCGGCGGCTTCGCGGGGCATCAAGGCCATCATCGCGGGGGCGGGGGGTGCGGCGCATCTGCCGGGCATGCTGGCGGCCAAGACCGTGGTGCCAGTGCTTGGCGTGCCGGTGGCCAGCAAGCATCTCAGCGGCTTGGACTCCTTGTACTCCATCGTGCAGATGCCCAAAGGCGTGCCGGTGGCCACCTTCGCCATCGGTGCGGCCGGCGCTGCCAATGCCGCGCTGTTCGCGGTGGCCATGCTGGCCAACGAAGACGCCGCCTTGCGCCAAAAGCTGCACGACTTCCGCGCCCGCCAGACTGCTGCGGCGCGCGCCATGACGCAGGAACTGAAGTGACGGGTGGTTCGCCGCGTGAAGCCGGCGCGCCCATGCTCGGCGTGCTCGGTGGCGGCCAGCTCGGCCGCATGTTCGTGCATGCGGCGCAGGTGCACGGCTACCGCGTCGCCGTGCTCGAGCCCGACCCTGCCAGCCCCGCCGGCGCGGCGGCCGATGTCCATCTGCAGGCCGCCTACGCCGACACCACGGCCCTGGCCACGCTGGCGCGCAGCTGCGTCGCCGTCACCACCGAGTTCGAGAACGTGCCGGCCGATGCCCTGCACCAGCTTGCCGCATCGCTGCCCGTGGCGCCGCCCGCGCAGGCCGTGCAGGTCTGCCAGCACCGCGCGCGTGAGAAGGCCGCCTTCGCGATGGCCGGTGTGCCTTGTGCGCCGCACGCCGTGCTGGACACCGAAGCCGATGCGGCAGCGCCCGGCCTCGCCGCGCTGCTGCCCGGCATCCTGAAGACGGCCAGCCTGGGCTACGACGGCAAGGGCCAGGCCAGCGTCGGCAGCGCGGCGGAACTGGCTGCGGCATGGCGCGCACTGGGCCGTGTGCCCTGCGTGCTGGAGCAGCGCCTGCCCCTGCGCCTGGAAATCAGCGTCATCGTCGCGCGTGGGCGCGACGGCGCCGTGGTGCATCTGCCGGTGCAGCAGAATCTGCACCGCCAGGGCATCCTGGCCATGACGCAGGCGCCGGCGCCCGATGTGCCCGCCGACACCACCGCGCACGCCGTGGCCTGGGCCGTGCAGCTGGCGCAGGCGCTGCAGTACGTGGGCGTGTTGTGTGTCGAATTCTTCGTGCTCGAAGACGGCTCGCTGGTTGCCAACGAGATGGCGCCGCGCCCGCACAACTCCGGCCACTACAGCATCGACGCCTGCGACATCTCGCAGTTCGACCTGCAGGTGCGCACCCTTGCGGGCCTGCCTTTGGTGGCGCCGCGCCAGCATTCGCCGGCGGTGATGCTCAACCTGCTGGGCGACCTCTGGTTCATGGCCGACGCCAGTGCGCCGCGCACGCCCGACTGGCCTGCCGTGCTGGCTCTCCCCGGCACGCGCCTGCATCTGTACGGCAAGGCCGAGCCGCGCCGTGGCCGCAAGATGGGCCACCTCACGGTCACCGCGTCCAGTGCGGCGCAGGCCCGTGCCATCGCGTTGCAGGCTGCCGCGGTGCTGGGCCTGGCGGCCTTCTGAGCCCGGGGTCGGCACCCATGCCCATCCTGCCTGGCAACCATGCCGCAAGCATCCACGCCGCCGCGCAGCGCCTGGCCGATGGTGAACTCGTGGCCTTCGCCACCGAGACTGTCTATGGTCTCGGTGCACGCGCCGACGACGAATCGGCCGTGGCGCGCATCTACGCCGCCAAGGGCCGCCCGGCCGCGCACCCGCTCATCGTGCACGTGGCCGACGATGCCGCCGTGGCGCACTTCGCAGCCGCTGTGTCGCCCGCAGCGCGGCGCCTGATGGCGGCCTTCTGGCCCGGGCCGCTCACGCTCATCGTGCCGCGCCGCAACGGCATCGCGGCTGCGGCCGCGGGCGGGCAGGGCAGCATCGGCCTGCGCCTGCCGTCGCACCCGGTGGCGCTGGCGCTGTTGCGCGCCGCGGCGGCGCTGGGTGTGCCTGGCGTGGCGGCGCCCAGTGCCAACCGGTTCGGTCGCGTCAGCCCCACGCAGGCGCAGCATGTGGCCCAGGAGTTCGGGCCCGCGCTGTGGGTGCTGGATGGCGGGCCCTGCGAGGTGGGTATCGAGTCGACCATCGTTGACTGCACGCGGCCACAGCCCGCGCTGCTGCGCCCGGGCCAGCTCGGCCGCGCCCGCATCGAAGGCGTGCTGGGCCAGCCCTTGGCGGCGCCCGACGCGGCCTCGCCGCGCGCGTCGGGCACGCTGGCCTCGCACTACGCGCCAGCGGCGCCGGTGCGCCTGGTCGATGCTGCCGCCCTGCACCCGCCTGCCGAGCCGGCGGGCCCCGGGCCGGGGGCGGTGGTCGGGGTATATTCCCGCCTCGCCCCTCAGGCAAGGTCGTCATGGTGCCACCGTGCCATGCCGGTTGATGCCGCAGCGGTGGCGCACGAGTTGTTTGCCGTGTTGCGCGATTTCGACGCCATGGGCGTGTCGGCCATCTGGGTGGAACGGCCGCCGCCCGGCGCTGATTGGGACGGCGTGCGCGATCGCCTGCAGCGCGCTGCGGCATGAAGCCGGCCTGCCGTCCTGGCGGCGGGGTCCCCGAGTTCGGAGCAAAGATGATTTTCAGCAGCAAGGCCACCCCGCGTCGGCGCACATCCGTCGCCGATCGCGTGGCGGCCCGCCTGGCCGGTCGTTTGACCTTGTGGGCCGGCATCCTGGCCGTGGGCCTGTTCTCGGCCTGCGGCGGTGGCACCGAGCAGTTCGACCCCTTCGTGCCCAAGCGCGTGCTGGTCTTCGGCGACGACACCAGCGCACTGACGGCCACGGGCCGCCACTACGGCGTGAATGGTCTGAACGCAGACGGCCAGTTCGACTGCACGCTGCAGCCCAACTGGGTGCAGTCGCTGGCCGCGCTGTATGGCTTTGGCTTTGCCGAGTGCAACCCGAACACGGCTTTCGAGCCCTCGGCGCGCAACCTCGCCTTTGCCGGCGCCAAGGTCGACGATCTCGCAGCGCAGGTCGAGCAGCAGGTGGCTTCCGGCGGCTTTCGCGAGAAGGATCTGGCCACCGTGCTGGCCGGGACCAACGACCTCATCGAAATTTACGGCAGCTACCCGGGGCTCAGCGAAGACCTGCTGCTGGCCGAGGCGCGTGCGCGCGGCAGGCGCCTGGCGCAGGTGGTGAACCGGCTGGTGGCACTGGGCGCCAAGGTCATCGTCTCCGACCTGCCCGACCTCGGCCTCACACCCTATGCCCGCGCGCAGGACACGCTCACCGGCAACAGCGGCCGCGCGGCGCTGCTGTCGCGGCTGACCACCGCCTTCAACGAACAACTCGGCGTCAGCGTACTGCTCGACGGTCGCTTCGTCGGCCTGGTGCAGGCGCAGCTGCGCTTCCAAGCCGTTGAACGCGCGCCAGGCGCCTTCGGGCTGGGCAACATCAGCGACGCGCTGTGTACCGTGCCTCTGCCCGATTGCACGACGGCGACCCTGGTCGAGAACGGCACGCCCGGCGCCTACCTGTGGGCCGACGAGTTGCGGCTGTCGCCCAACGGGCAGTCGCAGCTTGCTTCGCTGGCCGTCGACCGGGCGCGCCGCAACCCGTTCTGAACCTGGCACTCTTCACGCTGCCGGCGCGGCCGTGCATGGGCCGGCGCGGCCAGCGGGTTTGTCCCGCCCGCGTCGCGCCAGGGACGCACCTATAGTCCGCGCCTGAAAAGCGAACGGTCGTGCTTTTTGCGACCGCTGCGGGCCTCAGGGCGCGCGAACACTGGGGGGCTTGCATGATCCAGAACACCACCCGAGCCTGGGCTGCCGCAGCCCTGGCCGCCGCGCTGCTGGCCGCCTGCGGCGGCAGCGATCCCGACGTGGCCGGCAGTGGTGAACCCGCCGGTGCGCCCAGCACCAAGGGCAGCTTCACGGCCGTCGTCAGCTTCGGCGACAGCCTCAGCGACCTCGGCACCTACGGGCCGGCGACCTCGCTCACCGGCAACGGCCAGCAGCCCTTTTTCGGCGGCAAGTTCACGGTGAACTCAGCCACCAGCACGGTGTGGGTGGAGAACCTGGCTACCGCCCTGGGTGTGGCCGTGACACCGGCCGAGGTGGGCTTCGCGGGCCAGTCGCAGAAGTGCCCGGTGGCGCTGCAGGTGCCCGCGCTGGCCGCCAGCTGCACCGGCTACGGCCAGGGCGGCGCGCGCGTGACCGACCCCAACGGCATCGGCAAGACCACGGGTGCGCTGACGGTGCCGGTGAAGACGCAGATCGCCAACCACCTGGCGCGCTTTGCCGGCTTCAAGGCCACCGATCTCATCGTCGTGCTGGCCGGCAACAACGATGGCCTGATCCAGTTCGGCGCCTTCGCTGCGGCGGCGGCGCAGATCCAGGCCGACGCGGCGGCCGGCCGCATCAGCCCCGACGTGGCCAACACACGCCTGTTCCAGGCGCAGACCGCAGCGCAGACCGAGATGAAGAAGGCGGCGCAGGAACTGGCCGGCTACATCCGCAGCGAAATCCTCGCCAAGGGCGGCAGGTACGTGGCCGTGCTGACGCCGCTGGACGCCGCGCTCACGCCTTTCGGTGCCTCGGTGCCGGCCAGTGCGCGGCCGGTGCTGACGGTGCTCACCGACACCTTCAACCTGTGGCTGCGCGACGGGCTGACCGATCAGCCGGTGCGCTTCATCAGCCTGGACAGCCTGGTCCGCAGCGCCATCGCCAACCCCGCGGCAGCCGGTCTGAGCAACGTCACCGTGCCGGCCTGCGACGCTGCGAAGATCACCGCCATCACTGGCGGCCAGGTCACCGACGGCTCCTCGCTGTTCTGCAACGGCACGCCGGGCGCGCCGTACAACGGCCTGCGCGACGGCGCCAGTGCCACGACCTGGCTGTTCGCCGACGGCGTGCATCCCACGCCGGGCGGCCACAAGGCCGTCAGCGACTACGTGCAGGCGCAGCTGCGCGCCTTCGGCTGGATCTGACCCACGGCACCCGAAAGAGAAGCATGAACTCCAACATCCGACTCCTGGTGCGAGTGTTTGCGGCTGCGGCCGCGGCGGCCGCCATGCTGGTGTGCGGCAGCGCCCTGGCCCAGAACCACGCCGTCAAGGCCGGCATCGTGCGCTACGACGCGCACTCCAGGACCAACGGCGTCACCGGCATCGGCATCCCGCCGGGCGCCGATGCCGAGGTGGGCGACGCCACCACGCTGCTGCTGACCTACGAATACGAGATCAAGCCCAACGTCGGCATCGAACTCGCCGTCGGCATACCGCCCAGGATCAAGGCCAAGGCCACCGGCAGCGTGGCCTTCCTGGGCGAGGTGCTGTCGGCGCGCAACGTGGCGCCCACCTTGCTGCTGAACTATCACCTCGGACAGAAGGGCGACCGGTGGCGGCCCTACGTCGGCCTGGGCATCAACTACACCAAGTTCACGGACGTGACCACGCCCTACGGCTGGGACGTGAAGCTGCGCGACTCGGTGGGCATGGCCGTGCACGCGGGCGTGAACGTTGCGCTGGCCAAGGACTGGGGCCTGTTCGCCAGCGTGGCGCGCGTGGACGTGAAGAGCAAGCTCGTGGCCACCGGCGCGGTGGTGCTGGAAAGCAAGATCGACTTCCGCCCCTGGACCTACGAGACCGGCCTCTTCTACCGCTTCTGATCAGGGCGCAGGCGTGCTGCGGTGCGCCGGCGTGTCGCGCAGCACCCATTGCACCAGCGCATCGAGCGCCGGTCGCGCGGCGCCGGCCTGCGGGTGGTTGACCACGGCCACCAGCACGTAGCGGCGGCCGCTGTTCGACAGCACGTAGCCGGCCAGGCCCGCCACGTCGCGCAGCGAGCCGGTCTTCAGGTGCGCGCGGCCGCTGGCCGTGCGGCTGCGGCGCAGCGTGCCGTCCAGGCCCGAGATCGGCAGCGACGACATCAGCTCGCTCATCACCGGCCCGTCCAGCGCGAGCAGCAGCACCTTGGCCAGGCGCATGGCGCTGATGCGCGTGCTGCGCGACAGGCCCGAGCCGTTGTCCAGCACGACCTCGTCGCCCAAGTTGCCGGTGCGTTCGATGAGCCAGCGCGTCAGCGTCTCTCGTGCGGCATCGGGGGTGGCCGGCACGCGCGGGTTGGCTTCACGCGCCAGCGTCAGGAAGAGCTGCTGCGCCATCACGTTGTTGCTGAACTTGTTGATGTCGCGGATGACCTCGGCCAGCGGCGGCGAGCGCCACTCGAAGCTGGGCCTGATCTCGACAGGCGCCGGGCCTTCACGCACCGCACCCGCGAGCGTGCCGCCCATCTCGCGCCACAAGGTGTCGACCAGACGCGCTTCGTAGCTGGCGGGCTGCGGGTCGGCCACCGGCCAGTTCTGCTCGCCGCAGGCCGTGGCGTAGCCCCCGGCAAAGCGCGTGCGGCCGGGCTCGAAGCTGGGCTTCAGCGCGCCGCGCCAGTCCTCGCAGGGGCCGGCGGTCAGCGGCACGCTGCGGTCGGCCACCGTGCCGGCCAGGACCGGCTCGACCGAGACGCGAGCGACACCGGCGGCCACGTCGGGCACGAAGCTGTAAGTGCTGGAACGAAAGTTGAACAGCAACGCCGCCGGGCGCACGTTGTAGGGCCGCAGCGGCTCGCCGTCGAAGTCGCCGGGCGGCGTGTCGGGCACGGCGAAAGCGCTGTTGTCGAGCACGATGTCGCCGCGGATCTCGCGCACGCCCATCTGCTGCACACGGCGCAGCAGCAGCCACACGCGCTCCAGCACCAGCTTGGGGTCGCCGCTGCCCTTGATGTGCAACGAGCCTTCCAGCACGCCGCCCTGCACCGGGCCGGCCAGCCACACTGGCGTGGCCCAGGTCCAGCCCGGGCCCAGGCGCTCCAGTGCCGCGGTGGTGGTGAGCAGCTTGACCAGCGAAGCCGGGTTCATGGGCCTGCCGTCCTGCCACTGCAGCAAGCGGCGGCCGCTGTGGTCCAGCACCACGGCCGAGAGGGCTTCGGCCGGCAGCCCGGCACGCTGCAGCGCGGCCTGGGTGTCGCGCGGCAGGCCTTGGGCCATGGCCGCCGGCAGCGCTACACATGTCACCAGGCCCAGCAACCACCGAGGAACCCCACCCATGGGGGCGATGATGGCACGGCATAAACTCGATCGATGACCACCTTGCTGTGCTTCGACACGTCGACCGAGCGCATGGCCGTGGCACTGGGCTGGCCCGGTGGTACGGCCTGCGCCAACGTGGCCGGTGGTGCCGCAGCATCGGCCGCGCTGCTGCCGCAGGTGGCGGCGCTGCTGGCCCAGGCCGGGCTGGCGTACCGCGACCTCGACGCCATCGCCTTTGGCCGCGGCCCGGGTGCCTTCACCGGCCTGCGCACGGCCTGCGCGGTGGCGCAGGGCCTGGCCTTCGGCCTCGGCCGGCCGGTGCTGCCCATAGCCAGCCTGCTGCTCGTGGCCGAAGACGCGCGCCTGCAGGCGGGCCTGTGTAGCGACGCCCCCTTCGACATCGGCGTGGCCATGGACGCGCGCATGGACGAGGTCTACGCCGCCGTCTATCGCTGGTCGCAGGGTGCGTGGTCAGAACGTCAGGCGCCGGGCTTGGTTGCGCTGCCGGCCCTCACGGCCGCCTGGGCCGGCCTGACGCTGCAGGCCGTGGCCGGTTCGGCCTGGGTGGCTTTTGGAGAACGCCTGCCGCCACCGGCGCGCTGCTTCAGCGTCGAGCACGACCGCGCCGCTGCGCTGTTGCGGCTGGCCGTGATGGCCCATGCCGCAGGCGCCGCCGTGGATGCTGCGCTGGCCTTGCCGATCTATCTGCGTGACAAGGTGGCGCAGACCACACAGGAGCGCGAGGCGGCCCGTGTGGCGGCTGGGGCAGCCACCGCATGAACGCCCGGCTGTCCCCGCGCCTGCAGCGCCGCGCCATGACCGTGTGTGACCTCGACGCCGTGGCCGCGCTGGAGGCCAGCGCCTACAGCTACCCCTGGAGCCGCGGCAACTTCACCGACTCCCTGGCGGCCGGCTATCTGGCCGAATTGCTGACCGGCGACGAAGAAGGCCTGGTCGGCTACTTCGTGGCCATGCAGGGCGTGGATGAGCTGCACCTGCTCAACATCACGGTGGCGCCGGCCTGGCAAGGCCTGGGCCTGGGCCAGGGCCTGTTGCAGGTGATCGAGGCGCACGCGCGCAGCGCCGGCATGGCCTCGCTGTGGCTGGAGGTGCGGCACAGCAACCAGCGCGCGCGCGCGCTCTACCGCCGCCTGGGTTATGCCGAAGTGGGCCTACGCCGCGGCTACTACCCGGCGCCCGGCCGGCGCGAAGATGCGGTGGTGATGAGCCTGGCGCTGGGCGCCGGCACGGCCGGAGGTCTGCATGCCGTGGAGTGAACGCCAGCAGGCGCTGCTGGGCGCCATGGGCTTGCGGGTGTGGGCGCCGCCCGCGGTGGCGTTGGCTGCAGTGGCCGAAGTGGAGTCGGCAGCCGCACCCGTCGCTCCCTTGCGCATCTCCGCACCTGTACCCGCACCCACGCCCGCCGCGCCGTCCGTGCAAGCCACTCGCGCCGACCTCGCCACGCTCGGCTGGCCGGCCCTGCGCGAGGCCGTGGCCGCCTGTCGCGCCTGCGGGCTGTGCGAAAGCCGCAAGCAGACGGTCTTCGGCACCGGCCACGAACAGGCGCACTGGCTGGTGGTGGGTGAAGCCCCGGGCGAGAACGAAGACCTGCAGGGCGAGCCCTTCGTCGGCGCTGCCGGCCAGTTGCTCGACCGCATGCTGGCCGCGTTGCAGCTCACGCGCGCCGCCGACGGCGAGCTGCCGGCGGCGCGGCGCGTCTACATCGCCAACACCCTGAAGTGCCGCCCGCCGCGCAACCGCAACCCCAGCGCCGAAGAGATGGCGATGTGCGAGCCCTTCCTGGTGCGGCAGATCGAGCTGCTGCAGCCTCGCATCATCCTGGCCATGGGCAAGTTCGCGGTGCAGATGCTGCTGCGCAGCGACGAACCCGTGGGCCGGCTGCGCGGCCGCGTGCACCACTACCAGGGCGTGCCGCTGGTCGTCACCTACCACCCCGCCTACCTGCTGCGCAGCCTGCCCGAGAAGGCGCGCGCCTGGGAAGACCTGTGCCTGGCCGCCGAGGTGGCTGACCAGGCGGCTGCACGGGCCGGCACGCCATGACCGCACGCGAGAGCCACGACGCCGAACTGCAGGCCCTGCAGGTGCAGATCGCGCAGTTCCGCCTGCTGTGCAACAACGTGCCGGCGGCCATCGCCTACTACGAGCAGGCCGGCAACACCTGCCAGTACGCCAACCGCGGTTATGCCGAGATGTTCGGCCGCACCGAGGAGTCGATCATCGGCCTGCCGGTGGCGCAGATCATCGGCGAGGCGGCGGCTGCGGCCATCCAGCCGCACGTCGACGAGGTCATCCGCGAACGCCGCGCCGCGCGCTACGAGCGCCAGCTGACCGACGCCAACGGCGAGGCGCGTTCGATCGAGGTGCACCTGCTGCCGCACCGGGACGGCGACGGGCCGGCCATCGGCGCCTTCGTGCTCATCAGCGACATCACGCGCCACCGCCGTGCCGAAGCCGCGGTGCGCGACAGCGAGGAGCGGCTGGCCAAGTTCATGCACGCCAGCGCCGAGGGCATCGTCTTCCACAAGGGCGGTTTCATCACGGACGTCAACCCGCCGCTGCAGCTGCTGCTGGGCTGGACGCTGGAAGAGATGCTGGGCCGCTCGACGCTGGACTTCGTGGCGCCTTCGCAGCGCGAGCGCGTGGCCGAGGTCATCAAGGCCGGGCCCGAGATCAGCTACGACAGCCGCGTGCTGCACCGCGACGGCACCGAGATCCCGGTCGAGTTCATCGTGCGCACCGTGCACTTCGGGGGCGAGACGCTGCGCATGACCATCGTGCGCGACATCCGCGACCGCATCGCGGCGCAGGAGCGCATCCACCACCTGGCGCACCACGACGCGCTCACCGGCCTGCCCAACCGCATGGCCTTCGACCAGCGCGCGATGGCCGCGCTGGCGCAGGCGCGCGAACGCGGCGAGGGCCTTGCGCTGCTGTTCATCGACCTCGACCACTTCAAGCGCGTCAACGACTCGCTCGGTCACTCGGTGGGCGACATGCTGCTGCAGACGGTGGCCGACCGCATCACCGCCACGCTGCGCTGGTCACCCGCCTTCCTGGGCGATGCCGCGCCGCCGCAGCACCGCCGCGGCGCCGACCTCGTGGCGCGCTTCGGCGGCGACGAGTTCGTGCTGCTGCTCTCGGGCAACCCCAGCCCGGCCGCGGTGGAGGCCGTGGCCAGCAAGCTGCTGGCCGCGGTGGGCCTGCCGCTGGAAGTGGAGGGCGCCGCCATCTCGGTCACGCCCAGCATCGGCGTCGCGCTCTACCCGGCGCATGGCAGCACGCCGGCCGAGCTCATCAAACATGCCGACACGGCGATGTACCACGCCAAGTCGCAGGGCCGCGCGCACTACCGCTTCTTCGAGCCGGCCATGGCCGAGGCCGCCTATGCCGAACTGGCCATGGAAAGCCGGCTGGCGCAGGCTGTGGCCGGTGGCGAATTCGTGCTGCACTTCCAGCCGCAGCTGGCGCTGGCCGACGGCGCACTCATCGGCATCGAGGCCCTGGTGCGCTGGCAGCACCCCGAACACGGGCTGGTCGGCCCCGATGTCTTCATCCCGGTGGCCGAGGCGCGCCGCCTCATCCTGCCCATCGGCCAATGGGTGCTGCAGCAGGCGCTGCGTTGCGCCGTGCAGTGGCATGCCAGCGGCCTGGCGCGCGTGCCGGTGGCGGTAAACCTGTCGGCGCTGCAGTTCGAGGCGCCGGGCTTCGTGGAAGGCGTGGAGCGTGCGTTGGCCGAGGCCGGCGCCAGCGGCAGCATGCTGGAGCTGGAACTCACCGAGCGCATGCTGATGGAAGACGTGAGCACGGTGCGCGCCGCACTGATGCGGCTGAAGGCCATCGGCGTGGGCATCGCCATCGACGACTTCGGCACCGGCTACACCTCGCTGGCGCACCTGAAGCACCTGCCCATCGACCGCCTGAAGATCGACCGCAGCTTCGTCACCGACCTGCCGGCCGACGCCGGCTCGGCGGCCATCGCGCGCGCCATCATCCAGCTCGGCAAGAGCCTGAAGCTGCAGGTGGTGGCCGAAGGCGTGGAGAACGCGGCGCAGCGCGAATGGGTGCGCGCGCAGGGTTGCGATGCGCAGCAGGGCTTCTTCGACGGTCAGCCGCTGGGCCAGGCCGACTTCGAGGACTGGTTGCGGCAGCGCGTCAAGGCAGGTTGACCTGGACAACGGCGGGCCATGGCCCGCCGATCCCGCTTCAGTGGCTCCATCGGGCGATGCCGCCAACGGCGGCAAATCGGACAGTGCGTGCAGCCGATGCACACCTGCCGCCCGACCATGTTGCCCACCGTCCAAGCCTTGCTCGCCGCCCTGCCGTGGCTGCGCTGCGCCTGGGTGGCGACCATGGCGGCCGTGGTCGCGCTGGCCAGCGGGGGCGCCACTGCCGCCGAGCCGCCGGCCCGGCTGAGCGACACCGGCCTCTTCGTGCCGGGCGCGCCCGAGCGTTTGCGCCACGGCGTGCGGGCCTTCTCGCCGCAGTACGTGCTGTGGAGCGACGGCGCGAGCAAGCGGCGCTGGATCGCCTTGCCGCGCGGCGCCGCCATCGACGCGCGCGACGCCGACGCCTGGCGCTTTCCGCGTGGCACGCGGCTGTGGAAGGAATTCGCTGTCGGCGGCCGGCCGGTGGAGACGCGCTACATCGAACACCGCGCCGACGGCAGCTGGACCTTCGCGAGCTACGTGTGGAACGAAGCCGGCACCGAAGCCCATCTCGCAGCTGAACGCGGCACGGCCGTGGCGGTGGCCGGTGCCCCCGGTGGCCGCTACGCCGTGCCCAGCCGCGGCGACTGCATCGCCTGCCACGGCGGTGCGCCGACGCCCGTGCTCGGCTTCAGCGCGCTGCAGCTCTCAGGCGACCGTGACCCGCTGGCGCCGCATGCCACGGCGGCGCAGGCGGGCGAGCTGAACCTGAACACCTTGCTGGCGCGCCGCCTGCTGCACGGCCTGCCGGCCGCGTTCATCGCGCAGCCGCCGCGCATCACCGCGGACAGCGCGGTCGAACGCGCGGCGCTGGGTTATCTGCACGCCAACTGCGGCCATTGCCATCACCGTGCCGGCGGCCAGGTGCCGGTGGCGCTGAGCTTGGCGCAGCGCGTGGCCGCACCAGCCGCCAGCCGGGCCGAGGTGCTGCAGAGCGCCGCGGACGCGCCCAGCCGCTTCCAGCTTCCCCGTCTGCAGGGCCACTCTGCAGCGCTCCCTGTCATCGCCCCCGGCCAGCCGCAAGGCAGCGTGCTGGTGGTGCGCCTGCAATCGCGGCTGCCTCAGATCCAGATGCCGCCGCTGGGCACGCAAGTGCCCGACAGCGAGGGCCTGGCCCTCGTCGAACGCTGGATCGCCCACGACCTGCTCCCCCGAAAGGAACCCTGACCATGAAACTCTCCACCACCACCCGCGAACTGGCCGCCATGGCCGTCGGCATCAACGCCCTGGCCTTCGGCCTCACGCTCGGCTTCACCGCCGAAGCCGCCGAGCCGTCGAACAAGGCCCAGGTCGAACGCGGCCTCTACCTCGTGAAGACCTCGGGCTGCCACGACTGCCACACACCCTTCAAGATGGGCGCCAACGGCCCCGAGCCCGACATGAGCCGCATGCTGTCGGGCCACCCTGAAGCGATGGTCTTGCCGCCGGCGCCGACACTGCCGCCCGGGCCGTGGCTGATGGTGTCGGCCGCCACCAACACGGCGCACGCCGGCCCCTGGGGCACGAGCTTCACCGCCAACCTGACGCCCGACCCCGAGACGGGCCTGGGCCAGTGGACGGTGAACGACTTCAAGGCCACCATCCGCACGGGGCGCCACATGGGCCGCGGCCGGCCGGTGCTGCCGCCGATGCCCGTGCCGGTCTACAACAACCTGAACGACCGCGACCTGGAGGCCGTGTACGCCTATCTGCGCACCGTGCCGGCGATGAAGAACAAGGTGCCGGAGCCTTTGCCGCCGCAGGCGGCCACCGGGTCGGTCACGCCCGCCAGCCCCGTCGCCGGCAAGTAAGGCGGCTTACTTGTTGGCGGCCTTCTTCGGCCGCTGCCAGCCGGCCAGGCTGACCTGGCGCGCCCGCGCCACCGTCAGCTGCCCGGCGGGCGCGTCCTTGCCGATGGTGCTGCCGCCGCCGATGGTGGCGCC
>JANNFE010000197.1:0-14568 GCA_031379415.1 Betaproteobacteria bacterium | reverse complement strand
CCGACCCCGGGCTCATCGAGGCGCTGGTCAACGCCGGCCAGGCCGGCGCACGCATCGACCTCATCGTGCGCGGCGTGTGCATGTTGTCGCCCGGCGTGGCGGGGCTCACCGACAACATCCGCGTGCGCTCCGTCGTCGGCCGCTTCCTGGAGCACACGCGCATCATCTACTTCCGCTGGGGCGAAGGTGACGAAGACGAGGTGCTCTACCTCAGCAGCGCCGACTGGATGGGCCGCAACATGTTCCGCCGCATCGAGGTGGCCTGGCCGATACGCGACAAGGCGCTGCGCCAGCGCGTCATCGACGAAGGCTTGGTGCCGTACCTGCATGACCGTTGCGACGCCTGGGTGCTGGACGGTGAGGGCCGCTACAAGCGCATCGCCGAGAGCGGTGTGAGCGCACAGCAGGCGCTGATTCAGCGATACAGCGCCTGAACATGGACCTGATCCTGTGGCGCCACGCCGAAGCCCTGGAGATGCGCGAGGTGCAGGACGACCTGGACCGTGCGCTCACGTCCAAGGGCGAACGTCAGGCGCAGCGCATGGCGGGCTGGCTGAACCGTCAGCTGCCTGCCAGCGCCCGCGTGCTGGCCAGCCCGGCGCGGCGCGCGCAGCAGACGGCCTCGGCGCTGGAGCGCAAGTTCAAGACCGTGCCTGAGCTGGCGCCCGATGGCAGCGTGGAAGGCCTGCTGCACGCCGTGCGCTGGCCCGACGCGCGCGAACCCGTGCTCGTGATCGGCCACCAGCCCACACTGGGCTTTGTGGCGGCCTACCTGCTGGCGACCTTGCCGAGCAGCTGGGCGGTGCGCAAGGGCGCGGTGTGGTGGCTGCGCGGGCGTGAACGCGAAGGCGAGCTGCAGGTGGTGCTGCACGCCGTGGTGTCGCCCGAACTGGTCTAGCGACCGAAGTTCAGGGCAGCACCAGCCGCAGCGGCCCGCTGCGCGCCCAGGCCGCAGCCTCTTCCTTCAGCAGGAACAAGGTGCGCGGATGCGACTCGGCCCAGCCACTGCCGTGGCCCAGCAGCGCGTCGCGGCCCTTGGCGCGCAGGCTCAGCGCGCGCGGGTCCACGTTGCCGCGGGCATGGCACTTGATGGCCGCCAGGCGCAGGCACAGCACCTGCCAGGCGAAGGTCTCGCTGGCCAGCTGCGGTTCAATCTTGCGCAGGCCGCCACGCTGGCCCAGCACCAGTTCACCGATGCGCCGCTGCTGGCTCTGCGAATAGCCCGCGGCGTCCACATGCGCCAGCAGGTAGGCGCTGTGGCGGTGGTGGTCGTGGTGCGAGACCATCAGGCCCACCTCGTGCAGCGCGCAGGCCCAGGCCAGTTCGCGCCGCGTCTCGGGCGCGGCGTCGGGCATCACGCTGTCGAACAGGGCCAGTGCCACCGCGGCCACCTTGCCGGCCTGGACGGTGTCGACGTCGAAGCGCTGCTGCAGCTCGGCCACGGTGGCGTCGCGCAGGTCGTGCGCGCGGCCACCGCGTTCGGCCAGCAGGCGGTCGTGCAGGTCGATCACCACGCCCTGGCGCAGCGCGCCCTTGGCCGGCTGCAGGTTGTCGATCTGAAAGTGCGCCGCCAGCGTGTACAGGATGGCCAGGCCACCCGGCAGCACGGCGCGGCGGTCGGCCTTCAGGCCCGGCATCTCGATGCGGTCGATGTGGCCGGCTTCCAGGCAGCGCTCCATGCACCAGCGCAGCCCGGCGGGCGTGATGCGTCCGTCGGTAATGCCGGCAGCTCGCAGCAGGTCGGACACCGCGCCGGCCGTGCCCGACGAACCCAGCGCCTGCGCCCAGCGCTGCGGCGCAAAGGGCTGCAGGCCTTCCTCGAACTCGGCGCCGGCGGCCACCTGCGCGTCGCGAAAGCTGGATGGCGTGATGCGCCCGCCGGCAAAGAAGCGCAGCGACAGGCTGACGCAGCCGACGCCGAAGGACTCGGCCACCAGCGGCGTGGCGCCCTGGCCCAGGATGAGCTCGGTGCTGCGGCCGCCGATGTCGATGACCAGCCGCGGCTCGGTGCTCGGCTGCAGCCGCGCCACGCCAGCGTAGATGAGGCGCGCTTCTTCGCGGCCGGAGATCACTTCGATGGGGAAGCCCAGCGCCTCTTGCGCGCGCAGCAGGAAGGCGTTGCGGTTGCGCGCCTCGCGCAGCGTCTGCGTGGCCACCGCGCGCACCTGGCCGGGTGCGAAGCCGGCCAGCCGCGCGCTGAAGCGCCGCAGGCAGGCCAGGCCGCGCTGTGCGGCTTCTTCGGTGAGCATGCCGTTGGCGTCGAGCCCAGCGCCCAGGCGCACGGTTTCCTTGAGGTAGTCGATGCGCCGATAGCGGCCCTGCGGCAGCTGCCCGATCTCCAGGCGCATGCTGTTCGAGCCGATGTCCACGGCGGCCAGGGGGCCTGCCGGGTTGACGCTGGATTCCATGCACTGATCCTACCTGTCGCCCTTTGCTCGCAGACACGACAGAATCGCGGCCGCCGTCCAGCACCCGACCAGGAGCCCTCCATGCTGAAGGAAGAATTCGAGACCCTCGTGCCGGCCCGTTCGCCGCTGGGCGCAGCCACCCGCCGACAGTTCGTCAGCCGCAGCGTCGGCACCGGCTTCGCGGCGGCGGTGCTGCCGGTGATGGCGCAGACTGAGATCAAGACGTCGGCTGACGGCCTGCTGGTCGGCGAGGTCACCATCCCGGTGGGCGACTTCAAGATGCCGGCCTACCGCGCTGCACCCGCCGGCAAGACCGGCGCGCCGCTGGTGCTGGTGGTCAGCGAGATCTTCGGCGTGCACGAGTACATCGCCGACGTGGCACGCCGTTTCGCCCGCGCCGGCTACTGTGCGGTGGCGCCCGAGCTCTTCGTGCGGCAGGGCGACGCGGGCTCCTACGGCGAGATCGGCAAGCTCATCGCCGAGGTCATTGCCAAGGTGCCCGACGCGCAGGTCATGGGCGACCTCGACGCCACCGTGGCCTGGGCCCGCGGGCAGGGCGCCGACACCACGAAGACCGGCGTCACCGGCTTCTGCTGGGGTGGCCGCATCACCTGGATGTACGCCGCGCACAACCCGGCGGTGAGGGCCGGCGTGGCCTGGTATGGGCGCCTGGTGGGCGCGCCGAGTGCCCTGTCGCCCAGCAACCCGGTGGACATGGCGGGCCAGTTGAACGGTGCGGTGCTCGGCCTCTATGGCGGCCAGGACCCGGGCATCCCGCTGGACAGCGTGAACCAGATGAAGGCCGCGCTGGCCACCGGCAGCGCGGCGGCGAAGCAGAGCGAGTTCGTGGTCTACCCCGACGCGCCGCATGCCTTCCACGCCGACTACCGCCCCAGCTACCGCCTGCAAGCCGCGCAGGACGGCTGGCAGCGCGCGCTGGCCTGGTTCAGGAAACACGGGGTGGCCTGAGCCCGAGCCGCGGCCGATGGGCTTGACAGCCTCGCTAACATGGCTTGAACGAGGCCGGCTCCATGCCGGTCCGTGCCTTTCATGACCCTTCTCTACATCGTGCTGGCCACCATGGCTGGCGGCGTGCTGTCCGTTCTGATCGCCGCATCGCTGACGCTGGCCGTGCTCGGCCGCGTCGTGAAGAGCCTCGTCAGCCTGTCGGCCGGCGTGCTGCTGGGCACGGCGCTGCTGCATGTGCTGCCCGAAGCCTTTGAAGGCCAGGCCGAACCGCCGACGCTGTTTGCCACGCTGCTGGGCGGCCTGCTCTTCTTCTGGCTGCTGGAGAAGGCCGAGCTCTACCGCCATGACCATCACCACGAAGGCGACGGCCACGACCACCACCATCACTTCGACGCCCAACGCGCCGGGCGCGGCGGCTTTTCGGTGCTGGTGGGCGACACGGTGCACAACTTCTGCGACGGCATCATCATCGCCGCCGCCTTCCTGGCCGACCCCGGCCTCGGCCTGGTCACGGCGCTGGCCATCCTGGCGCACGAAATCCCGCAGGAGGCCGGCGACTACATCGTGCTGCTGAACGCCGGCTTCTCGCGGCGCAAGGCGCTGCTCTACAACGCCATCTCCGGCCTGGCGGCGGTGGTGGGCGGCGTGCTCGGCTACTACCTGGTGGTGCCCTGGCAGAGCGCCTTGCCCTACCTGCTGGTGGTGGCCTCCAGCAGCTTCATCTACGTGGCCGTGGCCGATTTGCTGCCGCAGTTGCAGCAGCGCCTGTCAGGCCGCGAGACGGCGGCGCAGGTGGCCTGGCTGGCGGCCGGCCTGGGCCTCGTGCTGCTGGCCAAGGCCGCTTTGCACGCCCACTGACAGACCCACCCCCGATGCGGCTTCGCCGCCTCCCCCTCCAGGGGGCGCCGCCAGCGGCCCGGCAGAGCCGGTTCCGCGGCGGCCGCTTGCAGGAAGCACCGGAGGTCTGCTCCTAACGGACCACCAGCACTGGCAGCGTGCTGTGGGTCAGCACCTTCTGCGTCTCGCTGCCCAGCAGCAGCGCGGTGACGCCGCGCCGGCCGTGCGAGGCCATGACGATGAGGTCGCAGGCCTGGGCCTTGGCGTGGTCAAGGATGGCTTCCCAGGCGTGCAGCGCCTCCACCGTGTGGCCCTGGCAGCTGATGCCGGCGGCTTCGGCGGCCACCGTGGCCGTCTTCACGCGGGCCGCGGCCACGCGTTCCTGGGCATCGAAGAATTCCTGCGGCGGCACCGGCTGCATTTCGGAGATGGCGCTGTAGGGGAAGGGCTCCTTGACCGCCAGCACACGCAGTTCGGCACCCGACAGGCGGGCCAGGCCCAAGGCGGTCTGCAGGGCCTTGGCGGTGATCTCGGAACCGTCGGTGGGGAACAGGATGCGCTTGAACATGAGGGCTCCTTGGCGGTGGCGCGGCCTTGTGGCCGTGCCGGCAGTGTGAGCCTTCGCGCGCCGAGTGTGTTGACCGTCGTCAAGCGCGCATCAGCCCCCCGCAACAGGGCGCGTGGGGTCGCTGCACCACTCGCTCCACGAGCCGGGGTAGAGCGTGGTCTCGCCGAGCCCGGCATGGGCCATGGCCAGCAGGTTGTGGCAGGCTGTGACGCCCGAGCCGCACTGGTGCACCACCAGGCTGTCGGCACCGCCCAGGGCCAGGAATTCAGCCTGCAGCTGCGCCGCGGGCTTGAAGCGGCCGTCGGGCTGCAGGTTGTCCTTGAAGAAGCGCAGCGTGGCGCCGGGGATGTGGCCGGCCACGGGGTCGAGCGGCTCGACCTCGCCGCGGAAGCGCTCGCCGGCGCGCGCGTCGAACAGGCGCAGCTGGCCCAGGCGCGTGAGCAGCGTGCCCGCGTCGATGGTCGACATGGCCGGGGTTTGGGCCGGGTAGGGTGGCTGCGGCGCGGCGGGCGTCATGGCCGTGGTGAGCTCGCCACCGGCGGCCTGCCAGGCAGCCACGCCGCCGTCCAGCACCGCTGTTTCGGCATGGCCCAACCAGCGCAGCAGCCACCAGGCGCGTGCGGCATAGGGGCCACCCTGGGCGTCGTAGGCCACCACCTGCACGCCAGGCGCCACGCCCCAGCCGCCGGCACGCGCGGCCAGGTCGGCACGCCCGGGCAGCGGGTGGCGGCCGTTGTGGCCGGTCTTGGCGCCCGAGAGGTCGCGATCCAGGTGCACGTACAGCGCGCCCGGCAGATGGCCGGCGCCATGGGCCCGTTCGCCGGCGCCCGTGTCGGCCAGGTCGAAGTTGCAGTCCAGCAGCAGAAGCGGCGTGCCCGCGGCCTGCAGAGCCTGCAGTTCGCTCGCGGTGATCAAAGTGTCGTGGGCCATGCTTGGTTCTCCTCGCATCAGCTGTCGGTGGGTGAGCCCTCGGCCCTGGTGGCCTGGCCGCGCAGCAGCGTGGCGGCCACGCCGGCGCCCACGATGAGCAGCATGCCGGCCAGGGCCAGCGGCGTGACGGGGTCGTCGAACAGCCAGACCCCGAAGCCGAAGGCGTAGGCGATGCCCAGGTACTGCAGCGCCGCAATGCCCAGCGTGGCGCCGGTGGCGTAGGCGCGCGTCATCATCCATTGCGCGCCGGTGGCCAGCAGGCCGATGGCCAGCAGCAGCGCCGCGCCGCGCCAGCTGTGGCCGTGCGGGCCGCCGCCCAGCAGCGCCAGCCCCGCGCCGGCGACGATGCCGCTGGCCGAGAAGTAGAGGACCACGCGCTCGCTCGGCTCGCCGATGCGGCCGAGCGCCGTCACCTGCAGGTAGGCTGTGGCCGCCAGCATGCCCGAGGCCAGGCCGATCAGCCCGCCCCACAGCTGCTGCTGGTCGACGGTCGGCCGCAGCACCATGGCCACGCCGGCAAAGCCGACCAGCACGGCGGCCACCAGCCGGCCGTCGACGCCCGCCTTCGCCGGCCCCAGCAGCACCGCGCCGCCGATGAGGAAGAGCGCGATCCACACCGAGGACATGTAGTTCAGCGTCATGGCCGTGGCCAGCGGCAGCATGGCGATGGCCGTGAACCAGAGGCACAGCGCCGTGGTGCCGCTGACGCTGCGCCAGAAGTGCATGCCCGGGTAGGCGGTGCGCCAGTCGATGCCGCGCCAGCGCATGACGCCGGCCATGGCCACCAGGCCGACGAGCGAACGGTAGAAGACGATCTCGCCGGCGCCGTAGCTCGCCGAGGCGAACTTGACGCACACGCCCATCAACGCGAAGAGCAGCGAAGCCGCCACCATCAGCATTGGCGGTGTCATGGCGCCCTTCGTGCGGCGGGTACGCCGCCCGGTCCCCCGCGGGGACTCTGCTTCATCGGCCGGCCGGGCCGCCCATCCCCATCTCGCGCCGGTACCACTCGTGGAAGTGCTGCATGCCGTCTTCCATCGGGCTCTGGTAGGGGCCGGCGTCGTCATCACCGCGCTGCATCAGTGCGCGGCGGCCGGCGTCCATGCGCAGCGCGATCTCGTCGTCCTCGACGCAGGTCTCCATGTAGGCGGCCTGCTGCGCCTGGACGAACTCGCGCTCGAAGGCCGCAATCTCCTCGGGGTAGAAGAATTCGACCAGATTCAGGGTCTTCTGCGGCCCCTGCGGGAATAGCGTGCTGACCACCAGCACGTGCGGGTACCACTCCACCATCACCGTGGGGTAGTAGGTCAGCCAGATGGCGCCCTGCTCGGGCGCCCGGCCCTGGCGGAAGTCGAGCACCGCCTTGTGCCAGCGCGCGTAGGTGGGCGAACCGGCCTTGGCCAGCGCCTTGTTCACACCCACCGTCTGCAGCGAGTGGTGGCGGCCGAACTCCCAGGCCAGGTCTTCGCAGCTGACGAAGCGGCCCAGGCCGGGGTGGAAGGGGCCGACGTGGTAGTCCTCGAGGTAGACCTCGATGAAGGTCTTCCAGTTGTAGTCGCACTGGTGTACGTGCGCGCGGTCGAAGACATAGCCGCTGAAGTCGAGCGAGGCGGTGGCGCCCAGCCCGGCCAGGTCGGTGGCGACGGTGCGCCCGTTGTGCTCGAACAACAGGCCCTGCCAACTTTGCAAAGGGTAGTTGCGCAGGTTCAGGCAGGGGTCGGCCTCGAAATGCGGGGCGCCGACCAGCGCGCCGTGCAGGTCGTAAGTCCAGCGGTGCAGCGGGCAGACGATGTGCTGGCCGGTGTTGCCGCGGCCCCTGAGCATCACCGCCTGGCGGTGGCGACAGACGTTGGACACCAGTTCAATGCCGTCCCGGGTGCGCACCAGCGACCGGCCTTCGCCTTCCTGCAGCAACGCCAGGTGGTCGCCGACCTCGGGCAGAGCGAGCTCATGCCCAAGGTAGCGGGGTGCATGCTGAAAGATGAGTTCCTGTTCACGCTGGAACAGGCTCTCTTCGAAGTAGCTGGAAACTGAAAGTTGAGTGCCGCTGTGGACAGTGGTGCGCTCAAGAGCTTCGAGACAAATGCTCAGGTCCGACATGATCCGATTGGATCCTCCTGCCAAGGAAATCGACCCGTCGCCCGGTGGCCCCGCGGGCGACAAACAATGGTGATGGGGGAATGCCCCGGCCCGGGGGGCCAAGGAGGGCGGGATTCTAGCCTCGCGCCATCGGCGGTCCTGCCCCTGCCGCAAGGCCCCGGGCCACCCCGACGCGGCAAATGCCTTTGTCTAGAATGGCCTCGTTGATTTCATCTTCCGAAATGCCGCGCAAAGCCGAACCCGCCACCACCGAGCCCGCCAGCTACGAGCAGGCTCTGGCCGAACTTGACAGCTTGGTGGTGCAGATGGAAAGCGGGCAGCTTCCGCTGGACCAGCTGCTCGACGGCTACCGCCGTGGCGCCGTGCTGCTGAACTTCTGCCGCGCCCGCCTGCAGGCCGTGGAAGTGCAGGTCAAGGTGCTGGAAGACGGGCAGCTCAAGGCATGGACACAGGCATGAGCGCGCAGGGCCGCCCCAAGGGCGAATACCGAAGTGCGCAGCACGAAGGCACCCCAATGACAGCGCAAGACTTCGACGGCTGGTCACGCCGGCAGCTGGCCGCGGTGGAAGCGGCGCTGGAAGCCTGGGTGCCGTCGGATGCGCCGGCCGGCCTGGGCCTGGCCATGCGCTATGGCGTGCTGGACGGCGGCAAGCGCCTGCGCCCGTTGCTCGTCATGGCCAGCTGCGAGGCGGTGGCCGGCAGCGCCCCGGCGGCGCTGCGCGCCGCGGTAGCGGTGGAGCTGATCCACGCCTATTCGCTGGTGCACGACGACATGCCCTGCATGGACAACGACGTGCTGCGCCGCGGCAAGCCCACGGTGCACGTGAAGTACGGCCAGGCGCCCGCCATGCTGGCCGGTGACGCCATGCAGGCGCTGGCTTTCGAGGTGCTGACGCCCGATGGTGGACCCGACGGCGAGGCCGTGCCGCCCGCGCTGCAGGCGCGCCTGGTGGGCCTGCTGGCGCGCGCCGCGGGGCATGCCGGGATGGCTGGCGGCCAGGCCATCGACCTGGCCAGCATCGGCCACGCGCTCGACGAAGGCGAGCTGCGCGACATGCACCGTCGCAAGACTGGCGCACTGCTGCAGGCCAGCGTGGCCATGGGTTCGGCCTGCGGGCCGTGCAGCGCGGCGGCCTGGCAGGCTTTGGGCGACTACGGCGCTGCCGTCGGCCTGGCCTTCCAGGTGGTGGATGACATTCTGGACGTGACCCAGGCTTCAGAGAAGCTGGGCAAGACAGCTGGCAAGGACCAGCACCACAACAAACCCACCTACGTCACCGTACTGGGCCTGTCGGCGGCGCGTGCGCACGCCCAGGCCTTGCGCCTGCAGGCGCATGCCGCGCTGGCGCGCAGCGGGCTGGGCAGCGCGGCGGGTTTGCTGGGCGTGCTGGCCGACAAGGTGGTGGAGCGGGAACATTGACATGAAGGCGCTGTTGCAGAAGATCCAATCCCCCGCCGACCTGCGCCGCATGAGCCGCGCCGACCTGCCCGCATTGGCCGACGAGTTGCGCCAGTTCGTGCTGCGCACCGTCAGCGAAACCGGCAACGGCCACCTCGGCAGCAACCTGGGCACGGTGGAACTGACCGTGGCGCTGCACTACGTGTTCAACACGCCGCACGACCGCATCGTCTGGGACGTCGGCCACCAGACCTACCCGCACAAGGTGCTGACGGGCCGCCGCGACCAGATGCACACGCTGCGCCAGCTGGGCGGCATCGCCGGTTTCCCGCGGCGCGACGAGAGCGAATACGACACCTTCGGCACCGCGCACAGCAGCACCAGCATCAGCGCCGCCCTGGGCATGGCGCTGGCCAGCAAGTTGAAAGGTGAGGAGCGCCGGGCCGTGGCCGTCATCGGCGACGGCGCCATGAGCGCCGGCATGGCCTTCGAGGCGCTGAACAACGCCGGTGTCAGCCACGCCGGCATCAACGCCGACATCCTGGTGGTGCTGAACGACAACGACATGTCGATCAGCCCGCCGGTGGGCGCGCTGAACAAGTACCTGGCGCGCCTGATGAGCGGCCAGTTCTACGCTACCGCGCGCGAAAGCGTGAAGGGCGTGCTGAAGGTGGCGCCGCCCCTCTTTGAGCTGGCACGGCGCTTCGAGGAACATGCCAAGGGCATGGTCGTGCCGGGCACCATCTTCGAGGAGTTCGGCTTCAACTACGTCGGCCCCATCGACGGCCACGACCTGGAAAGCCTGATCCCGACGCTGGAGAACCTGCGCGGCAAACGCGGCCCGCAGTTCCTGCACGTCGTGACCAAGAAGGGCTACGGCTACAAGCCGGCCGAGGCCGACCCGGTGAAGTACCACGCCGCGTCGGCGAAGTTCAACGTCGACGAAGGCTTTCCGGCGACCAAGCCCGGCAAGCCGACCTTCACCCAGGTCTTTGGCCAGTGGCTGTGCGACATGGCCGAGGCCGACGAACGCCTGGTCGGCATCACGCCGGCCATGCGCGAAGGCTCGGGCATGGTCGAGTTCCACAAGAGGTTCCCGAAGCGGTACCACGACGTGGGCATCGCCGAGCAGCACGCGGTGACCTTCGCCGCCGGCCTGGCCTGCGAAGGGCTCAAGCCCGTGGTGGCCATCTACAGCACCTTCCTGCAGCGCGGCTACGACCAGCTCATCCACGACGTGGCGCTGCAGAACCTGCCGGTGGTGTTTGCGCTCGACCGCGCCGGCATCGTCGGCGCCGACGGCCCCACGCACGCCGGCCTCTACGACATCGCGTACATACGCTGCATCCCCAACTGCAGCCTGCTCACGCCCAGCGACGAAAACGAATGCCGCCAGGCGTTGACCACCGCGTTCAGGCAAGACAGCCCGGTGGCCGTGCGCTACCCGCGCGGCGCCGGCGCGGGCGTGGCCATCGACCCCGCGCTGACCACCTGGCCCTGGGGCAAGGGCGTGGTGCGGCGCCACGGCACGCGCATCGCCATCCTGGCCTTCGGCACCCTGTTGCACCCGGCGCTGAAGGCCGCCGAAGGCCTGGGCGCTACGGTGGCCGACATGCGCTTTGCCAAGCCACTGGACGCCGAACTGGTGGCCGAACTCGCCCGCACCCACGAAGGCCTGGTGACGGTGGAAGAAGGCTGCATCATGGGCGGCGCCGGCAGCGCCGTGCTGGAATGCCTGGCCGCCGCCGGCCTGGCCATGCCGGTTCTGCAACTGGGCATCCCCGACAAGTTCACCGAGCATGGCGACCCGGCCAAGCTGCTGGCGATGTGCGGGCTGGACGCCGCGGGCATCGAGCAGGCCATCCTGCAGCGCTACGGCAGCCGGCCCACGCTCGCTGCAGTGGTCAATTCCTGAAGCGGGCTTCAAGCCCATCGAACGGTGTCGTGTAAACCCCGCGACGGTGGCGAGCACCGCGCGGTGTCATGATCCCACCTGTCATGACGAACCTCACCGACGCCCTGCACATCCCCGACACGCAAAGCGCGCCCGATCAGCGCCATCTCGCCATCCAGCGCGTGGGCGTGAAGGACGTGCGCTATCCGCTGAGCCTGCGTGTGGCCGGCGCCGTGCAGTCCACCGCCGCCCTGTGGGCACTGGACGTGGCCCTGCCCGCCGAGAAGAAGGGCACGCACATGTCGCGCTTCGTGGCCTGGCTCGACGCTTTGGCCACCTCGGGCGAGCCGCTGGACGCCAATACGCTGCGCCAGCGCCATGCCGCCATGCTCGACAAGCTGGGCGCGTATGAGGGCCGCATCGAGGCCGCGTTCAGCTTCTTCCTGCGCAAGCGCGCACCCGTGTCGGGCGTGCAAAGCCTGCTCGACTACCAGGGCCGCTGGATCGCCGAAACCCGGGGTGGCGTGACCACCTGGTGGGCCGAGGTGGCGGTGCCGGTGAAGACGCTGTGCCCCTGTTCGAAGGAGATCTCCGACTACGGCGCGCACAACCAGCGCTCGATGGTCACGCTGCGCGTGGAGATGCCAGCCGCTGGCCAGCCGGCGCTGGAGTGGCATGAGCTGGTGCGCTTCGCCGAGGACGCGGCGTCCTGCGAGATCTGGCCCATGCTCAAGCGTGCCGATGAGAAGTGGGTGACGGAACGCGCCTACGAGAACCCCAAGTTCGTCGAGGACCTGGTGCGCGACGTGGCGCTGGCGCTCAACGCCGATGCGCGGGTGGGGCGCTACAGCGTGGATGTCGAGAACTTCGAGTCCATTCACAATCACTCCGCTTACGCCCGCATTGAGCGGGCGTAAGCCCCGCCCCTGCAGGGGCGGGCGCGCCGAAGGCGCGAGGAGGATTGCGGCCCCCGGGATGTCCCCCGGACATCCCGGCGGTCACAACCACTCGGCCTACGCCCGCATCGAACGTTAGCCCTTGTCCTGCGCCCGCCGCACCGCGGGCAGGTCGTCGACCACGGCTTCCAGGATCGGCCCGCCGTCCTCCACGTTGACGTGGTGTGAATAGCGCAGGCCGGCGTCTTCCAGCACCTCGCGCAACAGCAGCGCCTGCGGCGCCGCCTGGGCGATGGCCGCTTCTGCCGCCGGCGGCAGGAAGGACGTGTACAGCGGCTGGCGCGGCAGCAGCGCTGCGACATGGCTGCGCCAGGCGGGGCCGTGCTGGGCCGCGGCGGCGGCCGGGTCGCCGGTGTAGAAGTGGCGGCCCAGGCCCTGCCAGAAGGGTGACTGGCCGGCGGCATCGTGCAGGCCCGGCAGTTCCGCGATGAGCCGTGCCGCGTAGTGGCGCCGGTGCGCGGCCAGCCACTGCAGCGTGCCCGTCACCAGCACGTGCAAGGCACTGGCCTGCTCGGCCAGCGGCAGTTCACCCTGCGCCCAGGCGATGTCGGCCAGCTCGCTGGCGCCGGTGTGGTCATGCCCCAGCAGCAGCGTGCGCTGGCGGTGGAAGAGGCCCAGCTCCGCCGCGGCATGCACCACGCAGCCAACGTGGTAGGACACGCGCGGCGTGCCCAGGCCGATGGCCGGCAGCAGCCGCAGCGTGGCGCGCAGGCGCGCCGCGGGGTCGGCGGCTTCGACCACGAACAGCAGCTCGTGCGGCGCCGTGGGCAGGTCGACCGGGCGGCCCAGCCAGCGCGCCAGTTCGGGCAGGTCGGCCGCGGTGGCCTTGCGCAGGTGCAGTGCAGCCATCAGCAGCCTCCATCCAGCAGCGCGGCGCGCAGCGCCTCGTCGGGGCCCAGCCGCAGCAGGGCCCGCGTGGCCTCGTCCAGCGGCAGCGCCTGGCCGGCCGCCGGTGCCGGGCGCAGCACGGCCGCGAAGTCGCGCCGCCGCGCCGTGGCCACCAGGTGCCAGGGCTCGCCTTCAGCCGCTTCAGCCGCTTCTGCCGAGCCCGGCACGGCGGTGCGTCGGCGCGAGCGCATCACGCTCTTCAGCATGGCCACGCGCGCTTCCACCGTCGGCCCGCCGTCGAAGATGTCGACATAGCTCTCGGTGTCGAAGCCCTCGTCCATGACGATGGAAAACGGCAGTTCGCCCACCGGGTGCAGCTGGCCGATGGCCCACTGCGCGGCCTCGGGCAGCAGCGGCACGTAGATCGGGGTCTGCGGCATCAGCTCGGCGATGTAGGCCTTGTTGCGGCCGCCGGTGAGCTGCTCCACCTGCGGGTAGTCCATGGCGAAGAAGCGCCGGCCCACGGCGTCCCAGAAGGGGCAGCGGCCGTGTTCGTCGGACAGACCCGGGAACTCGGCGGCGATGCGGTCGGAGAAGCGCTCCGCGTGTTCGGCGATGAACAGCAGCCGCGCGCGCGACAGCAGCTGCGGCGCCAGCGTGTCTTCGTACGCGGGCTCGATGTAGAAGGACGTGAGCAGCGTGTAGCCGGTGAGGTCGTGGCACAGGTGCAGCGTGTGGATGCGGTTGCTGGCGCGCAGCGTGGTGCTGGCATGCACCACCATCTCGTTGCGGTAGCTGTAGAAGCGGTCGGCGAAGCCGGCGCTGGCGGCAATGCCGCTGGTGCCGACGATGCGGCCGCCACCGGCCGCCCCCAGGTCTTCCAGCGCGAAGAGGTAGATCTCCTCGCCGCTGCTGTCGTCGCCAGTGGCGAAGGCCTGCGCAGAGCGCTCGAGCTTGTCGCGCAGGATGCTGCGGTCGGCGGGCAGGGTGGTAATGCCGGTGGCGCTGGCGGCGGCAATGCGCTCGAAGGCGTCGAGGTCGCCGGGCCCGGCGGCGCGCAGCAGCAGATGGGTGGGGTTCATGCCGGGGTGTTCTCCTTCTGGTCGCGCCAGGCCGCGGCGCGCTGGCTGCGTTCTTCGCGCGGTGTGCGCTCGTAGCGGGCGCGGTAGGCATTGCTGAAGTGCGAGCCCGAGCTGAAGCCGCAGCCCAGCCCGATCTGCAGGATGGACTGGCTGGTCTGCTGCAGCAGCCGGCGCGCGCGCGACAGGCGCAGTTCGGCGTAGTAGCGGCTGGGCAGCTCGTCCAGGTGCTGCTTGAACAGGCGCTCGAGCTGGCGGCGCGACACGCCCACCAGCTGCGCGATGTCCTCGGTGGGCAGCGGCTCGCCGAGGTTGGCCTCCATCAGCGCCACCGCTTCGGTGAGCTTGGCGCTGGCCAGGCCCACGCGGGCGGAGACCGGCGCGCGCTGGCGCTCGTCGTGCGTGCGCAGCCGGTCCAGGCCGAAGTGCGCCACCAGCGCCTGCGCCACGCGTTCGCCATGGCGCTGGCCCAGCCAGGTGATCATCATGTCCAGGCTGGCCGTGGCGCCGGTGCAGGTGAGGCGGCCGCGGTCGATCTCGTGCACGTTCGACGAGATGACGACCTGCGCATGCGCCTCCGCCAGCTGCGGGCCCAAGGCC
>JANNFE010000425.1:0-26491 GCA_031379415.1 Betaproteobacteria bacterium | reverse complement strand
GGCCTGCAACTGCTCAACGTGAAGTTCGGTGGCACGCTGCTGCAGGACATCGAGACGCAGCGCCCGCAGGCGCTGGTGCACCGAGTGGCCGGGCGCTATGAAAACCACCACCATGCCGTCGAATTCGTGCCCGGCACGCAGCTGGCGGCCTTGTTCGCGGGCCGAGCGCAGGGCAGCATCAACAGCATTCACCACCAGGGCATCAAGGACCTGGCACCGGGCTTCGTGGTCGAGGCCCGCTGCCCTGACGACGGCATCATCGAAGCCGTGCGCTGGTTGGGCAGCAGCTACGTGGCGGCCGTGCAGTGGCACCCGGAATTCCACGAGCCGGATCACCCGCACACTTTGGACGACAGGCCCATCCTGCGCGACTTCCTGGCGGCCTGCCGGGCCGCACGCCAGGCAGGCTGATCAGGTGCCCGAAACCCAGCGCTGCAACAGCAGCGTCAGCCCGAAGGCGGCGATGGCCAGCAGCGCGGCGCCCGTGTAGCCGGCGCCGGCCAGCAGCACCGCGTCCAGCACGCTCATGCCGGCGATCAGCGTCACCACGGCGCGCGGCACGTCGCCCGGCGCGCGCCGTCGCAGCCGGCCCAGCGCAAACAGCAGCACCGCGGCATAGAGCACCAGCGGCCCCCAGGCCTGCGGCGCGTTCAGGGCCAGGGCCAGGCCGTAGACCACCGGCCAGGCCAGGAAACCGAGCGGCCACAGCGCACCGATGCGGTCCAGGTGTTCCTGCTTGGCGATATAGGTCAGGCCGATCAGGTGGCACAGCAGCGCGATGGCCGCCATCACCACGATGGCCGGCAGCACCGCCGTCAAGGCATACGCGGCGCTGAGCACCACGAAGACCCGGCACAGGCCCATGATCAGCGGGCTCAGCACGTTGCCTTTGTGGTGCGCGTTGTAGAGCACGATGGCGCCGGCCAGCGCCGCAGCCGATGCGAGTGCGCGCCAGGCCGGCAGCCCATCCACGCCGCGGCTGGCCAGCGCCACGCCGGCCAGGCCCAGGGCCAGCATGCCGTAGCCCCAGGCGAAGACCTGCTGCGCCGAGACCTGGCCCGAGGGGATGGGACGCTCGGGCCGAAACCGGGTGTCGAAGTCGCGGTCGTAGGCATCGTTCAGGAACATGCCGCCCACATAGAACAGCGACAGCGCCAGCATCAGCAGCGGCAGGCGGACATCCAACAGGCTGCCGCCGGCCAACAGCGCGCCCACCAGCACGTTGGTCCACACCGTGGGCAGGTTGGAGATGCGCCCCAGCCGCAGCGCCAGCGAGAGCTTCAAGGCGCAGCTTCCGCGCTGAGTTCCGTGCGCACCCAGGCCAGTTCGCGCGCCACCGCCTCGTCGACGCTGCCGCTGCGGAAGGGCTCGGGCAGCACGCCCCAGGTGTAGGTCTCGACCTCCAGATGCGCCGACACCGGGCTTGCACGCTGCAGCGCCAGTACCTCGCGGATGAAGGACTGCGTGGATGCAAACGGCGCCAGCTGGTCCAGGAAGATGGGCACATGGAAATGCACGCGCCACTCTCGGCCGGCGGTGTCCGGCGGCAGCGAAGCGAAGGCTTCGGGCAAATCGGCAAAACGCTGCAGGCCGCTGGCGCTGCGCTGCACCACCTGGTGCAGATAGACGGGGTCTTCAAAGCGCTTCAGCGCCTGCAGCGCCGCGGCGTCCAGCGTGGGCAGGCGCAGCCCGGCGCTGATCTGCATCTTGAGCACGCGGATGCCGGCGGCCTGCAGTTGGCGAATGCAGCCGGCCGCGTCCTCGAACTCCACCGCGGCGTGGCACAGGTCCAGACACAGGCCCAGGTGCTCGTGCAGCGCGCGCGCTGCGGCGTCGGCTTCCAAGCCGGTGAGCGCCACGATGCGGCGCACGGCCGCCGGGCCATGCAGCTCGGCCTTGAAGAAGCTCACGGCCTCGGCGATGGTCTCCAGGAAGCAGTGCGGCTCGGGTTCCAGCGCCAGCGTGATGCAACGCCCCGTGCGCACGCGCAGCGCCACCAGGTGCGCCACGTGCAGGAGCAGGTGTTCCACCATCCACGCCACGTCGCCCGGCGAGCCCAGCGCGGGCTTGAAGGCGCCGGGCACGGTGCTGACGCTGCCTTCGAGCCCGGCCTCGTCGGGCAGCAAGGCGGCCAGCAGATCGGCCAGCTGGTTGGTGTAGCGCAGGCGCTCGGGGTCACGCCAATCCGGCAGGTAGACCTCTTCCTTCACGCGCGTGCCGTGGAAGGTGCCGTAGGGAAAGCCGTTGAGGGTGAAGACATAGAGCCGGTGGCGCACCAGATAAGCCTGGAATTCGGCCAGCACCGCGGGCTCGGCCAGTTCGGCCGCGGCGCGCGCCGACAGGCGCAGGCCGATGCCGAAGGCCGCGTCAGGCGCCAGGCTCTCGCGCACCGCCAGCACATAACGGTCGAAGTTGGCGCGGACTTCGGCCCAGCTCTCGCCGGGGTGGATGTTGCTGCAGTAGGTGAGGTGGACGCCTGCGCCCAGGTTCACGCGCCCTGCTCCCGTCGGCGCAGCCAGGACAGTGCGCGCAGGATCTCGTCGGCGTCCATCTGGTGCACTTCCTCACCCACGCCGATGTCGCGCAGCAGCGTGATGGTGAGCTCGCCGCCCAGGTGTTCGCGGAACTCCTGCAGGCCGCGCAGCAGCTGGTGATGACCCTCGGCGTCACGCGATTCCAGCGCCGGGTGCCAGAGGTGGAAGCCCAGGCGCTTGAGCAGCGCATGCACACGGTCTTCGCCGCCGGGTGGCAGCATGCCCACCTGCACCGAATAGCGCGCATCCAGCGCCAGGCCGATGGCCACGGCCTCGCCATGGCGCAGCTCGTGCGCGGTCAGCGCTTCCAGCTTGTGCGCCGACCAGTGGCCGTAGTCCAGTGGGCGCGCACTGCCGGTCTCGAAAGGGTCGCCGCCATGCGCGATCTGGCGCATGTGCAGTTCGGCGCAGCGCCTGATCATGCGGCTCATGGCCGCGCCCTCGCAGGCGCGCAGCGCGTCGGCGCTGGCCTCCAGCCAATCGAAGAACAGGCGGTCGCGGATCAGCGCGACCTTCACTGCCTCGGCGATGCCGGCGATCTTGTCGCGCGGCTGCAGCGTGCGCAGGAAGTCGGAATCGTTCAGCACCGCAAACGGCGGCGCGAAGCTGCCCAGCAGGTTCTTCACGCCGAAGGCATTGACGCCGTTCTTGACGCCCACGCCCGAGTCGTTCTGCGCCAGCACCGTGGTCGGCACGCGGATGTGCCGGATGCCGCGGTGCGTGGACGAGGCGACATAGCCGACGAGGTCGAGGAAGGCGCCGCCGCCAATGCCCACCACGAAGGCATGGCGGTCCACGCCCAGTTCCACCAGCCGGTGCTGCAGGCGCGTGAGCAAGGCCGGCTCGTTCTTCACGTGCTCACCGCCGGGCACCACCTCGGGGTGGGCCAGCAACTCCATCGCATCGGCATGCAGGCCGGCATAGCCGGCGATGTCATGCGCCAGCGAGGGGAAGGACGCCGCGACGTTGGAATCGATGAAGACCACGAAACGGTGCCGTCGTGCCGGCTCGCGGCGCAGCAGGGTGTCGCGGAACACCGCGTTGTCGCGCGAGAAGAGGTGCTCGGTGAAACACACCGGGTACTCGTAGTGCACCGCAAACGACTGCAGGTACATCGCCGGGCGCTCGTCGGCGCGCGCCGGCAGGGAGGTGATCTGGGCGGACACGGTGGCTGCGCGCTACTTGTGGGCGGCCTCGGCCAGCTCGGCCAGCTCGGTGGGCGCATCCACACGCGGCGTCTGACCGCGCAGCACCGAGTTGCCTTCGAACAGTTCGCGCTGGTCCACCACCTCGGGTGCGAGCCAGTGCGCCTCGTCGAACTGGCCGCTCTGGCCATAGACCTTCAACGCATTGCCGTAGCAGGTGAGTTCGACGTCGCGCGCCACGATGCCGCGTTCGAGCATGAGGCGGCCGGTCTTCGGCACGGCCAGAGGATCCGACACGCCCCAGTCGGCGCTGGAGTTGATGAAGATCCGCTCGCTGCCGTACTGGCGCACGACTTCGACCATGCGCTCGTTGCCCATCTTGGTCTGCGGATAGAGCGTGAAGCCGGCCCAGAAGCCGCGGTCGAGCACGTCGCGCACGGTTTCCTCGTTGTTGTGGTCGATGACCACCTTGGACGGCGACAGGCCCATCTCCAGCGCCACTTCCATGCTGCGGATGGTGCCGGCCTTCTTGTCGCGGTGCGGCGTGTGCACCATCACCACCATGTCGTACTCGCGCGCCAATTGCAGCTGGGCGCGGTAGTAGGTGTCCTCCAGCGCGGTCTGGTCGTCGTAGCCGATCTCGCCCACCGCGACCACGCCTTCCTTGGACAGGTAACGCGGCAGGATGTCCATCACCGCCTCGGCCAGCGCCTGATTGTTGGCTTCCTTGCTGTTCAGGCCGATGGTGCAGTAGTGGCGGATGCCGAACTGCGAGGCGCGGAAGCGCTCCCAGCCCACCAGGTTGGACAGGTAGTCGATGAAGCTGCCGACGTTGGTGCGTGGCTGGCCCATCCAGAACGCAGGCTCGATGACGGCCACGATGCCAGCGGCCTTCATGCGCTCGTAGTCGTCGGTGGTGCGGGACGACATGTGGATGTGCGGATCGATGAAGCGCATGGCTTGCTCCCAGGGTCAGTTGAAATCGGAAACCGAAGGCCAGCCGACGCCGCGCGCCGCGACCGTATCGCGCAGCGCCGCATGGCGGTCGAGCAGGCCGCGCGCGTCGGCGTCGGTGCTGCCGCGCAGGGCCAGCACCGCGGCAGCACGTTCGGGTGGCGTGCCGCCTTCGAGCACGCGGGCGAGGTCGCCCAGCAAGGGGCCGGTGGCGAATGTGGCAGCGAAAGGCCCAACGCAGCGCCAGAGCTCGGGGCTGATGCTGCGCCTGGCGGCCCAGCGCTCGTGCGCGTAGTCGCTCATCATGCGCGCCAGCGCGGCGTTGGCGCGGCGGTCCAGGCCGACGATGGGGTGCAGCGGGCTGCCGACGAACAGCGCCTTCAGCACCATCTGGTTCCAGGCCTCGTCGGCCAGTTGCTCGGCCGGATAGGGGTTGTGGTGCACCACGGCTTCGAACACCACCTTCATGTTCGAGCGCACGCCTTCTGCAGCGCGGGCGCGGTGGCGTTCTGCATCCGGATACAGCGGCAGGCCACGGTAGAAGGCCACCAGTTCGTCGACGTCGGCGGTGGCGCAGAGCTGGTCCAGCCGGACCACGAAGCGGTCACCGGTGGAGCCCGTGGTCAGCAGCAGCAGCACGCGTGCGGCCTGGTCCACGGTCCACGCGCTGGGGTCCCAGCCCGGCCGTGCCGCTGCCGCCTGCGCCAGCTCCCCGGCCTGTAGCGCCAGCGCTGCCTTGCCCAGCTTGCGCGAGACCAGGCTCACGCAACGGTAGAGATCACGGTCGCTGCCGCCACCTTCCAGGCTGGCCAGGACATCGCGCAGCCAGGCGGCGGCCATTGCGTCCAGGCGCTGCTCCAGGCACTGCCGCAAGACGGCTGCGGGGGTCATGCGGGAGCCTTCATCGCGCAGCCCCGAACAGATGGTCGAGCAGCAACTGCTTCACCGCCATCGCCGGTACGGGCCCGTCTGCAAGCAGCTCGGGCGCCGTGGTGATGAACAAGGGGCCGTCTTCGGGCCGGTCGGTGGGCCGACCGTGCGAGCCCTTGACCACGGTGGCATCGAGCCCGATGACATCCATCAGGTAACGCATGCCCATCATCTTGCGCGCCAGGCGTGTGGCGACCGCAAGCTTCGGGAAGCTGATCTTCGGGTCGATGAGCAATTCCACCGGGTCGTAGCCCGGCTTGCGGTGGATGTCGACAGTGCGCGCGAAGTCGGGCGCGCGGGCGTCGTCGAGGAAGTGGTAGTAGGTGAACCAGCTGTCGGCCTTGGCGATGGCCACCAATTCGCCCGAGCGCGCATGGTCCAGGCCCGCGGCGCGCTTGCCGGCAGCGTCGAGCACGGTCTCCACCCCGGGCAGTGCCGCCAGGCAGGCCTGCACCTCGGGCAGGAGTTCGGGCCGTGCCACGTAGACATGCGCCAGCTGATGGTCGGCCACCGCGAAGGCGTCGGACGCACCGGCGTCGAGTTGCTCGAGCCCGCGCTCCAGCCGTACCTTGAGCCAGCCGGCCTGGCGCAAAGCGCGGTTGACGTGCACCGGCCGCGAGACTTCGGTGATGCCGTACTCCGACAGCACCACCACGTGCGCACCCTGGCGCCGCGCTTCTTCGATGAGCGGCACACACAGCGCATCGACCGCCGCCACCTGCACCGGGATGGCGGGATGGTTGGGCCCCAGGCGCTGCAAGTCGTAGTCCAGGTGCGGCAGGTAGGCGAGCGTGAGCGTCGGCCGCTGCTGCTGCATCACGTGCAGCGTGCTGCGCGCGATCCAGTCGCTCGATGCGATGCCAGCACCCGGGCCCCAGAACTGGAACAGCGGGAAGTTGCCCAAAGCGCCCTGCAACTCGTCGCGCAAGGCGCCCGGGTGGGTGTGGATGTCCGGCAGCTTGCGACCATCGGCCAGGTACATGGGCCGCGGCGTCACCGCGACGTCGACACTGGCGTACATGTTGTACCACCAGAAAAGTTGGGCGCAGGTGAAGCCCGGGTCCCTGCGCTTGGCGGCTTCCCAGACCTTCTCGCCCTGCACCAGACGGTTGGACTGGCGCCACAACCAGATCTCCGACAGATCGCGGAAGTACCAGCCATTGGCCACGATGCCATGGTCGCGCGGCGCCAGCCCAGTGAGCAGGGTTGATTGCACGGTGGTGGTGACCGCCGGCAGCACGGTGGCCAAGGGTCGCATGGCGCCTTGTTGCGCCAGGGCCTGCAGGTTCGGCGCGTGGGGCAGCAGGCCGGGCGTGAGGCCCACCACGTTGAGGACGAGGGTCGGTGTCACGCCTGGCAATGCGACTGCGGCATCGGATCACTGGCCCAAGGGGAAGCTGAAGCTGCATGTGCCTCGACCCGTTGCGTCACGCCGCGCCGGGCGGGTGGGGCGGCGTTGAATGCCTGGTACAACTTGGTGCTCCCGCCCCGTTTCCAGGTCCGATGGTCCCATTCACCGCAAAGAGTGTAGCGGCCACCCCCGTGCCTGGGCATGCTCAAGGTCGGGGGGTGAAGCAGGACCAGCCGTGACAGTCTGCACGGGTCGGCGGTCGCTGTAGCGCCATCACCGATCAGCTCACGCGGCAGGCCCTGTGGCGAGTTGCGCGCTGACTGCGCCACCGCGTGCCGCCAGACCGTGACGGATGAAGCGCGGGACGGCTCCCTTGATCAAGGGGGGCCCACGCGATGAGCCGCCTCGCCCGCGGACCGACGTGCTAATTTCGCACACCGCATCAATGGCACGCTGTGGCATCCGGCGCACCCGCCCCGAGGCCACGATCAGGGAGGCACCCATGTCCATCAAGGCACGCAGCGCGACTTCGCTGCCGAAGAAGTGGGCTTGCGCAGTGGCGCTGGCCCTGTCCGCCGTTGGCGGGGCCAGCGCTTCTCCGGTGGTCTACGACTTCGAATCGTTGCTCGACGGTCAGCAAGTCACGAACCAGTTTGCGGGTCTGAACTTCACCCAGACGACGGCGCTGCAGGCCGGCATCAGCCTCAACGAGACCGAGTTTCCGCCGCGTTCTGGCGTTGCCGTGGTCTTCGACGATGGCGGCGCGATCACCATCGACTTCTTGTCGCCCCTGTTCAGCGTGGGCGCCTATTTCAACTATTCAGACGGTCTGAGCCTGGCGGTCTACGACAGCAGCGACAACCTGTTGTTCACTGCTTCTTCTCTATTCGGCAGCAATCTTGGCCTCAGCGGCGACGCTGGCAGCAGCCCGAACGAGTTCATCGTGCTGGCCGACGCCAGCGGGCGCATCGCGCGCCTCACCATCACGGGCAACGCTCTCGGCGGCTCCTTCACCATGGACGATCTGACAACCGACACGGGTACGGCGGTGCCTGAGCCACCGACCGTCGCGCTGGTGCTCGGCCTGCTGAGCCTGGGCGCATTGCCCGGTGGCTGGATGCGGCGTCGGTCAAGCTGAAGAAGTCAGCACCGCCTTGCGGGGGTGCGAAGCGCCGCGCGCACGGCGGCGACAACACGGACAGATGCGCGTCACTGCGCGCGACAGGGGCGAGCAATGATCAAGGCTATCGGTAGGCGCGTCGTTGAGGCGGTTGCGCTGCTGTCGTTCTGGCTGGGCGTGCTCTTGGCCGGTCATGCCCATGCAGGTGTCTTGGGCGTGGCCACGCTGAACCCCGGCAACATCGCCGCCGGTGCGGTGAGCCCGGTCACCGTGTCGGTGAGCATCGTCGACCCAGGCTACATCGTCGGCAGCGCCAACCTGCAGCGCCTGCGGGCCGACGGCAGCGTGCAGGCCATCGTCGGCGTGCTTCGCGATGATGGCTTGAGCGGCGACGCGGTGGCCGGCGACAAGGTCTACACCGTCCGCATCTCGGTTCTGGAAGAAGTGCCGGGCACGGTTCGCTTCCAGGTCTCGGCCGGCTTCCGAGGTGAGCTGCGGCGCACCATCTCCAACATCCTGACCCTCACGGTCAACGTGAGCAACGTCAACGTGCCGGGCGTCGTCGGCTTGACCCAGGCTGCTGCCAGCTCGGCCATCATCAGTGCCGGCCTCGCCGTCGGCACGGTCACGCAAGCCAGCAGCCCCACCGTTCCGGCGGGCAACGTGATCAGCCAGAACCCGGCAGCGGGCGCCAGCGTCGCTCCGGGCTCGGCGGTGAATCTGATCGTCTCCTCGGGCCCAGCCCAGGTCGCGGTGCCAGGCCTGGGTGGCCTGACACAGGCCGCAGCCAGCAGCGCCATCACGGCCGCCGGCCTGACGGTAGGAACGATCACGACGCAACTGAGTGCCGTCGTTCCTGCCGGCATCGTCATCAGCCAGAACCCAGCCTTCGGCACGCTGGTGGCCCCAGGCTCCGCCGTCAACTTCGTCGTTTCGCTGGGCCAGTCCACGGTGCCGGGCCTCGGCGGCCTGACCCAGGCTGCGGCCAGCAGTGCGATCACGTCCGCCGGCCTGGTCGTCGGGACGATCACGACGCAGCTCAGTTCCGTTGTTCCCGCGGGCATCGTCATCAGTCAGAACCCGCCGGGCGGCACGCTGGTAGCGCCCGGTTCCAGCGTCAGCTTCGTCGTCTCTCTGGGCCAGTCCACCGTGCCGAGCCTCGGCGGCCTGACGCAGGCCGCCGCGACCAGTGCGATCACGGCGGCGGGCCTCACGGTCGGCACCGTCACGACGCAGTCCAGCGCCGTGCCCGCGGGCATTGTCATCAGCCAGAACCCGGCAGGCGGCACGGTGGTCGCCCCGGGCACCAGCGTCAACTTCGTCGTCTCGACAGGCCCGGCCAACGTCCTGGTGCCGAATGTCGTCAACCTGACGCAGGCGGCGGCAACGACCGCCATCACTGGCGCCAACCTCGTCGTCGGCACCGTCACGCAGGCCAGCAGCGCCACCGTGCCTGCGGGCAGTGTCATCAGCCAGAACCCGGCAGCAGGCGCCAGCGTGGCCCCGGGCTCGGCTGTGAACCTCGTCGTGTCCACCGGCCCGGCCAATGTCCTGGTACCGAACGTCGTCAACCTGACGCAAGCCGCCGCGACGACCGCCATCGCCAGCGCCAACCTCGTCGTCGGCACCGTCACGCAGGCCAGCAGCGCCACCGTGCCTGCGGGCAGTGTCATCAGCCAGAACCCGGCTGCAGGTGCCAGCGTGGCCCCGGGCTCGGCTGTGAACCTGGTCGTGTCCACCGGCCCGGCCAATGTCCTGGTGCCGAACGTCGTCAACCTGACGCAAGCCGCCGCGACGACCGCCATCGCCAGCGCCAACCTCGTCGTCGGCACCGTCACGCAGGCCAGCAGCGCCACCGTGCCTGCGGGCAGCGTCATCAGCCAGAACCCGGCTGCAGGTGCCAGCGTGGCCCCGGGCTCGGCCGTCAATCTGGTAGTTTCGACTGGCCCCGCCAACGTCCTGGTGCCGAACGTCGTCAACCTGACGCAGGCGGCGGCAACGACCGCCATCACTGGCGCGAATCTCGTTGTCGGCACCGTCACCTTCACCAACAGCGCCACCGTGCCTGCGGGTAGCGTCATCAGCCAGAACCCGGGCGCCGGCACCAGCGTGGCGCCCGGCAGTGCGGTCAACCTCACGGTGTCGGTCGGCCCATCGGCCGGTCCGGTGCCCGCCTCGGTCGAACTGCAGCTGGGCAGCCTCGTCGTCGCCGCAGGTGGCTCGACGCCAGTCGTCACGATCGTGCGGGATGCCAGCAACCAGCCCATCATCCCAGTGCCCGCGGTGACCTATGCCATCGTCAGCCCGGCCGGCAATGCGGGTGCGGTACCCACGACCGGCGGTGCCGTGTTCAGCGTTCTCACCAGCGCAAACACCCGCGGTGCCTACACGCTGCAGGCCACTGTCGACGGCACGGCGATCACGACCGCGATCAACTTCGCGGTCATCGAGGCCACGCCACCTCCCGGCAAGACGCTGAGCAATGGCGAGCGGCTGGTTGCATTCGGCACTGCCAGCAGCACCGTGGCCGACAAGATGGCCGCGATTTCCGCCGCCTTCAACAGCGGGAACCTGGCAGCGATTCCGGCCCTCAATGCCGCCCTGCAAGCCGCCGCGGCCACCGTGCCCTTGACGGGCCGCAACGGCATGGAGCGCACCACCCCGGTCGCACCGGACCAGGGCTTCCTGCCCACCACGGCCTTCCTGATCACCCGCGGCTTCCCGGAAACGGCCGGCGATATCACTTTTGGCAACCTGCTGAACCAGATCGACACCAAGGTCGCCCAGATCACGAGCTTCTACGCCACCCTGAACCCGGCCTCGCCGACCAATGACGACAACACGCTCAACCAGCTGAACACGGACCTCAGCAACCTGCTGAACCAACTGCTGGCGGTGAACGTGTCGCCGCACGGCGTGGTGAAGCACGCGCCCCGGCTGAACATCCTGCTTGCGCTGACGATCCCGGGGCATCTGCAGGCGCTGAGCAGCCGCATCAACAACGTGCTGGTGTCCAACCAGCTGGCCCGCGTGCAGACGACGCCGGCCCAGTTCTACGCCGGCCTCGTGCCATCAAGCGCAGAAGCGCCGATGCCCGACAGTGCCTACCTGCAGCAGCAGCCGGCGTTCTTCGGCCTCGTCAGCTTGTTCGCGGGGTCCGGCATCCAGATGAACCTGGTCAACCGGCTGTACGGCAAGTACCTGCAGGAAGTGACACGGATGATGATCCTGCTGGGTGTCAACAGCCTGCTGCAGAACTACCTGAACTCGGCCAGCATGGAAGGCATCATCACCGGCGCGTCGCTGTCCTTCCACATTCCGAACCGAGCGGGCAGCGTCATCGAGGGCACGGGCCACAACCCCGTGGCCAGCCGCAATGATGTCTTCTTCGTCGGCCCGGACGCCGTGGCGGCCGTGCAGGGCGTGCTCAGCGCCTTCAACCCGAGCGGCATCAGGAGCCTGCAGGATCTCTACAACTTCTTCGACGGCATCGTGAGTGCGTTGCAGAGTGCCGGCGAGGCCTACGCGAACGCGCACCGGCTGCCGTCGCGGCGGAACACCGGCGGTTGCATCCTGGACTTCGGCGAGAACGCGAGCTGCACCCAACTCGAATACGACACCGGCTTCCCCGACGTGAACGATGGCAGCTTCCCGTCACCGGTCATCGTGCTCGTGCACAACCTGGACACCGGGACCTGGTCTCAGGGCATCTTCAACTTCGTCGCGAACTAAGACCCCCCCGGAGCGCCTGCGGCGCTGCCCCCCAGGGGGCGCCGCTGGCGGACCGGCGGAGCCGGATCCGCGGCGGCTGCTTGGTGGAGGCCGCTGTTACGGCAACAGCGGGAGGATGGCTGAAGCGGGGATCGCGAATGCGAGGCCCTGGCCTGCGGGCAGCAGTGCGCTGGCCACGCCGATCACCTCGCCTTTCAGATTGATCACCGGCCCGCCGGAATTGCCTGGGTTGACGGCCGCGTTGATCTGGATGCGCGTCATCAGCTCCGGCGTGGCGGCGATGGTGCCGGGGCTTGCGCTGACGATGCCCATCGTCGCGGTGGTCCGCGTACCGAAGGGGCGGCCGAGCACGAGCAGCCACTCGCCCATGGCGGGTGCCGCGGCTGCGAGCGCCAGGCCGGGCATCGGCGCGTCGGCCGGCAACTCCAGCAGCGCCAGATCGTTCTTGCCGTCCGTGCCCAGCACGCGCACCGGCCAGCGCGTGCCGTCCCAGGCCACCGCGGGGCTGCCGCGCAGCGCGCTCACCACGTGGGCTGCCGTGACCACGAAACGCGTGTTCTGGAGCCGGAAGCCCGAGCCGATGACACCGCGCTCGTCGGCGATGCCCAGCACGGCCGGCGAGACGCGCCGGATCAGGTCCACGAAATCGGGGCCCTGGGGTGCGACGCCGGCCATGCAACCGAAAAGCGGCAGGCCACCCGCCAGCGCAAGGCCGGCAAGAACCGTTCGGCGCTCGCGGCATGCGGGCCCATCACCGCGCGAACCCGGCTCGGCGCTTGGCGCCGCAGCGCGCTTCAAGGTGTGGAGCATGGGCAGCCGTCCTTCGTGGATTCCGAGGTCTTCCCGGGCCGTTCCGTGCGGCCGCCGCGCTTGACGCATGACGACCCGAAACATAGGCTTTGAGCATGCCAGAAGCACAACACACCGTACTGCCCCTAGCCACCACGTCCCGGCGCCCGGTGCGCTACATCGACGTGCCAGCGCACGATCTGTCCGCTGTGGCCGACGGCATCGAGGCCATGTACCGCGAGGCCTTCGACGTCATCGTCGTGCGTGGCGCCTTCGATGCAGCCACCTTGGCGAGCGCCGGTGAACGGCTGGACTCCGACACGCGCGACCCCGGCTGGTCGCGCCCCAACGTGAAGATGCCGGTCGAAGACCTGCAGCTGCTCGGCACCGACACGCCGGCGACGCCCACCTACCAGGCACCCCGGGGTGCCTCGCTCGAGGCCTACCTGGACAGCGCGGCCGCGCATGCCGGCGACACCGCCTCGGTGTTCGAGCCCGGCTATGACGCGGCACGCGAAATTCGTGGCGTGCTCGGCCGCTTCTCGGCCGGGCGGCCGGTCGAACTGGCCCATGCGGCGGACGGCCGCGGCTACGCGCCCTTCACCATCCGCCGCCTCGTCGATGGCAAGCAGATCGGCGTTCACCACGACATGCACTGGCGGCTCGACCTCTACCGCGAGCTCGCGCAGCAGGTCGACACGCGCACCCTGCTCAGCTTTGTGGCCACGCTGCGTGTGCCGCTGCAGGGCGGTGAGCTCTTCGTCTACGGCGCCACCTCGGACGACCCGGCCGTGCCGAAACTGCCGAACGGCTACTCCTACGACCTGGCAGCCATCGAGCAGCACTACGACTGCGCGCGCTTCGTCATGAACCCGGGCGACCTGTTCCTGCTGGCCGCCGGCCGCTGCCTGCACCGCGTCGGCCGCATCGTCGGGCCGCAGGCCCGCATCACGATGGGCGGCTTTCTGGCCCTGACGCGGGCGCACGACGGCGTGTGCTTCTGGAGCTGACGCTGCGCACCGCCGGCCGCTGGGTTCTCTTTGTCGCCCTGCTGCTGGGCTTCATCCTCGTGCCCTTCCTCGTGTTCGAGGACCCGATGAACGCCGTGGTGCAGGGCACCTTGGCTTCGACGCAGCCGCTCGCCTGGATCACGCTGGCGGTGGTCGCCTTCCTGCTGGCCGACATCGTGCTGCCCATACCGTCGAGCTTCGTGCTCGCCACCGCTGGCTTCCTGCTCGGTGCGGGCCTGGGCACGCTGGTGTGCTTCTTCGGCCTGAGCTGCGCTTCGCTGGCGGGCTACGCCATCGGGCGCTACGCCGGTGAGCCGCTGGCGCAGCGCATCGTCGGCCGGGAGCAACTGCAGCGCTTCAGCGCCTTGTCGCAGCGCCATGGCGCAGCCCTGCTGGTGGCCTTCCGCGCCATGCCGGTGCTGGCCGAGGCCACCACCATCCTGGCCGGCACGGCGCGCATGCCGCTGCTGCGCTTTGGCCTGCTGGTGTCGGTCGGCAATGCCGTCGTCGCGGCGCTCTATGCCTGCATCGGCGCCTGGTCGGCCAACCGCGCGTCTTTCGTGTGGGTGTCGCTGGCGGCGATGGCCTTGCCGCTGCTCATCGTGCTGGTGATGCGTCGCTTCGTGCCACCGGCCGCAGGCGTCGCCACAGGCCGCTGAGCTTCAGCCAGCCGCGGCGCGTGCGGTCGACCAGCACGCCGGCCAGAAAGAGCGTCAGACCCAGGCCAAGCAGCGTGCGGTCGAGCGGGCGCTGCGCGTTGTCGATGCGGCGCGCCTGCGCCATGAAGCCGGGCTCCCAGGTGCTGATGAGCCCCGCCGCACGCCACTCGTCGAGCACCGGGTTGACGCCCAGGGCCTGGGCCTCGCCGCGCGCACGCCGCAGGACCAGCTGACGCTGCGTGCCCTGGCTGGTGCTGAGCAGGAAGCTGTAGAGACCGGGGCCGTGATCGGCTACCGACGCGCGCAGGCGGCCGGGTGCGTAGGCATCGGTCGGCAAGGCCAGGCCCGTTGCCGTGGGTGTGTCCACGGCCAGGCTGATGCCTGCCGCCGCAACGGGTGCGTCCAGTTCCAGCGTCAGCCCGCCCGGCCCGTCCAGCACCGCCAGCGCACCGCCGCCGGGCGGCACGCCACTCACCCAGTCGGCCAGGCCACCGGCCAGGCGTGGCCACTCGCGCCAGGGCAGCCAGAGCGGCGTCCACGCGCCCAGCCCGCTGCTCAGCGCCACCACGCGGCCACGGCCGGCGCGCTGGAAGGCGAGCACCGGCTCACCCCGTTCGCTCTGCACCGCCACCACGGCGCCGGCCTGCGGGCGCGTGACGGCGTGCGCCGACACCGCCGGCCAGTCCTGCAGCAGGCCAGGCGCGAAGGGCAGCGCCTGACGCTGTTCGACCGCGATGCGGCCGCGCGCCACGCGCGCGCGTTGCCGCTCCAGGCCCGTGCGCATAGCCGCCGGCAGGTCCGCAGCCTGGTCCACGCGCAACACCAGGCCGGCCGCGGGGCCGATCACGCGTTCCAGCGCGGCCACGTCGGCGTCGGGGCCGACGGCCAGCGCGATGAGATCGATGCGCGAACGCTCAAGCCGCGCGCGCAGCGTGGCCAGCGGCGCGGCGTCGACAAAACCGTCGGTGACGAGCACCAGCATGCGCCGCGCCGCCGCCGAACGTTCGAGTTCACCGATCGCGGCTTCCAGCGCCGGCACGAGCTGCGTGCCACCTTGCGGCGTGGCCGCCCAGTCGCGCGCCAAAGCGGCCGTGCCGGCTTCTGCGGGCCCCAGCGGGATCAGCACCCGCGGCGCCGCGTCGAAGACCACCAGACCCAGCGCGTCCCGCTCCGTCAGCCCGCGCGCCGTCTCCAGCACCGCGCGCTGCGCCAGCTGGAAGCGGTTCACACCCCCGCTGCCGGTGCCCATGCTGCCCGACTTGTCGACGGCAAACAGCACTGCCGCGGGCTGATCCAGCGCCGGCGGTTCCGACAGCAGCGGCAGCACCGATTCGAGCGTGGAGCCGCGATAGCCGCCGCGCGCGAACGATCGCTCGCCACCCAGCACCACCAGGCCCAGGCCGCGCTGCTGCACGGCAGCCACCAGCGCGTTCCAGAAACGCGGGCTGGCATCGGCGATGGCAATGTCTTCCAGCACCACGGCACGGTAGCCGTCCAGCGCACCGGCCTGCGCGTCCAGGCGCGCCGCCGGCACCACGTTCAGCGACCAGCCGCCGCGCTGCAGGCTGTGCGCCAGGCTGCCGTCGGCGCCCTGCGCGTACAGCAGGGCGGCCGGCGGGGCCACGTCGATGACGGCGGCGTCGGGCAGTGCGTCGAGCACCTGGCCGGTGTCGCCATCTTCGAGCGCCACGTCGACGATCACTGCGCCGGTGCCAGGGCTGTCGACTTCGATCACCGTGCGGCCGTGGGTTTCGCTCGCGCTGCGGGCCACGCGGGTCTCGCCGCCCGTGCCGCGCGCCGTGAGCTGCACGCGCAGCGGCCGCTGCGTCTGACCAGCCAACTGCACGGCCACCTGAAGCCGCTGGCCGGCGAGCGCACGCTCGGGCGCCAGCACCTCGGCCAGGCGCACCTCGGGTGGCGGCCGGCCCACGGCCACCCAATGCAGCGGCAGGCGCGCCTCGCGCAAGGCGCGCAGCGCGCGGGCGGTGTCGCCCTGGCTCGCATGGCCGTCGGAGACGATCACGGCGCCGGCATAGGCGCGTTCGCCATGCGCAGCCAGGGCTGCCTGCAGCGCGGCTTCGATGTTGGTTGCGCCGGCATTCAGTCCGCTCACGTCGGCGCCCTGCTGTGCCGACGGCGCCGAGGCCTTGCCAGCGAAGTCGATGAACCGCACTTCGCCCACGCCACCGGCCTGCGCGGCCTGCAGCAGCTCGGCCAGCGCCTGATCGGCGGCCGGCTTCGGCACGCTCTGCGAACGGTCCACCAGCACCAGCAGCCGCGGCCGGCTGCGGGCATCCAGCCAGGGCGTGCCCAACCAGGCCAGGCCCAGCACGGCCAGCGCCGCGAGCTGCAGCACCAGCGCGATGAGCGTTCTGGATGCGTTGCCGCTCATTCCGCGCTGGCCCCGGTGGCCGGGCGCAGGCGCCACCACTGCCGGCCCAGCGCCGCGATCTCCCACAGCAGCACGCCCAGCGCCAGCAAGAGCAGCGCCGACGTGCCATCCAGGACGCCGGGTGCTGCTGTCGCTGCTGGTGACGGGGCGCCGACGCCCAGGCCGGGCTGCGGCGCCACGCGGACGGCGGCAGGGCCGCGCTCGGTCAGCGCGATGGTGTCGAGCAATGGGCCGTCGAACAGGCTCTCGAACATCAGGTTCACGAGCAGCGGGACTTCGGGGCCGGCGGCATGCGCGCTGGCGCTGAAGTCGATCGCCGTTTCGATCCGCACCGGCGTGCCGGCGCGGCGGACGACGAGAGCCTGGCCACCGATGGCCAGCAGCACGCTGTCGGCGGGCGTGCTGGCCAGGCGCGCTGCGAGCTGCAGGGACTCGGCATCGAGCCGGCTGCGGTGCGACTCGGGCAGCGTGGACGCCCACTGCAGCGCGCCACGCACCGGCACGGGCGTGTGCTCAGCCACGACGCGGATGCCAGGCAGTGGGCCTGCGCTGGCCGTGGGGCTGCAACTGAGCACGGCGTCGATGTCCGCATCCATGCCAGCCACCAGCACCAAGGCCGGGTGCGCGCTCACGGCGGCCCGCAGTGCAGCGTCGCAGCCGGCATCGGCAGCCACCCGGCGCCGGCGCAGCGGTGACAGGTCCAGCGTGATGCTGTCGTCCTCGACCAGTGCATCTCCGGGTTGCAGCGTGGCGCGCACCTGGGCCGTGGCGGGAATGGTCGCCCGCACCAGCACCGAAGCGCCGGCTTCGAGCCGCTGCGTCGAGCGCGCCACCTCGCCGGCAGCGGTCATGAACAGGAGCTCGCGCGTCTCGGCCACGCTGCCACCATTGCTGATCTTCAGCAGCAGGTCCAGGCGCTGCGGATCCTGCGGGTTGCGACGCGCCGACAGGCGCTCCAGGCCGACATTGCGTGTGACGCCGCCAACCTGGATCACACGGTCGGGCCGGCGGCCGCCCGGCCAGTCGAAAAGGCTGACATCGGCGCCATCGGTCAAGAGCCAGTGCAGGCTGTCGCGGCGCAGCAGCGCGGCCGGCGGCGCGGCGGGTTCACGGCGACCGGCGCTGCCTGTCAGGCCGAGCACGGCGGCATCGGTGAACGCACCCAGCCGCAGCCAGGGGTCGCCCAGCGCGCGCAGTTCCACCTCGGCATGCGGCGTGTCAGCGAGCAGCGTGCGCGCCCGGGCCAACGCCAGGCTCAAACGATTGCCACCCACTTCGCGCGTCAGCATGCTGAGCGAATCGTCGACCCACAGCGTGATCGGCGGCTGCCGCTGCGGCCACTGCGGCCCGGCCAATGCGACGAAGAGCAGCGCGGCGAACAAGGCCCTGCGGCGCCAGGCCGGGTCGGGCGGACGCCGTTCGCCCGCCGCGGGCGAGCGCACTTCGGCGCCGTGCCACAGCTGCAGCCGCGCCACCGGCACGGCGCGCCGATGGCGCCCGCCGCGGTGCAGCCAGCGGATCAGCGGCAGCAGCACCAGCCCGCACAACCACAGCGGTGTGGCCAGGCTCAGCAATGGGACCGCGCCCGCACCAGGTGCTGCAGCAGCGCGTGTTGCCAGGGCTGCGACTGGCCCCAGTCGCTGTAAGCCACGCCGCTGCGGGCACAGAAGGCGCGCAGCCGCGCCGTCATGGCCAGGCGTTCGCTGCGCGCCAATGCCTGGGCCTGCGCGCCGATCATGGCCTGCAGGGTGGCGCCGCTCTCCACGTCGATCAGCTCGAACTCGCCGGCCAGCGGCAGCTGCGTCTCGGCCGCGTCGCTGACCTGCAGCGCATGCAGTCCGGTGCAGCGTTGCAGCAGCGCGCCGAGGGCCGAGGCCATTTCGTCGTCAGCCAGGAAGTCGCTGATGACGAAGACCGTGGCCGCGCCGTGCAGGTGGCGCGCACAGGCGCCGAGTTCCGAGCGCTCACCTGCCGGCGCCGGCTGCAAGCGGCCGAGCAGCCGCGCGATGGCCGCATAGTGATGCTGGCCGCGCCCGCGCGGGCATTCGGCCAACACCCGCGCGCCGAAGGCCATCAGGCCGACGCGGTGCCCCAGTTGCAGCAGCGCGTAGCTCATGGCGGCCGCCACCTGGAGGGCGGCCTGCCACTTGGCGCCGCCATGCGCCGCCATCGACGAGCTGGTGTCGAGCAGCAGCGTCCAGTCGCTCATCGATTCGGCCTCGAAGCGGCGGATCACCGGCCGGCGCTGGCGCGCCGTCTGGCGCCAGTCGATGTGGCGCACCTCGTCACCAGGCGCGTAGTCGCGGTGGTCCAGGTGCTGCAGGCCGACACCGGCGCGCCGCGACACGGTGCGTGAGCCGGGGGCGCGCGGCTGGCGCTCGATGAGCAGCTGCGCGGCCGCGGCGGCAAAGGCCTGCAGCTCGGGCGGGCTGGGCAGCGCCGCGCGGGCTAGAGACGGCGTCGCCATCCGTCGACCAGCGTGGCCAGCGTGGTGTCGGCGTCCATGCCATCCAGCTCGCTTTCCAGCCGCAGCAGGATGCGGTGGCGCAGCACCGGCAATGCGATGGCGTCCAGGTCGGCCACGTCGACATGCGCGCGCCCGGCCATCAGTGCGCGCACGCGGGCGGCGCGGATCAGCGCCTGCAGCGCACGCGGGCTGGCGCCGTAGCGGATGTGGCGCCGCGCATCGCTGGCCGCGGCGTCGGGCGCGGGCTGCGTGGCCATCACCAGGTCGACCGCGGCTTCCTTGATGCGCTCGGCCAGCAGCACGCTGCGGCACAGCGCGGTGATGCGCAACACGTCGGCGGGGCTGGCGACGGCCTGCAGCGTGTCGGAGGGCTCGGCGTCCAGTGAGACATCGAGCAGGGCGCGCAAGGCCGTGCGCGCCGGGAAGGGCACGATCAGCTTGAACATGAAGCGGTCGAGCTGCGCCTCGGGCAGCGGGTAGGTGCCTTCGAGCTCGATCGGGTTCTGTGTGGCCAGCACGCAGAAGGGCCGCGGCAGGCGGTGCGTGGTGCCGGCGTGCGTGACCTGCTGCTCCTGCATGGCTTCCAGCAGTGCGGCCTGGGTGCGCGGCGTGGCGCGGTTGATCTCGTCCACCAGCACCAGCTGCGCGAACACCGGGCCGGGGCGGAACTCGAAGCTCGACGCGCCGCCGGCCGCGCTGACGTAGATCTCGGCGCCGGTGACGTCGGCGGGCATCAGGTCGGGCGTGCACTGCACGCGCGCCCAGCGCAAGCCCAGCGCTGCCGCCAGGGCCTTGGCCAGGTGTGTCTTGCCCAGGCCCGGCAGGCCTTCGATCAGCACATGGCCGCCGGCGAACAGCGCCGTCACCAGGTGCGTGACCAGTTCGCCCTGGCCGACGATGACACCGCCCAGCAGCGACTGCAGGCCCTGCAGCTGGCGGTGCGCGTCGGCGTAGGCGCTGTCGCTGGCGGTGGGGTTGCTCATGGCCGCCTGGTGCTCGCCTTCAGCCATGTTTGAACATAGGTCGTCTCGGTGGGTGACAGGCGCGTGCTTTCAGCCACCGCCGGCGGTGTCGCCGCGGCCGGCGCGGGGCTTGCCAGGCGGCCTGTTGCGCCAGCCGCTGAAGCATCGTCCTGGTAGCTGCCCAGCTGGTTGGTGTCTGCCTGCCGGGCGGCCGACGCGGGGCGGGGGCCGAGTTCGGATCTTGGCACGGGCTGGCGGGCTTGCAGCCCGCGTGAAACACCACCATCGCCACGACGGTCGGCGCTGTCGCCGGCCTCGCGGCCTGTGCCACCACCGGAAGTCGTGCCACCGCGCGGGGTCGGCAAGGTGTCGACCGGTGTGGCCGGCCGCACGTCGTGCACCGCCACCAGGTCGCCCGGCACGGCGGCCGGCGGAGCGGCTGCGGGTGCAGGGCCGTCGCCGGCCTTGGCCGGCCCGGCTGTCGGCGCGCCGCCAGCGCCTTGCGGCTCGGGCGGCCCTGGCCTTTCGGCGGCGCGCAAGGCACTGGCGACTTCATTGACCAGGGCGCTGGGCACGGCCGCGTCGGCCACGCTCAGCGGTCGCTCTGCCACGGCCGCCGCCACGGCGGGCGCAGGCAGGACATCCGGCAAACGGCCCGGCAAACTCAGCACGAAGCCGGCCAGCGCGGCGCACACGGCTGTCGACAGCAGCGGGCACGGCAACCGCGTCGTCGCGGGCAGTGTGGCCAGTTGTTGCAGGCATGCCGGCACCCGCGATGCCGCCCACTGTTCGAGCGAGCGCCTTGCCGGCGCGTGGGCGCGGCCCGCGGTAACGCGATCGAGCTCGACCAGGGTGGTGAATGCCGAAGCCCCGCCCAGGTGGCGGTCGGCCCACAGCGCGCAGGCGGCATCGTCGGGCCGCCGTGCCGCGGCCCTGGCGAACAGTGCGGCCCAGGGCAGGGCCAGCACCAGCCCCGCGGCGCGGGCAGGAACCGGGCTCACCACCAGGTGCACGGCCACGGCCACCAACAGCAGGCCGGCTGACGCCCACAGCGCGAGCCGCAGCGCGGCCATGAACTCGGCGCGCCACAGGTGGCGGCGCACGGTGGCCAGCAGAGCGTGGACGGAAGACGTCGCCATAGGCCGCTCAGGATAGCGGCAGGGCCCAGGCGCCGCGCGTGAACCACAGCGCAGCCAGCACCGCCACGCCCAGCAAAGTGCCGGCGGGTTCGGCGAGTTCCACCTTCTTCACCACGCGGCGCAGGCCCAGCCCGAGCAAGGGCAGCAGCAAGGCCGCAGCCATCAACAACAGTTCCGCCAGCGCCAGGATGAGCCACGGTGCCGTGCTGGCAGACGCCGCCAGCACGACCAGCGGCCACGCTGGCGCCACGATCCCCAAGGCCGCCATGGCGCCACTGCGCCAGCCACGCAGCGTGCCCACGCGCAGGGCCAGCAGCGCCACCGCCATGCCGCGTGTGAGCCACAGCACCTGCAGCGTGTCGGCAGCCACGCGGCTGGCCTCTGTGCCATGGTCCAGCGCCAGGCGCGTGCCGCCCAGCCACCAGATGGCCAGCGCGGCGGCCAGCAACAGGCCGCCGAACGCTGCGATGCGTGTCTGCAATGCTCCGCTCATGGCGCAGCCACCGTCACCAGCAGCCAGCCCTGCGATGCCGCCGGCACCTCGGCCACGCCGCCAAGTTCCAAGGCCCACAGTGCCACGGCGCCTTGGGGCGGCGTGCGCGTCGCGGCCAGGCGCAGCACCGGCTCGCGCGCCGCCTGGCCGCTGTTGGCGGCCAGCGTGGTCTGTGCGGCAGGCGCCAGCGCCGGCAGCCCGTACACCTGGCCGTCGGCCAGCAGCCGACCCGCAGGCCAGGCCGTGTTTCCGGCATTGCGAACCTCAAGCGCACCGTCGGCGCGCATCGCCGCCACCGGCGCCCGTGCCATCGGGAAGCTGCCTGCGTAGCACAGCGAGACCTGGCCGAACAGGCGCGTGTCGAACTCGACGAAGCTGATGCGGCCACGAAGGGCGTCGAAGTCGACACGCAGCGCCTGCCTGGCGTCACAAGGCTGCGCCCCTCCGGCCAGTTGCGGCGGGACCGCCACGCGCTGGCGTTCACGCACCAGGCCGGGAAATCGCTGCCAGGCCTGGTAGCGCGCCAGCGGCGCCCCGGCGTCGCCTTCGCTCCAGATCAGCAATTGCGGCGGTGGCGGCAGGGCGTGCAGCGTGCCGAGCACCACCACGGCGGCAAGCGCCGGTACGCCCAGCAACACCGGCCAGCCGGTGAAGAACAGCCAGGCCAGTGCCGCGATGGCGACATAAACGGCCAGCAGCACGGCGACGCGGTTCCAGACCTCGTGGCCCGGCCGCGCCAGTTCACCCACGCTGCCGGGCGACATCGCCGTGGGCAGGCTGCGGGCCAGCGAGGCACTGAGCTGGACCTGCGCTTCAGCCAGCGACGGTGCACTGACCAGCGCGCGCCCGCCGCAGCCGCCCGCGCCTTCGAGCAGGCGGCGCAGGCGTTCGTCGGTGTTGACTACCGCGATGCGGCCGCAGGCCGCGGCGTGCGACAGCAAGGCGGCGAGCTGGCGCGGGTCGAGCGCGCGCAGGGTCGGCGCATCGAGGATCAGCGCGTCGACGCTGGCGTAGGCCGACGCATGGCGCGGCAGGTCGTCGGCGGACAAGGCCAGGCTGTGGAAACCTTCGAGCCGCACCCGCTCTTCGCTGGCCAGGCCGACACCCAGCACGGGTGACTCTGACAGCGCCACGGCGATCTCGCGCCGCGGCGCCGACGCGGCGGCCGCCGTCGCGCTGGCCGCCAGCCCGGCGGTGGCGCTCACCGGCAGCTGCAGGCGCAGCACGCGGCCGGCTTCAAGTTCGAGTTCAGCACGCAGCGTCTGCTGTCCGGCACTCACCTCCAGCGTGGCCCTGGTGGCCACGTCGCTGCGGATGCGGATGTCGAGCTCGGACGCACGGCCAGGGCGCGACCAGCCCTTCCAGGCCGGCGTGGCTGTCAGTTCGAGTAGCGGCGGCGCGGCCGCAAGCGCAGCGCCGCAGAGCGCCAGCCCGAGCAGGAACGGGAGCAGGCGCGACCAACGCAGCAGGCGCCGCACCGCGTCACTTGAGCACGTGCTCGAGCGCGATCACGGACCAGGCGGTGACGAGCTGCGGCCGGTCTTCCCACCAGGCGTTGGACTCGGTGTTGGACCAGCTGCCGTCAGCGGCCTGCAGGCCCAGCAGTTTGGTCGCCAGCTCGTTGCGCCAGTTGCGGCGCTGGCCCTTGCCGTCGACGAAGGTGTCTTCGCCATAGGCCAGCATGACCTTGGCCAGGGCGTTGTAGAAGTAGAAGAGGCCGTGCTTCTTGTTCGTGCCCGGGTTGACGTCGAGCGTGTAGTTGGCCGTCATCCACTTGTAGGCGGCCTGCACGCGGGGGTCGGTCTTGTCGGTGCCGGCAAAGAGCAGGCTCAACAGGCCGGCCGCCGTCATGCCGCCATAGGACGCGGTGCCGTTCTCGTACTCGGCCGGGTTGGAGCCGGGCCGGTAGGCAAACCCACCGTCGTTGGCGGCGAACTTCTGGTCGTTGCTCTCGCTGCGGTTCTGCGTGCGGTTCACGAAGGTCAGCGCCTTTTGCCAGACCGGGTCTTTCGGGTCGGTGGATGCCGCCTTCAGGCCTTCGAGCACGACATACACGTTGGACAGGTCGGGCCGTTCGCCGCCGCCGTAGCCGATGCCGCCGTAGTAGGCGTGGTCGGGTTTGTAGCCTTCGGCCTCGTCGACCTGGTGCGTGGCCAGGAACTTGCGGCCGGCGGCCAGGAGGGGTTCGTACTTCGGGTTCTTCGTCGCTGCCAGCGCGCTCATGGCCACCGCGGTGTTGTAGGCGGTGGCCTGCAGCGTGGTGCTGATGGAACCGTCGGGCCGCGCATTTGCCACGATGAATTCCACCTGGCGCGTGATGAAGGCGCCATCGGCCTCGTTATACTTTTCGGGGCTTTCGAGGAAGGCGCGCAGGGCCAGCGCGGTGATGCCCACCGACTTCAGCACCGAACCATCAGGCGCCTGCTGGCCGCGCAGGTAGTGCAGGCCGCCGGCCACGCTGCGCACGACGCGGCGGCGCAGTTGCGGGTCCATCCTTTCGGCGCTTTGCGCGAAGGCGGTCCCCAGCAGCAGGGTGGCCGGGGCAGCCAGCAGGTGACGACGATTCATCATCGAGTCTTCTCCGTTGAAGTTGGAAGGCCGGCGCGCCGGATGGCCAGCGACGTCAATGCCAGCAAGGCGCCGGCTGTGGCGTAGAACCCGGCGAGTTCGCCTGGGCCAGGGTAGGCGAACTGCAGGCCGGCGAGCGACGAGTGCTGGTAGAACCAGTCATTGCGCAGCAGGTCGTTGCCGCTGGCCACGGCCAGGTGGCTGAGCGGGCTCAGGCTCACGACCGCGTCCACCAGCCAAGCGTGGCGGCGCGAGAGCGCGTCGGCCAGCGGCCCCAGCCACAGCGGCAAGGCGCCCAGCAGCAGGAGTGCGGCGGTCACGCTGCGGCCCGCCCCTTCGCGTGCGGTGTGTGCGTCTTGTGCGTCTTGTGCACCGGCCCGCCACAGCGCTTCCAGTGCCGCTGCAGCGCCATGTGCGACCACCAGGATGAGCGCCAGCATGGCACAGCTGGCGGCGATCTCGGTCCAGGTCTGCGTCCGCTGGCCCAGTGCGACCAACAGCACCGCAGCCGCCGCTGCGGCAGCAAACGACCAGGCCAGTACGCGCAGCGCCGTGCGGCCCGATGTGGACGCGAGCCCCGGCCAGAACAGCGGTGCCAGCACGCCCACGACAGCCGTCACGCCCACACGCAGCGCCGCCGGCTGCATGCCGCCAAGCGCGACGCCGGATGCCGCGAGGACCAGCAGGGCTGCGACCAGCAGCATCAGCCAGCGCGTGGCGATCACTTGGCGATGTTGATGGCCGCGACCACCAGCTCGATGGCCGTGCCGCCGGGCGGCAGCATGGCGTGCCCCCGCACCGAACCGTAGGCACCCAGGCCGATGGGCGCGGACGACTCGATGATGGTATTGGCGTCGTGCACGAAGCCGATCAGCGTGCCGGTGTCGTCGGCGGCGAAGTGGCCCACCACCTCCGAGGCCGGGCAGCCGGTGTAGACCCACTCCACCGATTCGGGCTTCACGCCGGCTTCGGGGTTGAGCAGCGCGTCGGCCGCGGGCACCAGGCGCCGCTTGCCGCCTTCCGTCCAGGCGATGGAGACCGTGACCTGCTGGCCGCCGATCTTCGGCACCTTGCGGAACTGGCGCCACGGCACCTGCTTCGGGTCGCGGTCGAGCCCGATCAGGATGCAGGCCAGATTGAACTCGCTGCCGCCGGTGTCGACCTCGAGCAGCGTCTCGTAGGCTTTCATGCCCCCAGGGCTCGTGGCCAGGTACTCCAGCGGCTTGCCCGTGACGTGAATGCGCCCCGGCACCGTGAAGCTGCCAGCGCGCTTGTCGAGCAGGATGCGGCCGATCTGGAAACGGTCGTCACCCAGCGGCTTGATCTCGCCGACCGTGGGCTTGGGGATGGCCGCCTGCACAGGCGGCAGGCAGACCGACGCCGATGCCCCCAGCGCCGCCAGCAAGCCGTGCCGCCGCCTCAAGGCTTGACCCCTATCACGATGCGGTGCGGCATGGGCGGCGGCAGCGGCAGCATGCGCATGCTGCCGAAGCCGCAGTCGGCCATCCAGTGCTTGACGTCGGCGTCGGCGTGAACACCACCGTCGGGTGCCGTGAGCATCATGTTCAGGCCGAACATCGCGGCGAAGGTCGGCTGCGCGCCGCCTTCGTCGGTGAAGACATCGCTCACGATCAACAGGCCGCCCGGTTCCAGGCAGGCCGCGGCGCGTGCGATCAGGCTGCGGCAGGCGGCTTCGCTTTCGCGGTGGAACATGCCGGACATCAGCACCACGTCCTTGCCCGAGCCGAAGTCGGCGCTGTGATAGTCGCCGTCGCGTAGCGCCACGCGGTCACTGGCGCCGGCGGCGGCCACGAGTTCACGCGCCACCGCGGCCACGCCGGGCAGTTCGATGACCTCGGACTTCAGGCCCGGGAAACGCTCGGTCAGCAGCACGGAATAGGTGCCCGGCCCGCCGCCCACGTCGAGCATGCTGCGTCGGCCCTGCAGGTCGAGCAGTGGCACCAGCGCACGCGCAATGCCCATCGCACGCTCGTGCATGGCGACCACGAAACCGCGCGTGTGGGCCGGGTCGTCGCCCAGGTAGACCTGCGCCGGCAAGGCCGGCTGGCCGCTGCGCACCGACTCTTCCAGCTTGCCCCAGGTGGTGTAGAGGGCGTCGCTGTAGCGAATGACGTTGCCCATGAAGGCGGGGCTGCGCGAGACCAGAAACACGGCCGCAGTGGGTGTGTTCTCGAAGCGGCCGGCCACCTCCGTCAGGAAGCCGAGGCCCACGCAGGCGCGCAGCA
>JANNFE010000405.1:0-4931 GCA_031379415.1 Betaproteobacteria bacterium | reverse complement strand
CCGGTTGAACGAGGGGTTGGGCCTAGGTGCGCGGAGGTGGCGGGAGGGGTTGCTGACTGGAGATAGGAAATTTGATTCTGTGCCAGTGGCGCCTGGGCTGAAGGGAGGGAGTAGGCCAAGCGAAGAGGAGCATGACAGGTGCGGGCCATCGTCGAGCACCCGTTCCACGTCATCAAGAATCTGTTCGGTTACCGCAAGGTCAGCTACCGCGGCATCGCCAAGAACGAGGCGCGGGAGAAGGCGCAGGCGGCGCTGGTAAACCTGTACATCGCCAGGCGCCGATTGACGACCCAAGGGGTCGGTGCGTCTGCAGGCTGAACGGAGGCCTGAAAGCGGCCTCGAAGTGCCGAAAATGGGGCTCACCGGCGCCACTTCTGCGATCTCAAGTCGCCATTCACCCCCGCCGTCGGTGAAGTGGCGTTCACGAAGCGCGTCGATCAGCGCTTGCCTCGTGTGGTGCGTCGCACTGTTCTGTGCTTATCGTGAGACCGCCGCCAGAGCCGCCTTGGCGCGGGTGACCTTGGCCTGGATGTCGGTAGCACTGGCCGTCCAGATGAAGGGCTTGGGGTCGATGTTGTGGTCGGCGACGTACAGGTCAATGGCCAGTTCGAACTCAGACACGCTGGTGAAGCTGTCGCGGCGGATGCGCTTGTCGGTGATGTCGCGGAAGAATCGCTCGACCATGTCGGCCACGATGCACGGGTCGGCGTGAGGTGCATGACGAAGCGCGGATGCTTGGCCAGCCAGGCTTGCACCTCGGGGTGACTGTGCGTGGCGTAGTTGTCGATGATCAGGTGCAGCGCCAGGCCCTTGGGCGTCTTGCGGTCGATCAGGCGCAGGAACTTCAGCCACTCCGTGTGGCGGTGCCGCGGCTGGCATATCGAGATCACCCGACCGTCCAGCGTGTTGAGCGCCGCGAACAACGTGGTTGTGCCGCGCCGCTTGTCGTCGTGGGTGGCAGTGCCGGCTCGCCCGGCCTTCATCGGCAGGCCCGGCTGCGTTCGGTTCAGCGCCTGGATCTGGCTCTTCTCGTCGCAGCTGAGCACCAGCGCGTGCTCCGGCGGGTTCAGGTACAGGCCCACCACGTCCAGCAGCTTGTCCTCGAAGCGCGGATCGCGCGAGACCTTGAAGGCTCGGCTCAGGTGAGGATTCAGGCCGTTGTTGCGCCAGGCGCGGCGCACCGTCGTGGCGCCCACGCCCCGGTGCTCGGCCAGCGTGCGCGTGCTCCAGTGGGTGGCATTGGCCGGCTTCTCGTGCTGCGTGGCCTGCACGATCCGGGACTCCATCTGCGCCATCACACGGGCAGGGCGGCCCGAACGCGGCGCATCCTTGCGCAGTGCGTCGATGCCGCCTTCGAGGAAGCGCGTCCGCCGCAGCGCCACCTGCCGCCGATCCAGGCCGACCTCGGCGGCGATGTCTTTGTTCTGCATCCCCTTGGCGGCCAGCAGGATGATGAGCGCCCGCTGCTGCAGTCGAACCTCGATGCGCCTGCGCTGCACCAGAACCCGAAGCTGCCGGTCCGTCTGTGAATCCAACTCCTCAATGGGGCACGGCCGAGAAGAAGCGCAGCAGCCGCTCGGCCAGTGCAGCCGGCTGTTCTTCGGCCAGGAAGTGGCCGCACTCGGGCAGCACACCGGCTTCCACGTTGTGCGCCACCTGCCGCATCTCGTGGCCGGGGATTTCACCCATGCCAAAGGCTCCGCCCAGCGCCAGCACGGGCTGCTTCAGCTTGCCACGCGCCATGGCCTCCTGCACCTGCGCGATGGTGATGGCGATGTCGCGGTAGACGCCGATGCTCGGCCCCAGGCCGCCGCCGCCAAAGGTGCGTGTGATCTCGGCGAAGTCGGCTTCCGTCAAGACCGTCGGGTCGTAGGCCATGCGGCCGATGATGTGGCGCAGGTACAGGCCTTCGCGCCCGGCAGTCAGCGCCTCGGGCAGCTGCGGCACGAGGTGGAAGTGGGCGAACCAGAACCCGCCCTGCCAGAAGGGTTCGGGCTTCAGCGCTGCAAAACTTTCGTAGCTCAGGCCGGGCAGCGGCTCGTCCAGGTAGGCGAAGGCGGGCACCTCGTCGGGGTGGTCGGCGGCATAGGTGTAGGCATGCACCGCCCCCATGTCGTGGCCGACGATGAAGGTCCGCTCGAAGCCCATCTGCTTGACCAGCGCCCGCACATCCGCCGTGATGCTGCGCGTGTCGTAGCCGCCGGCGGGCTTGCTGGAATCGCCGAAGCCGCGCAAGTCGGGGGCGATGACGGTGAAGTGCGGCGCCAGCAGCGGCATGATCTTGCGCCAGTGGTAGGCGGTGGCCGGCCAGCCGTGCAGCAGCAGCAGCGGTGGGCCCTCGCCGGCGCGAACGAAGTGCAGCACCTGGCCATGGACCATGGCCTTGTGGTGCGACGGGGTGAGGCTGGTTGTCATGACGATCTCCGTCAATGGCCCTCGGCGGCGTTGAACATCGACTTGGCGTAGATCAGGCCCAGCCCATAAGCCCCGCCGTACTGTATGGCGATGCCGGTGGTGCTGGCGTAGGTTTCGCCGCGCGCCCAGTCGCGTTGCAGCTCCAGCAGGTACTGCAAAGACGTCATCGGCCGCGCGCCCGCCTGCACCATGCGGTCCATGGCGCAGCCGTGCGCCTCGGCTGACACGTCGCCGCAGGCATCGGCAATCACATACACCTCGAAGCCCTGGTCCAGCGCCGACAGCGCCGGGCCGACGATGCAGACGCTGGTCCACAAACCGCCCAGCACGATGCGCGGGTGACCGATGGCGTTGACCTTGGTGGCGATGCGTGCGTCTTCCCAGGTGTTCATCGTGGTGCGGTCGATCACGTCCGCGTCGGGCAGCGCCTTCTTGATCTCGTCGAACACCGGGCCCGAGAAGCTCTTCTCGGCGACGCTGGTGACGATGGTCGCCACGCCGAACGCGGCCGCGGCCGCGGCCACGAGGCCGGCGTTGTTGCGCAGCGAGACGGCGTCGATGGACTTGGTGGCGAAAGCCATCTGCGACTGGTGATCGATGAGGATCAGCGTGTGGTCGTGCGGGCTCAAGAGCGACTTGCCGGGGGCGGCGGTGGCGGTAGGCATGGCGGGATGGCTCCTCGAAGGGTTGAGAGTGACTGGCGGCGGCAGCCGGAACTGCAGCAGGTCGGTGACGTGGTCGCGGCCCAGCATCTGGCGATCGGGACAGTGTGTGAAAACCGTGCCACGCGTGAAACGGCGGGAAGGCCGAGCCAAAGTTACCCCTTTGTGGGCAGGGCTCACCAGGACCTTGGCCGCAGCGACGGCCGGGCGCGGCACCGGCATCATTCGGGGATGACGAAGCGCTCGCCCTCCGCGGTCATCACGCCCGGCCCCACCCGTCGCCGTCGGCGCGCGCCGCTGATGGCATTCGCCTTGACAGCGGGCTGCCTGCTGGCCGCGTGCGGCAGCCCCTACCAGGGCCCGGTGAGGCCGCACTTCGACGGCAGCCGCTTCAGCAACCCCGGCCACGTCAAGGACAGTTCGGTGACGGGCTACCTGTGGCTCCGGTTGACAGGCGCGCAGGCCACGTGGCCCGACAGCGTGCCGGTCGCCGCTGAACCACCGCCACCCGCGCGCGTGGATGACGGCACTGCGCGCGTCACCTTCGTCGGCCATGCCACGCTGCTGATCCAGGTGGCGGGCCTGAACATCCTGACCGACCCCGTGTGGTCGGAACGCGCCTCGCCTTTCAGCTTCGCCGGCCCGAAGCGGGTGCAGGCGCCGGGTGTGGCCTTCGACGCACTGCCCCGCATCGACGTGGTGCTGATCTCGCACGACCACTACGACCACCTCGACCTGCCCACGCTGCGCCGACTGGATGCGCGCGACATGCCGCAGGTGATCGTGCCGCTGGGCAACCGCGCGCGGGTGGCCGAGGCCATGCCCGCCAGCCGCGTGAGCGAACACGACTGGGGCGCCAGCGTGCCCTTGAAGGCCGGCGCCACGGTGCATGTCGAACCGATGCTGCACGGCTCGGGCCGCAGCCCCTTCGACCAGCAGGCCACGCTCTGGGCTGCGTATGTGGTGCAGGCAGCCGGTCTGAAGATCTATCACGTGGGTGACGCCGGCTATGGCGACGGCGCCATCTACCGGGCCACTGGCCAGAAGCACGGCGGCGTCGACCTGGCGATCCTGCCTATCGGCGCCTACGAGCCCGTGTCCTTCATGGTCGACAGCCACATGGCGCCGGCCGAGGCCGTGAAGTTGATGGCCGACGTGCGCGCGCGGCAGGCGCTGGCGCATCACTTCGAGGCCTTCCAGCTCGGCTTCGAGGCCTATGACGCACCCCGGCAGGACCTGAAGGCCGCCTTGTCCGCGGCAAGGCTGCCGCACGACCGCTTCGTGGCGCCGCTGCCTGGCCAGGCGCTGGTGCTGCGCGCTGCGGCGAGGTGAACGCGTCCGCTGCGGGCGCAGCAAGAAGGATTCCCGGCGCTCAGGGGCCGGCATTCATGCGCTTGCAGGGTGACGCCCGCTCGCAGCGCCCACGGCGGAGTCTCCTCAACGGCTCATGTGCAGCTCGAAGAAGGCGCGCGCCTGCGTGTTGCAGAACGGCATGCCCACGAAGTGATAGGCCACCGCCCGGGGCGGCCCGGCCGGTATCGCCTCCAGCGCCACCTGGAAGGCCCGCGCCACCGTGTCGGTGTTGGCCACCGTCACCAGCGGGTCATTCGACCCGTGGCACATCATCAGCGGCGCCAGCGGCTTGAAGCCGTCGAGCTTGTTCGCCTCGAAGGCGCGGCGCAGCGGATGCACCGGATCGCTGTTGAACGCCTGTCGGAAGGCCGGCTGGATCAGGAATGGCCGCAGGCAGCCAAGCATGGTCAACAAGAAGCATGGCACGCTTGGCGCGTGCCACCACCTTGCCTTTCGTCGAGGCTGAAGCCCTGGCAGTCGTCGAGCTTGAGCACTGCACGG
>JANNFE010000404.1:0-5281 GCA_031379415.1 Betaproteobacteria bacterium | reverse complement strand
CTAGCACGCGCAGCGCACGGCGCTTCAGCCGCGGCGCAGCGCCAGCCCGGCCGCCAGCGCCACCACGGCTGCAGCAGCCACGGCCCACCACAGCCAGCGCGGTCTGGATGCCGCCGGTGGCTCCAGCACCAGGTCAGGCTGCGCACGTGCCGCGGCCGGCGCGGGCACCGGGCGCGGCGCCGGCACCGGCATGTCCATCAGCGCCTTCAGCGCCGCCATGCTCTGCGGCCGCTGCTCGGGCCGCACCGTGAGGCCGGCGTCGATGGCGGCCAGGAAGGATTCCGAATAGCGCCCCTTGCCCGCCTGGCGCGCCGGCACCTGGTCATCGCGCACCACGCGCGCGATCGACGACAGCGGCGCCTTGCCCGTCACCGCGGTGTAGAGCACGGCGCACAGCGCGTAGACATCGGTCCACGGGCCCTGGCGCAGCGAGACCTCACCCTCGTACTGCTCCACCGGCGAGTAGCCGCTCTTCAGGATGGCGGTGAGCTGCTGCGTGGCGTCGCCGATGACACGCCGCGCGGCGCCGAAGTCCAGCAGCACGGGGCGCGGGCGCTGTTCCAGGTAGCTGCCCCCGCCGGCTGCGCCGGCCTTGGCGCGGTCATAGAGCATCAGGATGTTGTCGGGCGCCACGTCGCGGTGGTAGCACTTCTGCTCGTGCATGACCTGCAGCGCGGCCATCATCGGCTCGGCCAGGTCGCGCAGCCACTTCTCGCTGGGCGGCGTGCCCAGGTCGTTCAACCACTTCTTCAGCGTGATGCCTTCGTAGTAGGGCATCACCATGTAGGCGCTGCCGTTCTCGGGCCAGAAACGATAGACCTTGAGCAGCGAGGCATGGTCGAAGCTGCCGAGCAGCCGCGCTTCGTTCAGGAAGCCCTGCAGCCCCTTGTTGAAGAACTCCTCGAAGCGCGGCAGCCGCGGCATCACTTGGCCGTCTGGGGCGCGCATGGCCAGGGTGGCGGGCAGGTATTCCTTCAGCGCCACGCGGCGGTCGAGCTTGGTGTCACGCGCCAGGTAGACGCAGCTGTAGCCACCCACGCCGAGCAGACGCTCGACGACGAACTCCTGCAGCTGGTGGCCGGCCCGCAACTCGCTGCCCTGCTCGCGCCGCGGCATCAGCAGGGTGCGCTGTTCGGCGCGTTCGCGGGGGTCGTCGTCTGCCATGCGTGGAGTCCTTCAGGACGGATGTCGAGAAACGCCGCTGCGAGTGTAGGCCCGTGCCGGCACCCTCTGAGTGGGGACCCACGTGGCGCTGTCACGGCAGCTTCATCACCGCCCGCTACTGTCGCGCCCAAAGGCCGAACCATCGCTGCGGCCCCCTACACACCGAGGAGTTCATCATGACGAACCGTCTGTTTGCCCTGGCCGCCGTGCTGGCCGCCGCACTGCCCGCCCAAGCCCAGAGCACAGGGGATCTGCTGTTCACGGCCTTCAACGCTGACGAAGACGGCTTTGCGGTGGTCACGCTGGTCGACCTGCCCGTGGGCACCAAGGTCTGGTTCAGCGACAACGAGTGGGACGGCGTCTCGGCCTTCAACGGCGGCGAGAGCTACTCGTCGTGGACCACCACGGCGCCCGTGGGCGCCGGCACCGTGGTGCGCTTCAGTGCGACCGACAGCGCCACGCTGCTGGCCGCTTCCACCGGCAGCTACGTGCGCGAGGCCGTCGCCGGCAACACCAACTACGGCTTCAGCCAGACCGAGGACACGCTCTACGCCTACCTGGGCACGTCGGCCACCACACCCAGCACCTTCCTGGCCGCCATCAGCTCCAGCACCTACGGCAGCGCGGCGGGCGGCTCGCTCGCAGGCACCGGCCTGTCGGTGGGAACCGGCGCCGTTCAGCTCGCCTTTGGTTCCGACTTCGCGCAGTACACCGGCCCGCGCAGTGGCCTTGGCGCCTACGCGGACTACAAGACTCTGGTCAGCAACATCGCCAACTGGCAAGACCTGGGTGACGGTAGCTACGCAGCGACCGTGCCTGACACCACGGCCTTCACGGTGAGCGCGGTACCCGAGCCCGGCAGCGTCGCGCTGATGCTGGCCGGCATGGCCACGCTTGGTTTCATCGCCGTGCGTCGCAAGCGCTAGGCTCCTAAGTCCATACCCTGCCCCCGGTTCATGGGGGGAAGGTGGCTGCGGAGCTTCAGCGTCCCGCACGATTCATGCTTGGCACCCGGGGTGCCAAAACGCACCGCGGCGCCAGCAATGGCGCCGCGCTGTTTCTCACCCACCTTCGAGGAAGCTCCACCATGACCAAGACCCTGCTCGCCACCGCCGCCTTGCTGACGCTGCTGCCTGCACACGCCGACATCGGCGTCGCCTCTTCGGCTTTCAGCTACAGCCAGAGCTTCGACTCGCTCACCACGTCGACCACGGCCAGCGCCTGGGTCAACGACAGCACGCTGGCGGGCTGGAGCCTGATCGTCAGCAACGGCACAGCAGCGCCCACCATCGCGGCCGACACCGGCGGCAGCAATGCCGGCACCTTCCGCAGCTTCGGCGCGTCGGGCGCGGGCGAACGCGCCTTGGGCGTCGTGGCCTCGGGCGGCGCCTACTTCGGCTCGCCGGCCAGCGGCGGTCTGGCCGGCTGGATCGCCGTGGCCTTCACCAACACCAGCGGCAGCACGCTGCCCGGTTTCACGGTGTCGTACAGCGGCGAGCAGTGGCGCAACGGCGGCAACACCAACGCACAGAGCCTGGTCTTCGACTGGGTGCTGGGCGGCGCCTTCAGCACCGCGCCGGGCAACCGCCCGGGCGCCGGCTTCGACGTGGTCTCGCCGGTCATCGGCAGCACCGCTGCCGCCGTGGACGGCAACGGCGCCGGCAGCGTGGCCGGCCTGGGCGGCACCGTGCTGACGGAGTGGGCCGCGGGCGAGACGCTGTGGCTGCGCTGGGTGGACCTCAACGACGTCGGCAACGACCACGGCCTGGCCATCGACAACTTCAGCTTCAACGTCGCCAGCGCGGTGCCCGAGCCCGGCAGCCTGGCGCTGTTGCTGGCCGGCGTGGCGACGGTGGGCTTCGTGGCCCGCCGTGCGCGCCGTTGAGTGCCGCTGCGTACCAGCCAGCCCCTGAACAGCAAGGAACACCATGAAACTGCAAACCCTCATCGCGCGCGCCGCGCTGGCGCTGCTGCTAGGCGCCGCCCAGACGCAGGCACTGGCCGTCGACACGCCCATCTACGCCATCCAGGGCCCGGGCAGCACGAGCCCGCTGGTCGGCCAGACGGTCACCACCACCGGCGTGGTGACGCTGCTCACCAACAACGGCTTCTTCCTGCAAGACCCGAACGGTGACGGCGACCCGCTCACCTCGGACGGCATCCTCGTCTTCACCAGCACCGCGCCCACGGTGACGGTGGGCCAGCTGATCCGCCTGACCGGCCTGGTGACCGAGTTCAACACCGGCGCGGCGAGCAATGCCGACACGCTGGCGCACCGCGTCACCGAACTCACCACCATCAGCGGCCTGGCGGTGCTGGGCAGCGGCAGCATCGTGCCGACGCCGATCACCTTGCCCGAAGTGGTCAACGACGACCTGGAACGCTACGAAGGCATGCTGGTGACCATCGCCGGCCCGCTGACGGTGCAGCAGAACTTCTTCCAGGGCCGCTACGGCCAGCTCACGCTGGCGGCGGGCGGGCGCCTGGAAACGCCGACCAATCGCCAGCGCCCTGGTCCGCTGGCCCAGGCCCTGGCCGAAGAGAACGCGCGCCGCCGCGTCCTGCTGGACGACGGCCGCAGCACGCAGAACCCCAACCCCACGCCCTACCTTGGCGCCAACGGTGTGCCGCGCGGGGGCGACACGGTGGCGGCCCTCACGGGCGTCATCGACTACGGCCTGGCCACGGCCAGCAACACCGGCTTCGGCGACTACAAGATCCACCCCACCGTGGCACCGGTGTTCACCGCCAGCAATCCGCGCAGCAGCACGCCGCCCGCGGTGGGTGGCAACGTGCGCCTGGGCAGCATGAACGTGCTGAACTTCTTCACCACCTTCACCAACGGCCAGACCGCCGACGGGCTGACCGGCCAGGGCTGCACGCTGGGCGCCAGCACTGCCGCCAGCAACTGCCGCGGCGCGAACAACATCAGCGAGTTCACGCGCCAACGCGTCAAGATCGTCGAGGCGCTGGCCGCCATCAACGCCGACGCCGTCGGGCTGATGGAGATCCAGAACAACGCCAACGTGGCGGCGCAGAACCTGGTGGATGCGCTGAACACCAGGGTCGGCGCGGGCACCTACGCCACGGTGGCCAACCCGGCCACCGGCAACGGCACCGACGCCATCCGCGTGGCCATGATCTACAAGCCGGCGCGGCTCACGCCCGTGGGCGCACCGGTGACCGACCCCGACGCCATCAACAACCGCCCGCCGCTGGCGCAGACCTTCGCCGCCGCCAACGGCGAGAAGTTCACGCTGGTGGTGAACCACCTGAAGAGCAAGGGCAGTTGCCCCGGTGCCGGTGACGCCGACGCACCGGGCAACCTGGACGCCGGCGACGGCCAGGGTTGCTGGAACGCCCTGCGCGTGCAGCAGGCGCAGCGCCTGCGGACCTTCGTCGCGCAATTGCAGGGCAACAGCGGCAGCAACGACGTGCTGCTGGTCGGCGACATGAACGCCTACGGCCAGGAAGACCCGATCTTCGACCTGACGAGCAGTGGCTACGTCGACCAGATCGGCCGCTACAACGCGATGGGCTACTCCTACGTGTTCGACGGCGCTGCCGGCCGGCTGGACCATGCCATCACCACGGCCACGATGTCGTCCAAGGTGGGAGCGGCCACGCACTGGCACATCAACGCCGACGAGGCGGTGATCTATGACTACAACCTGGAGTTCAAGGCCCCGGCCACGACCTGCGGCGGCCTGTGCGCGCCCGACCCCTACCAGCCCGACATGTTCAAGTCGTCGGACCACGACCCCGTGATCCTGGGCCTGAACCTGTACCGCGTCATCACCGGCACCGGCGGCCGCGACATCCTGGCCGGCACGCCGGGTGACGACATCCTGGTCGGCGGCAGCGGCGCCGACGTGCTGAGCGGCAACGGCGGCAACAACATCTTCGTCTACAACAGCCTGCGCGATGCCGGCGACACCATCACCGACTTCGTGCCCGGCAAGGACAGGATCGACCTGCGCGCGCTGCTGGCCGCCCTCGGCTGGACCGGCAGCAACCCGGTGGCCGACGGCTACGTCAGCTTCGCGCCCACGCGCCTGGGCCAGACGCAGCTGATGATCAGCCCGCAAGGCCCGGCGGCGACGAGCGACTTCCGCGT
>JANNFE010000301.1:0-19588 GCA_031379415.1 Betaproteobacteria bacterium | reverse complement strand
AACCGCCTGTGCGGCTCTGGCATGGACGCTGTGGGCACGGCGGCCCGCGCCATCAAAGCGGGAGAAGCTACGTTGATGATAGCGGGCGGGGTGGAGAGCATGAGCCGCGCGCCCTTCGTCATGGGCAAGGCCGAGAGCGCCTTCAGCCGTGCTGCTCAGATGTACGACACCACCATTGGCTGGCGTTTTGTCAACCCGCGCATGAAGGAACGCTACGGCATAGACGCCATGCCCGAGACCGCCGAGAACGTGGCGAGCGAGTACCGCATCGAACGCGAGGCACAGGACCGCATGGCGCTGGCTTCGCAGCTGAAGGCGGTGGCGGCGCAGCAGGCCGGCTTCTTCGACGCCGAGATCGTGCCGGTGGTCCTGCCGCAGAAGAAGGGCGAGGCGCTCGTCGTGAAGCAGGACGAACATCCGCGCGAGACGTCGCTGGATGCGCTGGCGAAGCTGAAGGGTGTCGTCAAACCCGATGGCACGGTGACGGCCGGCAATGCCAGCGGCGTGAACGACGGCGCCTGCGCGCTGCTGCTGGCCAGCGAGTCGGCGGCCGCCAGGCATGGCCTTACGCCACGCGCCCGCGTGGTGGGCATGGCCACCGCCGGCGTGCCGCCGCGCATCATGGGCATGGGCCCGGCGCCGGCCACGCGCAAGGTGCTCGAGCTCACCGGCCTGTCGCTGGCGCAGATGGATGTGATCGAACTCAACGAGGCCTTCGCCGCGCAGGGCCTGGCCGTGCTGCGCGATCTGGGGCTGCAAGACGACGACCCGCGTGTCAACCCCAACGGCGGCGCCATCGCGCTGGGCCATCCGCTGGGCGCCAGCGGCGCGCGGCTGGCCACCACGGCCGTGAACCAGTTGCACCGCATCCGCGGCCGTTATGCGCTGTGCACCATGTGCATCGGCGTCGGCCAAGGCATCGCCGTGGTGCTGGAACGGATGTAACAACCGCATTCGGGTCCGAGGTTTGCGCAGGGCTAGCATGCCGGCGCCATGACGAAGACCCTGCCTGACCTCTCACGCCCGGCGCTGCTGCTGGCCGCCGCGCTGCTGCTGCTGCTGCTGCACGGCTGCGCCTCGTCACCGCCCACAGCATCGACGACAGCGCCCACGTCACCGCGCGCCGCCGAGCCGCCACCCGGCCGCAGCGTCGCCAGCCTCACCACCGAACGCGACTGGCTGCTGTCCTTCTTCCACGGCACGCCGGTGGTCATCGCGCAGCGCAGCGACGGGCTGCTGGGTGTGGACGTGCCGCGCGAGTTCTGCTTCGACGCCAACCGCAGCACCGTCAAGCCCGCGCTCGGCGCGGTGCTGGACAAGGTGGCCGAAAGCCTGCGCCGCAGCCGCGCGCGACTGCCGGTGCTGGCCGCGCCGGCCGACGCCGACGGCAAGGCCACGCTGGCCATGCAGCGCGCCAACCAGATGCGCAGCCACCTGCTGGGCCGCGGCGTGGCGGCGGCGCAGATCGGCCTGCCGACCGTGAGCACGGCGGCCACGGTGCAGCTGCGCCTGGACGCGGCCGTGCAGTAGGCCGGGCTACTTCAGCGTCAGCAGCCAGGCCAGCACATCGGCCTTCTCGCCGGGCGTGCAGAGCCGGCCCACCACGTCCTTGCAGTTCAGGTCGAAGTGGAACTCGGCCTTCTTGGCATCGGTGAAGCGCTCGGCGTTGGCTGAAGGTGCCAGCGGCTTGATGCGCTTCTCGGTCACCTCGTCCTTGCCCGGCCTGGTGGGGGTGGCGGTGTGGCAGCTCGCGCAGCTGAAGCCCATCACCTTGCCGAAGTTGGTGTTGAACAACTTCTGCCCGCGCTCGGCCGAAGCCGGCGCGCCGGCCTTGGCCACGTAGCTGGCCAGCAGTTCGTCCGCGGTGCCGGCCTGGGCCGGCAGGGCCAGCGCGGCCAGCAGGGCGATGAGTGGGCGTGCGTTCATGGCAACTCCTGGGCGCTTGATCGTGCAGCGCCAGTAGAGCAGCCTGGCCGGCGGCCTTCCTTGCGTCAGCGCAAGGGCGGCACAGGCCCGCGGTGCCTACGCCAAGGCATGATGGCGGCCATGAACATGACGCCACCCACCCTGCAGAGCTTCGAGATCCCGGCCATGACCTGCGGCCACTGCGTGCGCGCCATCACCGAAGCCGTGATGGCCGTCGATGCGCAGGCCCAGGTCAGCGCCGATCTGCCGCAGCATCGGGTGCAGGTGCACAGCAGCGCCCCGCGCGAGGCGCTGGTGGCCGGTCTCACCGAGGCCGGCTACACGCCCGCCTGAAGCCAGCACCGGCGCAGGGCGCCGCGGGTGTCGCTACACTCCCGCCCCCCATGGCCGGCATCCACATCACCGACATCGAGGCCGCCATCAACTGGTGGCGCGAGCGCTCGCCCTCGCCCGACGGCATCACCGCCTGCACCGAGGTGCGCGCGCTGGCCGAGGTCTATGCGCTGATGGTCTACCACCGCGAGCCGCTGTGCGACGAAACCAGCATGCCGGCCCGGGCGCGTGACGCCTGGCTGGCCTGGTACGCCAGCACGCCCGACGCGCCCTGCATCGCCATCTGCTCCACCAGCCAGGGCGACGCCATCTGCAAAGGCTGCGGCCGCAGCTTCGAGGAAGTGCAGCACTGGCCGGCCTACACGCCGGCCGAGAAGCGCACGGTCTGGCGCCGCATCACCCAGGAAGGCACGGCCTGGCGCTTCAACCGTTATGCCGAACGCGGCCTGCAGGCCTCAGGCGCCGACCACCCGCCGCCCGAGGCCTTCGCGCCGGCGCCGCGCGCTTGAAGGCCGACGCTTGAGGGCAGAAGCCCACCACGGCTGGCTGCACAGCGCGCGGCGCATCGTGCCGCTGGCCTGGCCGGTGATCGTAGGCCAGCTCTCGGTGCTGGCCTTCGGCACCATCGACACGCTGCTCGTGGCGCGCAGTTCGGCCACCGACCTGGCGGCGCTGGCTGTCGGCGGTGCGGCCTACATCACCGTCTTCATCGGCCTCATGGGCGTGCTGATGGCGCTGGCGCCGATCGTCGGCCAGCTGTACGGTGCCGGCCAGATGGCCGAGGCAGGGCGCCAGGTGCACCAGGGCCTGTGGGTGGCACTGGCGCTGGCGCTGCTGGGCAGCACGCTGCTGCTCTTTCCCTATCCCTTCCTGGCGCTGGCGCGCGCCGGGCCCGAGGTCGCCGACAAAGTGCGCGGCTACCTCACCGCGCTGGCCTTCTCGCTGCCGGCCTCGCTGATGTTCACGGTCTACCGCGCGTTGAACACGGCGGTGTCGCGGCCCAAGGCGGTGATGGGGCTGCAGATCGGCGGCCTGGCGCTGAAGCTGCCGCTGTCGCTGGCGCTGGTCTTCGGCGTGCCGGCGCTCGGGCTGCCGGCGCTGGGCGTGCTGGGCTGCGGCATCGCCACCGCGGTGGCGATGTGGGCGCAGGCCCTGGCCGCGGTGACGCTGCTGTACCGCGACCGTTTCTACGCGCCCTTCCAGATCACCGGCCGGCGGCTCGACCGGCCCGACGGCACCGCGCTGCGCCAACTGCTGCGCCTGGGCGTACCCATGGGCGCGTCCATCCTGGTGGAGGTGACGGGTTTCGCCTTCATGGCCATCTTCATCGCGCGCCTGGGCACCACGCCGGTGGCCGGGCACCAGGTGGTGGTGAACCTGGTGTCGATGATGTTCATGGTGCCGCTGGGCCTGGCCAACGCCACCAGCACGCTGGTGGCGCAGAGCATCGGCGCCGGCCAGCCGCGCGACGCACGGCGCCTGGGCTGGCACGGGCTGCTCATCGGCTGCGGTGTGGCGGCCGTCATGGGCGGCGCGATCTACCTGCTGCGCGCGCCGGTGCTGGGCCTGTACACGCGCGACGCTGCCGTGCTCGCCGCGGCGCTGCCACTGGTGGCCTGGCTGGCGCTCTTCCACGTCGCCGACGCGGCGCAGACCGTGGCCGCCTTCGTGCTGCGGGCCTACAAGATCGCCACCGTGCCGATGGTCATCTACGTCGCCGCGCTGTGGGGCGTGGGCCTGGGCGGCGGTTACCTGCTGGCCTTCAATGTGAGCGGCAGCGTGCCGAGCGGGCTGCAGGGCGCGCCGGGCTACTGGGTGGCCGCCACTGCAGGGCTGGTGCTGGCCGGGGTCGCGCTCAGCGGCTTCATGATCTGGTTGTTCCGACAGCAGCGGCGCGAGACCGCTGCGGCCTGATTCAGGTCGCCGGCAGTTCAAGCACGAAACAGCTGCCGCCGCCTTCGCGCGGCTCGCAGCGCACACGGCCGCCGTGGCGTTCGGCGATCTGCCGCACCAGGCTCAGGCCCAGGCCGACGCCACCTTCGCGTTCGGCGTGGCCGGGCAGGCGGAAGAAGGCCTCGAAGATGCGTTCGCGGTAGGCCTCGGGCACGCCGGGGCCGCGGTCGGCCACGCGCACTTCGGCGCCACCGGCGGGGCGGCGCGCCACCTGGGCTTCGATCTCGCCGCCGCCGTAGCGGCGCGCGTTCTCCAGCAGGTTGCGCAGGGCGCGGCGCAACAGGCGCTCGTCACCCGGCACCTGCACGTGATCGCCATGCGCACTGGCGCCGACGCGCGCGGCCTCTTCGGCCGCCAGGCCCAGCAGGTCCACGCTGTCCTGGCGGTCGAGCACGGCGGCAGCGTCCAGGCGGCTGGCCAGCAGCACCTCTTCGACCAGCGCGTCGAGCTCGGCGATGTCGGTATCGATCTCCTGGCGCAAGGCCAAGCGCTGTGCCGGCGCCGCGTCCTCCAGCATGGCCACGGCCATCTTCAGGCGCGCCAGGGGCGAACGCAGTTCGTGGCTGGCATTGGCCAGCAGGCTCTGGTGCGAACGCAGCAGCGCCTCGATGCGCGAAGCGGCGCGGTTGAAGCTGGCGCCCACGGCGGCCACCTCGTCGCGGCCGTCTTCGGCCACGCGCTGGTGCAGCGCGCCAGCGCCGAAGGCTTCGACGCCCTGCTTCAGCGCTTCCAGCCGCCGCGTGAGGCGCCGCACCACCGGCCAGGCGCCGCCGGCCACGGCCAGGAAGAGCACCACCAGCAGCGCCACCATGCCCAGGCCTTCGGGCCAGGGTCGCGGCCCGCCGCCGAACCACGTCGGGCGCGCCTCGCCCGGCCGCGCGCCACGCGGCTGCCGCATCGGGTTCATGCGCGGCACCCACAGCGTGCGGCCGTCGTCGAAGCGGATGGACTGGACGCGCTCGGCCTGCTCGGCCTTGTCGAGTTCGCGGCGAATGAAGGAGTCAGACGTGGCGACGCGCCGGCCCTGCGCGTCGTCCAGTGCCATCGGCAGGCGCAGGCGCTGCGACCAGTCGCGCAGCGCGGTCTGCAACTCGACTTCGGGTGTGTCGGGGCCGGGCAGTGCGCGCTCCAGCAGGTCGCCCCAGGCCTCCACGCGTTCGCGCGCGGCGGCCACCGAGCGCTCGCGCTGGTCTTCCAGCGTGCGCTGCACGACCCAGCCCGAGACCAGCGCAAACAGCAGCAGCGCGGCGACCACCGTGAGGTAGATGCGCAGGTACAGGGAACGCATGCGATCAGGCTATTCCGCGTCCTGCTTCTTGGCGAACACGTAACCCGCGCCGCGCACCGTGAGCACGCGCTTGGGCGCCTTGGGGTCGTCCTCGATGACGGCGCGGATGCGCGAGATGTGCACGTCGATGCTGCGGTCGAAGGCTTCGAGCGGGTGGCCCTTCAGCGAGTCCATGATCTGGTCACGGCTGAGCACGCGGCCGGGGCTGCGCGCCAGCACGGTGAGCAATTCGAACTGGTGGCTGGTCAGGTCACAGGCCTGGCCAGCCAGGCGGGCTTGGCGCGCGCCCAGGTCGACTTCCAGGCGGCCGAAGGTCAGCACCTCGTCGTCACCCGGCTCGGGAGCGGCGCGGCGCAGCAGCGCCTTCACCCGCGCCAGCATCTCGCGCGGCTCGAAGGGTTTGGGCAGGTAGTCGTCGGCACCGATCTCCAGGCCGACGATGCGGTCCATCGGCTCGCCCCGAGCCGTCAGCATCAACAGCGGCAGCCGTCGCGTGCGCGGCTGGCTGCGCAGTTCGCGCGTGAAGTCCAGGCCGTCGCCGTCGGGCAGCATCAGGTCGAGCAGCAGCGCGTCGTACTGCACCTGCTTGAGCTGCTCGCGGCCGGCGGCCAGCGAGCCGGCGGTGTCGACCTCGAAGCCGTTGTGGCGCAGGTAGCCGCCCACCATGTCGGTGAGGCGGGCATCGTCGTCGATCAGCAGCAGTCGGCTCGTCACGGGGCGGGCATCGGGGGCGCCCCAGAGCGGGGCAGAGTTTCAAAGAGCCCCGGTGCGGGGTGCGTGCAGGATAGCGCCTTCAGCGCGGGGCCTTGTCGGCGCCCTCGCGTTCGGCGCGGTGGCGTTCCATCATGCCGCGGCGCTGCGCCATGCGGTCGGCCAGCGTCTTGCGCTGTTCGGGCGTGAGCACACGGCTCACGTCGAGCATGGTCTGCAGCATGCGCTTGCTGGCCTGGTCATGCTGGGCCAGCATCTGCTGGCGCAGGGCTTCGGCGGCGCGCGCGTCGACCGTGGGCTGCGTGAACAGGGCCATGGTGTCGTCGCGCAGCTTGCGGCCGGCTTCGTGCTGGGCGCGCTGCTCGGTGCGCGCGGTGTCCAGGATCTGCTTGATCTGGCTGCGCTGCTCGGGCGTGGCGTTGACGGTGTCGAGCATGCGCTCGACCATGCGCGGGCCACCCATCATGCCGTAGGCGCCGCGGCCGCCGTGATCTTCGTGCGGAGCGGCCGCCGAAGGCTGGGCTGCGAAGGCGGCCAGCGCGATGGCGGTGGTGGCCGCCAGCAGGCGGAACGGGGTGGCTCGACTCAGGGAGAGTGTGCGGGTGTTCATCACGACGTCCTCATCAGGTGGGTTGGTATGGACGTCATGGTCTGCCCGGGCCGTGTCGGCGCTGTGGGTGGGGGGTAAAGATCTGTGTCAGTCGCACGGCATCAGCGCACCGCGCTGTCCACGCGCAGCAGGCGGCGGTGCAGGCGAAAGCTGCCTTCGGCGCTGCGCAGGTCCAGGTCGAGCAGCACGCCGCTGATGCGGTCGACCACCATCACGCCGTCCACGCGCGTGGCGCTGTCGCCGCGTGGCGCGTCGCCGAAGAGTTCGAGCACCGCAGCGTCGAAGCGGCGGCCGGCCACCGTCTGCAGGCCCACGGCCACCACCTGGCCGCGCATGCGCGCCCGCACCTGCGGATTGCCGGCCACCGAGATGTCGCCGGCCGTCACCGCGCCGGGCACCAGTTCGCCGCGCAGCAACTGCGGCCATTGCAGCGCGCCGTTGGGCGCGGCGACGATGTTGCCCGAGCGGTCCTGCCGCCAGGCAGTGTCGGCCTGCGGCGTGTCGCCGACGCCGCGGTACTCGATCTCGCCGCGGCGCAGCGCGCTCACGCGCAGCGTGGACAGCTGCGGCGGCCCGCCCTTGTCGCCGCGCTGTTCGTAGACCAGCAGTTCGCCCACCGCCAAAGGCAAGCTGGCCAGGCGCGCGGCCGGGATGGTGTCGCCAGTCGGCGGGCAGCCCATGCCACGCGCGGCGACGTGCAGGGCCTCGAAACGGCCCTTCAGGCGCGCCAGGTCGTTGGCTTCCAGGCCGTCGGGCCGCATCGCCAGGATGGCCGGCCAGAACACCGTCACGCCTACGCCCAGGGCCAGTATGTTGTTGCCGGCCTGCTGGTCGACGCTGTAGGCCACGTCGGCCGCGCGCTGCTGCACGGTGTCGAGTTCGTCGTCGATGCGCGCGCAGTCCCAGGTGGCGAACTCGGCCGGGCTGGTGCGGGTGGGCGACACGTCGACAGCGCGCGTGACACAGCCGGCCAGACCGACGGCCATGCAGGTAATGCCCATGAAAGTGCGCAAGCCCATTGCAAAGCGAATTGTGCGGCCTGATGGCCTGGCGCGCGGTGCGGCGCCACGCAGACGGCGCCGGATGCGCAAGGCTAGAGTCGGGGTGCATGAACCCACACCACGACGCTGCCCTGGCGGCGGCTTGATCCCGCAAGGCTCGTGAGCGCGGCCCTCGCCCTCATCGTCGCCCTGCTGGCGACTGCCAGCCAGGCTCCAGCGCTCGACCCTCTGCAGGCGCCCGCCTGCCTGGCGGCACAGCAACAACTGAAGCGCCAGGAAGACCTGGCTGCCGCGGATCGCACCCAGCGACCGGCGCTGGACGCTGCGCGGCGACAGGTGGGCGTGGTGTGCTTGGGCGCGCCCGATGCGCCGCCTCAGGTGCTGCGCGCGCCGCAGGCGCCGCAGGCCGGCGCACCATCGGCCCGACCCGCGGCCCAGACAGCGCCGCGTCCCAGTCCCGCGCCACCGAGCCCGTCACGCACGACCCCACCCCTGTCGGTGACCTCTTGCGACGCCGTGGGCTGCTGGGCCAGTGACGGCACCCGGCTGCAACGCGTGGGGCCGCTGCTGCTGGGTCCGCGCGGCTACTGCTCGGCGGCTGGCAGCGCACTCAGCTGCCCCTGAGAGGCCAGCGCGCTGGCGCAGGCCCTTCAGTTCGAGCGCTGCCAGACGATGGCCGCGCCACCCCGTCCCGAGGCCAGCACCGACACGCTGGAATGGCGGTCGAGTTGCAGGCTGAGGGAGGGTGCGAGCCGGGTGCCGAGCTGGTTGCGCAGCGGGCCGCGCAGGCCCAGCGCCAGGCCGACCGCCAGGCGCATGCCGGCGACTTCGGTGCTGGTGGCGTCGGGCGTCCAGAGGTGCCGCGACACCGCGCCGTTGCGCCGCAGTTCTTCGGTATCCAGCAGGGGGGCGGCAGCCGCCGTGCCCGCCACCAGCAGCAACAGCAGGCCGGGCAGCGCAAGGGCAGGCGGGACGCTCATGATCGGTTGTCGGCCGCTGCGGCGCTCGCGGCGAGCGGTTTCCATGCGCACAGGCGTTTCAGGCGTAGCCGGAGGTGTCGCGCAGCGCACCTGCGGGTCCTCAGTGCACGGCAGCCGGGCGCACGGCGGGCACCGCGACGTCGCGCCCGATGACCGAGCGGGCAAAGAAGTAGTTGGCCCGCGCGCGCTCGCTCAGGCTGTCGAGATCGACGCGGCCTTGGGCATCACAAGGGAACGAGTAGCCACGGCCTTCCTGAAACAACGAGGTGAAGCGCAGTTCAAAAACCAGCCCTGTCGATGTGTTCATGTCCGGACCCCTGATCGCTGTGGTCGATGGACGCATTCGATGCCGGTGCGCGCCGTCTGACCATGACACCGTGGTATCGCAGCTTCAGCCCGGGCGCGTGAAGACGAGCAGCAGGTTGTTCGCCGGCATGGCCACGCGCTCGCGCAGATGCAGCCCGGCAGCGGCAGCCTGCTGCGCGACATCGGCCAGGCGCCGCAGGCCCCAGGCCGGGTTGCGCTGCTGCAGGTCACGGTCGAAGGCCAGGTTGCTCGGCGCCGCGGGCTCGCCGTCGACGAAGTAGGGGCCGTAGGTGATCAGCAAGCCCTGCGCCGCCAGATGACGCGCCGCACCCTGCATCAGCGCGGCACAGGTGGCCCAGGGCGCGATGTGCAGCATGTTGGCGTTGAAGATGGCGTCCAGCGGCGCCGCCACGCCGGCCCAGGGCGTGGCCAGCACGTCCAGATGCAGCGCCGGCTTCACATTCGGCAGGCCCGTGCACCAGGCGTCGATGGACGCCAGCGCGCCGGGGTCGAGGTCAGTCGGTTGCCAGGTCCAGCCCGGCAAGGCGCCGGCAAAGTGGGCCGCGTGCTGGCCCGTGCCGCTGGCGATTTCCAGCGCCTGGCCCTGGGCGGGCAGCAGCCGCCGCAGTTCGGCCAGGATGGGTACGCGGTTGCGCTCGGCAGCCGGGCTGTGCCAGCGCAGCGGGTCGTCCATGGTCAGTGCCTCAGTGGGAGTCATCAGCCTTGCCATGATCAGGCCTGGCGGGCGCACGCAAGCACGGCCACCGACATCAGAAGGCGCTGGTCCCGCGCCACGACCGACCCTGAGGCAGACACGGCCAGGCCCAGGCGTCACACTCCCGCCGAAAGAGGAAGCGACTGCATGCTGCACATCCCGTTCGACAACACCTACGCGCGCGAACTGCCCGGCTTCTATGCCGCCTGGAAACCCGCGGCCGTGCCCGCGCCGGCCTTGCTGTTCCTGAACCGTGCGCTGGCCGAAGAGTTGGGCCTGGATGCTGAAGCGCTGGCCGGCCCCGAAGGCGCGGCGCTGTTTGCCGGCAATGCCCTGCCTGAAGGCGCCGAGCCCTTGGCCCAGGTCTACGCCGGCCACCAGTTCGGCGGTTTCTCACCGCAGCTCGGCGACGGCCGCGCTTTGCTGCTCGGCGAAGTCATCGACCGCCACGGCCGGCGGCGCGACATCGCTTTCAAGGGCTCGGGCCGCACGCCCTATTCGCGCGGTGGCGACGGCAAGGCGGCTGTCGGGCCCATGCTGCGCGAGGTGCTCATCGGCGAGGCCATGCACGCCATGGGCATAGCCACGACACGGGCGCTGGCGGTAGCGGCCACGGGCGAGCGGGTCTACCGCGAAGCGTCCTTCCCCGGCGCGGTGCTCACGCGCGTGGCGGCCAGCCACCTGCGGGTGGGCACTTTCCAGTTCTTTGCGGCCAGAGGCGAAACCGAGCAATTGCACCGACTGGCCGACTACGCCATTGCGCGTCACGACCCGGCACTGGTGGGCACGCCGGGCCGCCACCTGGCGCTGCTGCGCGCCGTCGCCGGGCGGCAGGCGCACCTCATCGCCCAGTGGATGAACGTGGGCTTCATCCACGGCGTGATGAACACCGACAACATGACGATCTCGGGCGAGACCATCGACTACGGGCCCTGCGCCTTCATGGAGGCCTACGACCCCGCCACGGTTTTCAGCAGCATCGACCACGGCGGCCGCTACGCCTACGGCCAGCAGCCCGCCATCGCGCGCTGGAACCTGGCGCGCCTGGCCGAAGCGCTGCTGCCGCTGATGGCCGACGCCGAGGACGAAGCCGCGGCGCAGCAGGCCGTGGCACAGGTGACGGCGGTCATCGACGAGTTCCCGGCCCTGTACGCTGCCGCCTGGCTGCAGGGCCAGCGCGCCAAGCTCGGCTTGCTGCAGGCCACCGACGATACCGGTGACACGCGCCTGGCCGCAGACTGGCTCGCGCTGCTGCAGCAGCATCGCGTCGACTTCACCCTGGCCTGGCGCTGCCTGGCCGATGTCGCGGCCGGCAATGCCAACCCCTTGCGCGCCTTGTTTGCCGAACCGGCTGCGCCGACGCCCTGGCTGCAGCGCTGGCGCGGGCGCTGCGCGCTGGAAGACGCGGGCGATGGCGGCGCAGGGCTGGCTCGCGCTGCGCGCATGCGCCGCGTGAACCCTTGTGTGATCCCGCGCAACCACCGGGTCGAGGAAGCGCTGGCGGCGGCCTCGGAACACCAGGACCTGGCCCCATTCGAGCAATTGCTGGCTGCGCTGCGGCAACCGTTCGACGACGACGCGGCCCACGCGCGTTACAGGGAACCCGCGCCCGCTCAGCTCACGGCGGCCTACCAGACCTTCTGCGGCACTTAGCGCTCGTCGCACCGGGGCTCCGCCGTGACCGGGCGAGCAGGACCTGTGCAGCCGCGTAGCATCGTCTGCCCAACCCACCCCATGAGGATCTCGATGATCAAGCCACGACTGCTGGGCACCTTGGCCTTCACGTGCGCGCTCGCCACTGCGGCGCTGGCTCAGCCCTTGCCCACCGCCGCGCCCGAGAGCGTGGGGCTGTCCAGCGAACGCTTGCGCAATATCGACGCCTTCTTCGCGCGCGAGATGGAGCGCAACCGGGTGCCGGGTGCGGTGGTCGCCATCGCGCGCCAAGGCAAGCTCGTGTACTTCAAGGCCTTCGGTTTCGCCGACAAGGCCAGGGGCGTGCCGGCCACCACCGACACGGTCTTCGCGCTGGCGTCGATGACCAAGCCGATGGTCGCCGTGGGCGCTTTGGCCTTGACCGAGCAGGCCAGGCTGCCTCTGCAGAGCCGCCTGTCAGATCATTTTTCGAGCTATGCCACGATGCAGGTGGGCGTGCCGACGGCTGACGGCAAGTTCAGCCTGGAGCCGCAGAAGCGGCCGATCCTGATCCACGACCTGTTTCGGCACACCTCCGGCATTCCGTATGGCGGCCGCCCTGACGGCGGCAGCCCGATCGCGGCCCTCTGGCCCACCGGCGCCGCGGCGTCGAACATGGGCACCTCGGCCGAGGTGGCCGAGGCACTGAGCAAGCTGCCCCTGGTGCACCAGCCGGGCACGGTGTTCGAGTACGGCTTGTCCTTCGAGGTGCTGGGCGCCGTGGTCGAGAAGCTCACCGGCAAGACCCTGGGCGGCCACCTGTCGGACACGGTGTGGAAGCCGCTGAAGATGAACGACACCACCTTCCGCCTGAGCGAGGCCCAGCGCGCGCGCGTCGCCCGCCCCTTCCCGCTGAACCCGCTCGACGGCAAGCCGCAGGGCATCCCGTCGATCGACAAGCCGACTGCCTTCGAATGCGGCGGCGTCTGCGCCTTCGGCACCATGGGCGACTACATCCGCTTCGGCCAGATGCTGCTCAATGGCGGCAGCCTGGACGGCCAGCAGGTGCTGAGCCCGGCCTTCGTGCAACTGATGACCAGCAACCACTTGGGCGCGGGCATCCAGAACCGCGTGGCGGCGGTGGAGCCGCACCGCGACGGCTACGGCTTCGGCCTGGGCGTGGCCGTGCGCCTGCAACCTGGCCTGGCGGCCGTGCCCGGGAGCCCGGGTGAGTTCAGCTGGAACGGCGCCTTCGGCACGGGCTTCTTCGCCGACCCGAAGGAACAACTGGTGGTTGCCTTCGGCACGGCGGCGCCGGGCGATCTGCGCAAGTACTACCGCGAGCAGATGCAGGACCTCATCTACGGGGCGCTGACACGCTGACGTCGCGCCTGGAGTCGTGCCGTGATCGCGCGGCTGACCGTACCCCTGGAGCGAGCCATCGCGCGGCCGAACGCCTTGTTCGGGCGCGGGCTGGTGCTGTCCATGGACTTCGTGCTGGGCGGCCAAGCCGACAGCGCCATTGCCCAGAAGCTCATGTCGCCGGGCAGCATCTCGCACCAGCCACGGATGGTCTTTTACCGCGGCCCCACCAAACCGCTGCTGTCGGCGTTCAAGGGGGCTGCGACTGGACATCGGCCCCGCGGGCAGTGGTTCCAACAGACTGGCGCAAGCCCTACTGGCGGCCAACGGCATCAAGGCCGGGGATGGCATGGTCTATGTGGACACCGCTGCCGACGACACCGTGCGTGCGCTCGACGAAGGCCGCATCGAGGCCTTCTTCGCGATGAGCGAGTCCACGCCCAGTGCGCTGATCCGCCAGCTGCTGCGCAAGCCCGACCTGCACCTGTTCAACCTGTCGCAGGCCGACGGCTACATCCGCCGCATCCACTACCTCGACAAGCTGCTTCCACGGGGCGTCATCGACTTTGGCGCGGTCCTCCCGGCCCAGCACACGCAGCTGATCGGCCCGACGGTGGAGTTCATCGCACGCGATACGCTGCCCCCGGCGCTGTCCGACGCGCTACCACGCGTCGGGCAAGAGTTGCCTGCATCGCACCTTGCCCTTCTGATTGGCGAGCCTGATCACGCGCACCATGGCCGTGCTCGTACCTGATCGCAGGCCGAGCGCCTGAAACGCTAGCGCGTGCTGATTTGCGCCTGAATGGCTTGCGCGACGCCTGACAGCTGCGCCCAGGTGCTTTCGAAACCCGCGTCGACGAACTGCAGCGATCGAGCAAACCTGATGTCGTCGAGTATCGCGTCGACGCCGGCCAGCATCTCGAACAACTCGCTGACGCGGTACTTCGGCATCGTCGACGCTTCATCAGGAATGCCCGGCCCCGCATCCATGGCGGGCAGCTGATGAACGATGCGCAGCACAGGCCCGGGGCGCCTGTCGATGGCGACGCGCTTCTTGCGTGGCATGTCGCCGCCCCTTGCGGCAGCGCCCTGCCAGGCGGGCTCGCTTGGCTCAGCCTGCATGGCCGGGTTGGACGCGGCAGACGCCGAAACGATCCTGAAGACCCTGGCGGGCTTGCCGGCGGGTGCCAACGTCGCCGCTTGCGGCTCAGCGGCCTGCGCTGCACTCAGCGCCACCACCCTGCCCTTGCGCACGATGACCACCGGCTGGTCAGCAGGGGCGCGCTGGCGTTCCGAAAAGGCCTGTTGCGCCGCCAGCCAGGCGGTGGATGGAAGTGCATGGGCCGCCTCCAGCCTGGCCGAATCAGGATGATTTGGTGTATTGACCGGCTGGGTTCTGCTATGAAATTGCATTGATGCGCCATGACCGACGCGTTCGCCGCGCCAGCAGAATTGAAGAATAGGGAATGGTGATTATCTGCCGCGGCCTGACAAGGCGCTTGAATGGCCGGACTTGGCCGCCCGACAATCACCCATGGACATCAACAGCGATTGGGTGACGCCGTTCGAAAAGGGTAATGGCAACCAGACCACCACCTGGCGGGACTGCATCCACTTCCATCAACGCTTGGCGCAGGCCTTCGGCCAATGGCTGCAATTCCACGCGGCCGGCCACTCCGACGGCGGCGCGCCCATCCATGTGGGTGTCTTCTCCTCGGATGGCGTGTTCGACCCGCAGCGCATCAAGGCCGCCGGACGCCCGGTGTTCTTCAACAACAACGGCATCCACCCTGGTGAACCCGAAGGCATCGACGCCTGCATGGCCCTGCTGCGTGACCTGTGCCTGGACCCAGCCCGGCGCGCTGCGCTCGGCCGCACGGTGCTGGTCTACACCCCCATCTACAACGTCGACGGCGTGCTGAACCGCGGCAGCACCAGCCGCGTCAACCAGAACGGGCCCGAGGCCTTCGGCTTTCGCGGCAACGCGCGCCACCTCGACCTGAACCGCGACTTCATCAAGGCCGACAGCCTGAACGCCCGCGTCTTTGCGCGCGTGTTCACGCGCTGGGACCCCGATGTGATGGTCGACACCCACACGTCCAACGGCGCCGATTACCAGCACGTGGTGACGCTGATCGCCACCCAGCCCGACAAGCTGGGCGGCCGCACCGGCGAGCACCTGCGCCAGACCATGCTGCCGGCGCTGTATGCCGACATGGCGGCTCGCGGCTTCCCGATGTGCCCCTACGTGAACACGTTGAAGGAGATTCCCGACGACGGCATCGCCGACTTCCTGGACAGCCCGCGCTTCTCCACCGGCTACGCCGCGCTGCATCACAGCATCGGCTTCATGCCCGAGACGCACATGCTGAAGGCCTATGCCGAGCGCTACCACGGCACCCGCGCTTTGGTGGACAGCGCGCTGGCCCACACGGTGACGCACGGCGACGCCATCCGCGCAGCGCGCGCGGCCGACCGCGCCACGGTCGCGGCCGGCGCGCCCGTCGCGCTGGACTGGCAGCTCGATCTGCAGCGCAGCCGGACCTTCCGCTTCTGCGGCTTTCAGGCCGCCTACGAACCGAGCCGAGTCGGCCACTACCAACGCCTGCGCTACGACCGCAGCGCGCCTTGGCAGAAGGACATCGCCTACTTCGACCGCTACGTGGCCATCACCACCGTGGTGCCGCCGCGCGCCTACCTGCTGCCGCAGGCCTGGCACGACGTGGCGCTGCGCTTGCAGGCGCATGGGGCACCCCTGCAGCGCGCCACGCATGCGGCCCGCGTGCCTGCCGAGGGCTATCGCATCGAAAGCTTCGAGAAGCGGCGCCTGCCCTTCGAAGGCCGGCATCTGCATGATCGGCTGAGCGTCAGTGCCGAGCCGATGCTTGCCGCGGTGGCCGAAGGCGACTGGCTGCTGCCGCTGGGTGGGCCGCACGACCGCTTCATCGTGGAGGTGCTGGAGCCGCTGGGCATCGACAGCTTCTTCCGCTGGGCCTTCTTCGACAGCGTGCTCGACAGGAAAGAACGCTTCAGCGACTACGTGTTCGAAGACGAAGCCGAAGGCCTGCTGGCCACCGAGCCCGACCTGCGCCGGCGCTTCGAGGCCTGGAAGGCCGAACATCCCGAACGGCTGGGCGACGCACAGGCCGTGCTGGGCTTCATCTTCCTGGCCTCGCAAGCGCATGCCGAGCCCGAGTGGCGGCGCTATCCGGTGCTGCGCCTGCTCGAACTTCCCGCGTCACTGCTGGCTGGGCAGGCCTGATCCGCCACGGCGGCATGCACCGGCCCGTGTGCGCTGGGCCACAGACCGATGAGCGGCGGTAGCCCACAGTCGCGCCGCATGCAACAGCGCACCATGAAGGCCGCGATCTTCGACGCTCCAGGACGCATCGTCCTGGTCGACAAGCCCATCCCCGAGCTCGGCCCGCTGGACGCGCTGTTGCGCATCACGACGACCACGATCTGCGGCACCGATGTGCACATCCTCAAGGGCGAATACCCGGTGGCGCGTGGGTTGACCATCGGCCATGAACCGGTGGGTGTGATCGCCAGGCTGGGCAGCGCGGTGCAGGGCTACCAAGAAGGCCAGCGCGCGATTGCCGGCGCCATCACGCCCAGCGGCTGGAGCAACGCCTGCCTGTGCGGCGTCTGCTCGCAAGACGGCGCAGGCACCGAACACGGCTGGAAGGCGATGGGTGGCTGGAAGCTCGGCAACACCATCGACGGCTGCCAGGCCGAGTACGTGCTGGTGCCCGATGCCATGGCCAATCTGGCGCTCGTGCCCGACGGCCTGAGCGACGAGCAGGTGCTGATGTGTCCCGACATCATGTCCACCGGCTTCAGCGGCGCCGAGACCGCCGGCGTGCGCATCGGTGACACGGTGGCGGTGTTCGCGCAGGGGCCGATTGGCCTGTGCGCGACCATCGGCGCCAAGCTCGGCGGCGCCAGCCTGGTGATCGGCGTCGATCGCCTGCCTGACCGCCTGCAGATCGCGCGGCAACTGGGCGCCGATCACGCCGTCGACAGCAGCCGGCTCGACCCGGTGGCCGAGATCCTGCGGCTGACCGGCGGCCGCGGTGTCGACGTGGCCATCGAGGCGCTGGGCACCCAGGCCACCTTCGAGGCGGCGCTGCGAGTGTTGCGCCCGGGCGGCACCCTGTCGAGCCTGGGTGTGTATGCGACCGACCTGACGATCCCGCTCGGCGCCTTCAGCGCCGGCCTGGGCGACCACAAGATCGTCAGCACGCTGTGCCCTGGCGGCAAGGAAAGGATGCGGCGCCTGATGTCGGTGATCGCCGCCGGTCGTGTCGACCTCGCGGCGATGGTCACGCACCGCTTCAAGCTCGCCGACATCGAGGCCGCCTACGAACTCTTCAGCCACCAGCGCGATGGCGTGCTGAAGGTCGCGATCACGCCGTGAGCCGTGGCCCTGGCAAACAGGGCGACACGATGGATGAGACAGCAAAACGGGCCCAGAAGGCCCGTGTTTGCTTGATCTCTGGCGGAAAGGGAGGGATTCGAACCCTCGGTACAGCGTAAGCTGTACGCCGGATTTCGAATCCGGTGCATTCGACCACTCTGCCACCTTTCCGGGGTGCATTTCTGCGAGTCTCTTCGACCCTCTTCGAGCCGAGCGAAGCCCTGCATTCTAGCCCAGGGCTTCAGGCGCCCAGCACTTCCAGGCCGCCGAGATAGGGCCGCAGCGCAGGCGGCATGCGCACCGAGCCATCGGCCTGCTGGTGGTTTTCCAGCACCGCCACCAGCGCGCGGCCCACGGCCAGGCCGGAGCCGTTGAGCGTGTGCACGAACTCGGGCTTGCCTTGGGCATTGCGAAATCGCGTCTGCATGCGCCGCGCCTGGAAGGCGCCGCAGTTGCTGCACGAGCTGATCTCGCGGTAAGTGTCCTGCGCGGGCAGCCAGACTTCCAGGTCGTAGGTCTTCTCGGCGCCAAAGCCCATGTCGCCGGTGCACAGCGTGATGACACGATACGGCAGCTCCAACTGCTGCAGGATGGCTTCGGCGTGGCCAACCATCTGCTCCAGCGCGGCGTCGCTGTGCTCGGGGTGCACGACCTGCACCATCTCCACCTTGTCGAACTGGTGCTGCCGGATCATGCCGCGCGTGTCGCGCCCGGCGCTGCCGGCTTCAGAGCGGAAGCAGGGGCTGTGTGCGGTCAGCTTGATGGGCAGCAAGGTCGCATCGAGGATCTGCTCGCGCACGCTGTTGGTCAGCGAGATCTCCGAGGTGCTGATGAGGTACTGCTCGGGCTGAACCTCGTCGCCGCCCCCCGACCCGGCATCACCGGGGCCCCTTCCCCGGTAGACCCAGAACATGTCTTCCTTGAACTTGGGCAGCTGGCCCGTGCCTTCCAGCACTTCGCGGTTGACGATGTACGGCGTGTAGCACTCGGTGTAGCCGTGCTGCGTGGTGTGCGTGTCCAGCATGAACTGGGCGAGTGCCCGGTGCAGGCGCGCCGCCGGGCCGCGCATGAACGTGAAGCGCGAACCGCTGAGCTTGGCGCCGGTCTCGAAGTCCAGGCCCAGCTTGGCGCCCAGGTCGACATGGTCGCGCGGCTGGAAGCCGTAGCGGCCGGGCGTGCCCCAGCGCCGCACCTCGACATTGGCGGTCTCGTCGGCACCGTCGGGCACACCCGCCTGCGGCAGGTTGGGCAGGCTCATCAGCATGCCCTGCAGCTCGGCCTGGACCAGCTCCAGCCGCTCCGCGCCGCTCTTCTGCTGCTCGGCGATGCCGTTCACTTCAGCCATCAGCGTGCTGGTGTCCTCGCCCTTGGCCTTGGCCTGGCCGATCAACTTGCTGGCGGCATTGCGGCGCGCCTGCAGCTGCTCGGTGGCGGTCTGGATCTGCTTGCGTTCGGCTTCCAGCGCCGCGTAGCGCGGCACGTCCAGGTAGGGTTGCGGGTTCTTGCGGCGCTGCAGCTGGGCGATAACGCCATCCAGGTCGCGGCGCAGCAGGGTGATGTCGAGCATGGTGGTTCCTGTCTCTGTTCCATTCAGATGCGCATAGAGATGAAAGCGGCGCCAAGGTGGGCGCCGTCTTCGATTCGGGGTCTGAAGAGCGGCGGCCTCAGGATCGGGACGCGGCCACCTCGCTCATGCTGCGGTCGCCCAGGCCACGCGGCAGCGGGAAGCGCACGTTTTCGGTCACGCCGTCGGTGCTGCGGATGCTGGTGGCACCCAGTTCACGCAGGCGGGCGATGACTTCGTGGACCAGGATGTCGGGTGCCGAGGCGCCGGCTGTCAGACCCACGCGCGTGCGGCCTTCGAACCAGGCGGGCTGCAGGTCCTGCGCGCCTTCCACCATGTAGGCCTCGGTGCCCAGGCGCTGCGCCAGTTCGCGCAGGCGGTTGCTGTTGCTGCTGGTGGGGCTGCCCACGACGATGACGACGTCCACGGCCGGGGCCAGCACCTTCACGGCGTCCTGCCGGTTCTGGGTGGCGTAGCAGATGTCCTGCTTCTTCGGTTCACGCACGTTCGGGAAGCAGCGCTTCACCTCGGCCAGGATCAGGGCCGCGTCGTCCACGCTCAGCGTGGTCTGCGTCACCACGGCCAGCTTGTCGCCGCGCGGGCGCACCTGCTGCACGTCGCCCGCCTCTTCCACCAGGTAGATGCCTTCACTGAGCTGGCCCATGGTGCCTTCCACCTCGGGGTGGCCCTTGTGGCCGATCATGATGAACTCGTAGCCTTCCTTGGCGAGCTTGGCCACCTCCACGTGCACCTTGGTCACCAGCGGGCAGGTGGCGTCGAAGACCTG
>JANNFE010000202.1:0-13237 GCA_031379415.1 Betaproteobacteria bacterium | reverse complement strand
GGCCACGCGCTGGTGGCGCGGTTGATGCCCAAGACCGACCCGGTGCACAAGGTGACGGTCATTCCCCGCGGCCGTGCCCTGGGCGTGACGATGCAACTGCCCGAAGGTGACCGCTACAGCATGGACAAGGAGCGCATGCTGTCCACCATCAGCGTGCTCTTCGGTGGCCGCATCGCCGAAGAGGTGTTCATGAACCAGATGACCACAGGCGCCAGCAACGACTTCGAGCGTGCCACCTCCATCGCCCGTGACATGGTCACGCGCTACGGCATGACCGATGAGCTCGGTCCGATGGTCTACGCGGAAAACGAAGGCGAGGTGTTCCTGGGCCGCAGCGTGACCAAGACCACCAGCATGTCCGAAGAGACGATGCGCAAGGTTGACGGTGTCATCCGCCGCATCATCGACGAGCAGTACGGCATCGCGCGCAAGCTGGTCGAAGACAACAAGGACAAGATGCACGCCATGGCGCAGGCCCTGCTGGAGTGGGAAACCATCGACGCCGACCAGATCGACGACATCATGGCCGGCAAGCCTCCGCGCACACCCAAGGACTGGACGCCTTCGTCGACCAAGCCACCGGGCGGCCCGGCCACGCCGGTGGGCACCGACGGCGCGCCAGCGGCGGCCTGAGGGCGGGTTCCGGTACGCAACTTCGAGCGGGGCTGCGGCCCCGCTTTCCATTTCTGAACTGAGACGGCATGCACTGGCAGACCACCCGTTTCCGCATCGACCTGTCGCGCCCGCGCGTGATGGGGATCGTCAACGTCACGCCCGACTCCTTCTCCGACGGCGGTCAGCACGCCCAGGCCGCCGAGGCCATCGCGCATTGCGAGCAGCTGGTGGCCGAGGGCGCCGACATGCTGGACATCGGCGGCGAATCCACCCGCCCCGGTGCCGACGCGCCCAGCGCCGCCAACGAACTGGCGCGCGTGCTGCCCGTGCTGCGCCACGCCGTGACGCTGGGCGTGCCGGTGTCGGTGGACACCAGCGAGCCGCGCGTCATGCAGGAGGCATTGGCGCTGGGCGTGGATATCGTCAACGACGTGCGCGCGCTGCGCCGCCCGGGCGCGCTGAAGGTGCTGGCTGCGCATGCGCAGGCGGGCGTGTGCCTGATGCACATGCGCGGCGAGCCCCACACGATGCAGGAGCTGCTGGACTACGACGACGTGGTGGCTGAGGTCGCCGCCTTCCTGCGCCAGCGCGCGGCCGAAGTCAGGGCGGCGGGTGTTGCCGCCGAACGCATCGTCGTCGACCCCGGCATCGGCTTCGCCAAGACCCCGGAGCACAACCTGGCCCTGCTGTCGCGGCAGGCCGAACTGTCGGATCTGGGCTGGCCCTTGCTCGTCGGCTGGTCGCGCAAGGGCACGCTGGGTCAGGTGACTGGCCGCCCGGTGGACCAGCGCCTGCCCGCCAGCGTGGCTGCTGCGCTCATCGCTGCCCAGCGTGGTGCCGCGGTGCTGCGTGTGCACGACGTGGCAGCCACGGTCGACGCGCTGAAGGTATGGCGGGCGGTCAGCGACCCTTGAGCTGCGACAAATGCGCACAAGCCGCTTGGGCCGGGCGCGCTGGCGGACATCGGCAAAACGACAATGAAGGCAGGAGAGGCAGACACGACATGAGCAGAAGCTACTTCGGCACCGACGGCATCCGCGGGACCGTGGGCCAGAGCCCCATCACGCCCGACTTCATGCTGCGCCTGGGCCACGCCGTGGGCCAGGTGCTGCGCCGTTCGACGCCGAGGCCCGTGGTGCTGATCGGCAAGGACACGCGCATCTCGGGCTACATGATCGAGTCCTCGCTGGAGGCCGGCTTTGCCTCAGCTGGCGTCGACGTGCTGCTCAGTGGCCCGCTGCCCACGCCAGGCGTGGCCTACCTCACGCGGGCCTTGCGGCTGGACCTGGGCGTGGTCATCAGCGCCTCGCACAACCCGTTTGCCGACAACGGCGTCAAGTTCTTCTCGGCGCGCGGCGAGAAGCTGCCCGACAGCTGGGAGATCGACGTCGAAGCCGAATTGCTGCGTGAACCGCAGTGGGTCGACTCGGCCCGCCTGGGCAAGGCGCGGCGCCTGGAAGACGCGGGTGGCCGCTACATCGAATTCTGCAAGAGCACGGTGCCGCACAGCCTGTCGCTGCGCGGCATGAAGATCGTGGTCGATGCGGCGCATGGCGCGGCCTATCACGTGGCGCCCGAGGTATTCCACGAACTCGGTGCGGCGGTGGTGAAGATCGGCTGCGCGCCCAACGGCCTGAACATCAACGCCGGCGTCGGTGCCACGGCGCCGCAGGCCTTGGTGAAGGCCGTGGCCGAACACCGCGCCGACTACGGTGTCGCGCTCGACGGCGACGCCGACCGGCTGCAACTGGTGGACGCCGAAGGCCGTCTCTACAACGGTGACGAGCTGCTCTACGTGATGGTGGCCGACCGCCTGGCTCAGCAGCGGCCGGTGGCCGGTGTGGTGGGCACGCTGATGACCAACATCGCCGTCGAGAAGGCGCTGGCGCGGCACGGTGTGCCGATGGTGCGCGCCAAGGTGGGCGACCGCTACGTGCTGGAAGAGCTCACCGCGCGCGGCTGGCACCTGGGTGGCGAAAGTTCAGGCCACCTGCTGGCGCTGGATCGCCACACCACCGGCGACGGCATCGTCAGCGCGCTGCAGATCCTGCAGGCCGTGCGCCGCAGCGGTCGCACGTTGTCGGCGCTGCTGGAAGGTGTGACGCTGTTCCCGCAGACCATGATCAACGTGCGCCTGCCCGAAGGCAGCGACTGGGCGGCCAATGCCGCTCTGGCCGACGCGCGCGCCAGTTCCGAGGCCGAACTCGGCAACAACGGCCGCGTGCTCATCCGCGCTTCGGGCACCGAGCCCGTGCTGCGCGTGATGGTAGAGGCGCGCGACGCCGCCATCGGCCGGCGCTGCGCCGAGCGCATGGCCGCAGCCGCAGCGGCGGGCTGAGAAGCGCGCCGCCGACGCTTCAGCGCTTCGGCGGCATCAGCACCTTGTCGATGATGTGCAGCACGCCGTTGGTGGCGGGCAGGTCGGCCTGCGTGACCACCGCGTCTTCAATGGTGACGAAGGTGCCGGCCTTGGCCACTGACACATTCGCGCCCTGCACGGTCTTGACGTTGCCATTCTTGGCCTCGGCGGAAGTCACCTTGCCCGCCAACACGTGGTAGGTCAGCACCTCCTTGAGCATTTCCTTGTTGGCCGCCAATTCGGCCATCGTCTTGGCCGGCACCGCCTTGAAGGCCTCGTCGCTGGGCGCGAACACGGTGAACGGCCCGGTGCCGCGCAGGGTGTCGGCGAGACCGGCATCGTTGATCAGCTTGTTCAGGGTGGACAGCTGCGGCGTGCGCGCTGCTGTGTCGGCGATGGTGGCGGGCGCTGGTGTGGTGGCACATCCGGCCAGCAGGGCGACCGAAGTCAGCGTGGTCAGAAAGAGATTTCGACGCGAAAGGCTCATGAAAGTGGCTCCGGAGGTGGTCAAGACAGAACCCCGGTACGCTAGGCAGGCAACATGACCAAACCGTGACAGCCATGTGTCAGCCAAACGACGCCCTGGGCCCGGATGGCCGATGTCACTGAGCTGTCATGCTGCATATCTACAGTCAATGCACTCGCAATCACTGCACGAAAAGGCAGATCCCATGACCCTGTTCCGTACTGTTGCCCTGACTGCGGCGCTGACTCTTGCATCCGTGCCGGCGCTTGCCCAGGATGTCACCGGCGCCGGCGCCACCTTCCCGGCTCCCGTCTATGCCAAATGGGCTGACGCGTACAACAAGGCCTCTGGCGCCCGCATCAACTACCAGTCGGTCGGCTCCGGCGCTGGCATTCGCCAGATCCGCGGCAAGACGGTGGACTTCGGCGCCACTGACATGCCGCTCACCGATGCCGAGTTGGCCAAAGACGGCATGGTGCAGTTTCCCACGGTCATCGGCGGTGTCGTGCCGGTGGTCAACATCAAGGGCATCGCCCCGGGCCAGATCCGCATGAACGGCCAGGTTCTGGGCGACATCTATCTGGGCAAGATCACGAAGTGGAATGACGCTGCGCTCGTCGCGCTGAACCCTGGTGTGCCGCTGCCTGATGTGGCCATCTCGCCGGTGCGCCGCGCTGACGGGTCGGGTACCACTTTCATCTTCACGAACTATCTGTCCAAGGTGAACGCCGAGTGGAAGACCAAGGTCGGTGAAGGCACGGCGGTGAACTGGCCCACGGGCGCTGGCGGCAAGGGCAACGAAGGCGTGTCGGCATTCGTGCAGCGCCTGCCAAATTCTGTGGGCTACGTGGAGTACGCCTACGCCAAGCAGAACAAGATGAGCCACGTGCTCATGCTGAACAAGGACGGCGTCTACGTACCGCCCAGCGACACCAACTTCAAGTCTGCCGCGGCTGGCGCCGACTGGTCGAAGACCTTCTACCAGATCTTGACCGAACAGCCCGGCAAGGATAGCTGGCCCATCACCGGGGCCACTTACATCCTGATGTACAAGCAGCAGGAAAAGCCAACCAGCGCCGCCGCCGCGCTGAAGTTCTTCGACTGGGCCTACGCCAACGGCGACAAGATGGCCGACGACTTGGACTACGTGCCCCTGCCCGACTCGCTGAAGGGCCTGATCCGCAAGCAGTGGGCCGACAACCTGAAGGACGCCACGGGCAAGGCCATCGCGTTCAAGTGATCCAGCCGTCTCGGGCCCGCATCGTCACCCCCGGGCTGGCCTTGCGGGCCCTTTGACACCGCCCCCGAACCTTCGAGCGGAGGCTTCATGGCCGCTACACTCCCCGCCAGCCCCTACAACGACAAGAACGAGATGGAGCGTACGTCGCCTCTGGGAGAGCCGCCGCCCCGCCGTCGCATGCTGCCCTGGGCCGATGCGGTCTTTTCATTGCTGGCGCATGGGGCCGCCTGGCTGACCTTGCTGATGCTGGTCGGCATCATCGTTTCGCTGGTTATCGGCGCCATGCCGGCCATCCGCGAGTTCGGCCTCGGCTTCCTCGTCAACACCGAGTGGGATCCCGTGCAGCTGAAGTTCGGCGGCCTGGTCATGATCTACGGCACCGTGATGACGTCGCTCATCGCGCTGCTGATCGCCGTGCCGGTCAGCTTCGGCATCGCCATCTTCCTGACCGAGCTGTCGCCCAACTGGCTGAAACGGCCGCTGGGCGTGGCCATCGAGTTGCTGGCGGCCGTGCCCTCCATCGTCTACGGCATGTGGGGCCTGCTGGTGTTCGGGCCCATCCTGGCCACCTATGTGCAGCAGCCGCTGCAGGCGGCGTTCGGCACGGTGCCCGTGCTGGGTGCGCTGTTCTCGGGCCCTCCGGTGGGCATTGGCATCCTGTCGGCCGGCATCATCCTGGCCATCATGGTGATCCCGTTCATCGCGGCGGTCATGCGGGATGTGTTCGAGACCACGCCCGCGATGTTGAAGGAGTCGGCCTACGGCCTGGGTTCCACCACCTGGGAAGTGGTGTCCAAGATTGTCCTGCCTTACACCAAGACCGGTGTGGTGGGCGCCATCATGCTGGGCCTGGGCCGCGCCCTGGGCGAAACCATGGCGGTGACCTTCGTCATTGGCAACTTCAACCAGCTGGATTCGTTGTCACTGTTCCAGGCCGCCAACAGCATCACCTCGGCACTGGCCAATGAATTCGCCGAGGCCGGCGAAGGCCTGCACCAGGCTTCGCTGATCTACCTGGGGTTGGTGCTGTTTTTCATCACCTTCGTCGTGCTGTCGCTGTCGAAGATCTTGCTGGCGCGGCTGCGCCGGGGCGAAGGGAGCCGGACATGAGCATCGCGATCCTCGACGCGCAGCGCATGTCTCTGCACCGCAAGCGCAAGCTGGTGAATGTGGTCGCTCTGGCTCTGGCCCTGGGCGCCATGGCGTTCGGCCTGTTCTGGCTGCTCTGGATCCTCGTGGAGACCGTGCGCCTGGGCGTCGGTGGCATCGCGCTGTCGGTCTTCACCGAGTCGACACCGCCGCCGCAGGCCGAGACCGGCGGCCTGGCCAATGCCATCGTGGGCTCGCTGCTCATGGTGTCGCTGGCCACCGCCCTGGGCACGCCCATCGGCGTGATGGCTGGCATCTACCTGGCCGAATACGGCAAGCGTGGCTGGCTGGGTGCGGTCACCGGCTTCATCAACGACATCCTGCTGTCGGCGCCGTCCATCGTCATCGGCCTGTTCATCTACTCGCTGGTGGTGGCCAACCTGAAGAGCTTCTCGGCCTGGGCCGGCGTGCTGGCGTTGACGCTCATCGTCATCCCGGTGGTCGTGCGCACCACCGAGAACATGCTGAGCTTGATTCCGAATGCGCTGCGCGAGGCCGCCTACGCCCTGGGCACGCCGAAGTGGAAAGTCATCTCGTCGGTGACACTGAAGGCGGCGCGTGCGGGCGTCATGACTGGTGTGTTGCTGGCACTGGCCCGCGTGGCCGGTGAAACCGCGCCGCTGCTGTTCACCGCACTGTCGAACCAGTTCTTCACCATGAACCTGAATGAGCCGATGGCGAGCTTGCCGGTGACGATCTTCAAGTTCGCGATGAGCCCCTATGAGAACTGGCAGAAGCTGGCCTGGGCGGGCGTCTTCCTCATCACCCTCGGGGTGCTTGCGCTGAATATCCTGGCGCGGGTGCTGTTCCGCAACAAACAATGAACCGGGCACCACGATGGACATGAAAGTCGACAGCCTCACTGGCGAGAAGATCAAGCTCGCCGTGCGCGGCCTGAACTTCTATTACGGCAGCTTCCACGCGCTGAAGAACATCAACCTCGACATCCCCGAGCGCAAGGTCACGGCCTTCATCGGGCCGTCGGGTTGCGGCAAGAGCACCTTGCTGCGCACCTTCAACCGCATGTTCGAGCTTTACCCCGAGCAGCGCGCCGAAGGCAGCATCACCATCGACGGCGAGAACATCCTCACCACCAAGCTTGATGTGTCGCTGATCCGCGCCAAGATCGGCATGGTCTTTCAGAAGCCCACACCGTTCCCGATGTCGATCTACGACAACATCGCGTTTGGCGTGCGGCTGTTCGAAGCGCTGCCGCGCGTGGAGATGGACGAACGCGTGGAGTGGGCGCTGAAGAAGGCGGCGCTGTGGAACGAGGCCAAGGACAAGCTCAACCAGAGCGGCGCCAGCCTGTCGGGCGGCCAGCAGCAGCGGCTGTGCATCGCGCGTGGCATCGCCATCAAGCCCGAGGTGCTGCTGCTCGATGAACCCTGCTCGGCGCTGGACCCCATCTCCACGGGCAAGATCGAGGAACTGATCCACGAGCTGAAGGCCGACTACACCGTGATGATCGTCACCCACAACATGCAGCAGGCGGCGCGCTGCAGCGACTACACGGCGTATATGTACCTGGGCGACCTCGTCGAGTTCGGTCCGACTTCCGAGCTGTTCATGCAGCCCAAGAAGAAGGACACCGAGGACTACATCACCGGGAGATTCGGCTGAGCGCCGAAGGAGCGAACTTCATGTCCGACAAACATCTTTCGACGCAGTTCGACGCCGAGCTCAGTGGCATTTCCAGCCGCGTGCTCGAGATGGGCGGCCTGGTCGAGTCGCAGGTTTCTCGCTCGCTGTACGCGTTGACGAACTTCAGCGACGAGATCGCCAGCCAGGTGCTGCAGCAGGAAGAGCGCGTGAACCAGATGGAGGTCGAGATCGACCGCGATCTGTCGGCCATCATCGCGCGCCGCCAGCCCACGGCGCGCGACCTGCGCCTGCTGATCGCCATCAGCAAGGCCATCGCCAACCTCGAGCGCGTGGGTGACGAGGCGGCGCGCATCGCGCGCACGGTGCAGCGGCTCATCAACACCGGCGTGTCATCGCGCCTGCGCCTGCCGGTGGCTGACCTCGGCTTCGAGGCCGACCTGGCCATCGCCCAGCTGCGCAAGGCGCTCGACGCCTTCGCGCGGCTGGACACCGCGCGCGCGCTGGAAGTGCTGAAGCAGGACGACCAGATCGACCAGGAGTTCGACGGCCTGCTGCGCAAGCTCATCACCTACATGATGGAAGATCCGCGCACCATCTCGTCGAGCATCGACCTCGTCTTCGTGGCCAAGGCCATCGAGCGCGTGGGCGACCATGCCAAGAACCTGGCCGAGGCCATCATTTACGTCGTCAAGGGCACCGACGTGAGGCATACCTCGATGGAGGATGTCGAAAATGCAGTGCGCTGAGCGAGAGGGACGATCATGAGCTCGGTTCTGGTGGTGGAAGATGAGGCGGCGATCGCGGAGCTGATCGCCATCAACCTGCGCCATGCCGGCTTCGAGGTCGCGGTGGCACCCGACGCCGACAGCGCGCAGCGCGCGGTCGACCGCGTGCTGCCCGATCTGGTGCTGCTGGACTGGATGTTGCCCGGCCAGTCGGGTGTGCAGCTGGCGCGGCGCTGGCGTGCCGACGCGCGCACGCGCGAGTTGCCGCTCATCATGCTGACGGCGCGCGCCGACGAGGCCGACAAGATCACCGGCCTGGACGCCGGTGCCGACGATTACCTGACCAAACCCTTCTCCACCAAGGAACTGCTGGCGCGCATCCGCGCCGTGCTGCGGCGCAAGGCACCCGAAGCGCTGGACGCGGCGGTGGAGGTGAGCGGTCTGAAGCTCGACCCTTCGACACGCCGCGTCACGCGCCGTCTGGGTGAGGAACAACGCGAGGTCAAAGTCGGCCCCACCGAATTCCGCCTGCTGCACTTCCTGATGACCCACCCCGAGCGTGTGCACAGCCGTGCCCAACTGCTGGACCGCGTGTGGGGCGACCATGTCTTCATCGAGGAGCGCACGGTCGACGTGCACGTGAAACGCCTGCGTGAAGCGCTGGCACCCGTGCATGGCTCGGCACTCATCGAAACCGTGCGCGGTGCCGGCTACCGCTTGACGGCCCAGCTCGGTACCGCGGTCGCCTGAGGCGCGCATGGGCTGGTGGCTCGCGCGCACGCTGGCGGCGCTGCTGGTGGTGGCTGCGGGCGCGGTGGTGGGCGCCCTGCTTGGCACAGCGGCGCATGCCACGCTGCTGCTGTCGATGCTGGCCGGCGCCGTGGTTGCCGTTGCCGGGCTGGTGGTGCGCGACTCCTGGCGCGGCCAGAGCCTGATGGAATGGCTGCGTGGCCCGCAAACCGCGCAGGCGCCGCGCGACACCGGCTTCTGGGGTGAGCTGGCCTATCGAACCGAACGCGCCTTGCGCTCGCGCGACACCACCATCCTTCAGGAGCAGGAACGCCTGGCGCAGTTCCTGTCGGCCATCGAGGCTTCGCCCAACGGCGTCATGCTGCTCGACGCCAACGACCAGATCGAATGGTGCAACCAGCTGGCGGCCGAGCACTTCGGGCTGGACCCCGAGCGTGACCGGCGTCAGCGCGTGACCAACCTCGTGCGCATGCCGGCTTTCGTGGCGCATCTGCAGGGCGGGGCCTTCGACGAGGCGGTGGTCTTCGCGGGGCCGCTGGGCCGCAGCACGCTGTCGGTGATGGTGCGGCCCTATGGCGACGGCCAGAAGCTGGTGCTGACGCAGGACATCACCGAACGCGAACGCACCGAGGCCATGCGGCGCGACTTCGTGGCCAACGTGTCGCACGAGATCCGCACGCCGCTGACCGTGCTCGCCGGCTTCGTCGAGACCTTGCAGCGCCTGCCGCTGACCGAGGTCGAGCGCCACCGTGTGCTGACACTGATGCAGCAGCAGGCCGACCGGATGCAGAGCCTGGTGGGCGACCTGCTCACACTGGCAAAGCTCGAAGGCAGCCCGCGCCCGTCGGCTGACCGCTGGCTGGCCGTCAGCGGGCTGATGCAGCAGGCCCATCGCGACGCCCAAGCGCTGTCGGCCGGTCGGCATGTCATCGAGCTGAGCGGCGGCGACGATGCCGAGATCGCCGGCAGTGATACCGAACTGCTCAGCGCGGTGGGCAACCTCGTCAACAACGCTGTGCGCTACACGCCCGAGGGCGGCTGCGTTCAACTGCGCTGGGCCTGGCGTACCGACGGTGGCGCGGAGCTGATGGTGACCGACAGCGGCATCGGCATCGCGCGCGAGCACCTGTCGCGGCTGACCGAGCGCTTCTACCGCGTCGACGGCAGCCGTTCGCGAGACACCGGTGGCACCGGGCTGGGCCTGTCGATCGTCAAGCACGTGGCGCAGCGCCATGGTGGCGAGATCGAGGTGCAGAGCGAGCCGGGCAAAGGCTCGACCTTCCGCCTGGTGTTCCCGGCGCTGCGCGTGCGCCGACGGCGGGTGGCCACTGCGGCAGAGGTCGTGCCGGCCTGAGCTTGCGGTTCAGCGGGCCGGCGTGCGCCGGAAGACCTGCACGACCTCTTCGCGTTCCCGCGGCCGGCTGGCCTCGCCCACGGCTTCCCAGCCGGGTGGGGCCGGCGGCAGGGGCCGCACGCGCGTGACGCGCAGCAGGTGGCTGCAGCTGCCCTGCAGCGCGTTGTTGCGGGCATCAACGCGCCAGCGGCCGAAGTACTCCAGCGCCGCCACGGTGGCCGCAGGCAGGCCGGGCGCGGCAATGCAGGCATCGGCCGGCACCAGGGCTTTGAGCCGCGCGACCAGGGGCCGCGGGCTGCGTGCGTAATCGGCCAGCGGCAGCCACAGCGTCATCAGCAGCAGCCAGCACAAGGCCACGCCGCTGGCCGGCAGCACCAGGCTCTTCCACAGCGCCTCCCGGTGGCGGCCGGTGCGCCAGCGCACCAGCCACAGCCAGGCCAACGTGCCGGCCGTGGCAGCGGCCAGTGCCAGGGCCGAGAACTGCGGCTCGAAGCCCGGGAACAGGCGTGCCACGTTGGCGGCGGGCTTGGCCGGTACGCCGGTCTGCATCGAGACGTAGACGACCCAGATGGCGATCACGCTCAGCGTGAACAGGCACATCGAGAACCAGTCGACCGCCGCCGCGGCACTGCGCTTGAGTGTGGGCAGCGCAAATGCCGCCAGCACCGCCAGGCCGGGCAGGCCGAGCATCAGCGCGCGGTCGGAGCCCTGCATCGCCAGGTTGGCGCCCAGCGCCACGAGCACGGTGACGATGGGCACCGACAGGTGCCGGTGCGACAGATGCCGGCGCCAGCGCCACAGCGTCCAAAGCGCCAGCGGCCACACCGGCCACATGAACCACAGCCACTGGCGCGCCAGGCCTGGCACATCGGCCAGACCCAGGGCCTGCGTGCGCCAGCGCCAGGCGCCCAGCAGCATGGCCAGCAGCGCGGCGGCGGCCATGGACGCCGCCACCCAGACGGTGAAGGCGCGCACCTCGGCATAACGCGACAGGCTGCAGACGAGCAAGGCCCCCAGGCCCACCGCCATCGCCATGCTGGGCGCGCCGCTGCCGGCCAGCAAGGGCAGGGCGGCCAACACCGCGATGCGCGACCGCCAGTGCCGGTAGGGCGCCGCGGCCAGCGCGTACAGGGTCAGCGCCATGGCCAGCAACTGGCCGAGTTCCGGCGTTGTCTCGTGTCCCAGTTGCAGCAGGCCGAGCGTGGCCATCAGTGCCAGCACGGCACCGTCGGCAATCGCCCGCGCGTAGTCGATGGGCTCAGCCTCGCCGCCGAAGGCGAAGGGCACAGGCTGCGCAGCGTCGGTGCGCGCCAGGTGGAAGGTCGTGTACCAGACGAGCGCCAAGGTCAGCGCCAGCAGCAGCGCAAAGGGCACGCGCGCGGCCAGCGCCGGGTCGAGCCAGCCCTGGCCGATGCGGATGAAGGCGGCGCCCAGCCAGTGCGGCAGCAGCGCCGTGTCGGCAGGCACACCCCCCAGCGTGGGCGCCCACCAGGACGTGCGTCCCTCGGCGATGGCCACCATCTGGCCGAAGGCCGTGACATCGGCATTGCGCCAGGGGCCGCGCCCGAACAGCCCCGGCAGCAGGTAGGCCGCACACAGCAGCAGCAGCGGCACGCGCGGCAGGCGGCGTGCGCCGCGCTGGGTGACAAGGGCGGGCTTGGGGTTGTTCACGGGGATCAGATGCTAAGCCGGCCAATAAAAAAGGCAGCCGAGGCTGCCTTCTTCTAGTGCCGGCTGGCGGCTTACTTCTTCAAGCCAACGCGGGCGAACTTGTTGCGGAACTTCTCAACGCGGCCGCCCAGGTTGTCCACGCTCTTCTGCGTACCGGTGTAGAACGGATGCGTCTCGCTGGTGGACTCCAGCTTCATCAGCGGCAACTCGCGGCCGTCTTCCATCTTGATGGTTTCCTTGGTCGTCAGGCATGAACGCGTGACGAACTTGAAACCGTTGCTCAGGTCCTGGAAGCAGACCTCGCGATAACTCGGGTGGATGCCGTCTTTCATGTCATGCCTCTGCATTGGTTGGGAGCCACACTGCACCATGCAGCGCACTTTCCGATGGGCGGAAAACTGCGGATTCTAGCTCAGCAAATGAGACCAAGTGGCCGCCGCGGAACCGGCTCCGCCGGGCCGCTGGGGGCCGCCCCCTGGGGGGCAGCGCCGCAGGCGCTCCGGGGGAGGGCCTACCCTCCTCTGCGCATCATGTCGAAGAAGTCGTGGTTGTTCTTGCTGGCCTTCATCTTTTCCAGGATGAACTCCATCGCCTCGATCTCGTCCATGGGGTAGAGCAGCTTGCGCAGGATCCAGCTCTTCTGCAGGATTTCCGGCTTCAGCAGCAGCTCTTCGCGCCGCGTGCCGCTCTTGTTGATCAGGATCGACGGGTAGACGCGCTTCTCGGCCATGCGGCGGTCGAGGTGGATCTCGCAGTTGCCGGTGCCCTTGAACTCTTCGTAGATCACCTCGTCCATCTTGGAGCCGGTGTCGATGAGCGCGGTGCCGATGATGGTCAGCGTGCCGCCTTCTTCGGTGTTGCGCGCGGCGCCAAAGAAGCGCTTGGGACGCTGCAGCGCGTTGGCGTCCACGCCGCCCGTGAGCACCTTGCCGGAAGACGGCAGCACGTTGTTGTAGGCCCGCGCCAGGCGCGTGATGCTGTCGAGCAGGATGACCACGTCCTTCTTCAGCTCGACCAGCCGCTTGGCGCGTTCGATCACCATTTCGGCCACCTGCACATGGCGCGCCGCGGGTTCGTCGAAGGTGGAACTGATGACCTCACCGCGCACGGTGCGCACCATCTCGGTCACTTCCTCGGGCCGCTCGTCGACGAGCAGGACGATGAGGTGGATCTCGGGGTGGTTGGCCACGATGGCGTGCGCCAGCTGCTGCATCATGACCGTCTTGCCGGTCTTGGGCTGCGCCACCAGCAGCGCGCGCTGGCCTTTGCCGATGGGCGCGATGAGGTCGATGATGCGGCTGGT
>JANNFE010000165.1:0-4238 GCA_031379415.1 Betaproteobacteria bacterium | reverse complement strand
TTTGCCGGTGGCCTTGATCTGGCCCTTCACCTTGTCGCCGGCCACCACCTTGTTCTGCTGCGGCAGGAACTCCATCGCGTAGTGCACGCCGTCGAGTTCACGGCCCGGGACGGGCAGGTCGCGGCTGATCTCCGAGCCGCCGGTCAGCACCACGGCGTCGAAATCGGCGCTCATCTGCTCGGCGCTGATGACTTCCTTCGCATCGTTGGTGATCTTCGTGTTCTCGGGCAGCTTGCCCACCAGAACGCTGGTCCTGAAGGTCACGCCTTCGGCCTGCATCTGCGCGATGCGACGGTCGATGTGCGTCTTCTCCATCTTGAAGTCGGGGATGCCGTAGCGCAGCAGGCCGCCGATACGGCTGTTCTTCTCGAACACCGTCACGTCATGGCCGGCACGCGCCAGCTGCTGCGCAGCGGCCAGGCCAGCCGGGCCGCTGCCGACCACGGCCACTCGTCTGCCGGTCTTCATGGCCGGCGGCTGCGGCAGCACCCAGCCTTCGGCCCACGCGCGGTCGATGATGGCGTGTTCGATGCTCTTGATGCCCACCGGGTCGTCGTTGACGTTGAGCGTGCACGCCGCTTCACACGGTGCGGGGCACACGCGGCCAGTGAATTCGGGGAAGTTGTTGGTCTGATGCAGCACCGCGATGGCGTTCTTCCAGTCGCCGCGAAAGACCAAGTCGTTGAAGTCGGGAATGATGTTGTTGACCGGGCAGCCGCTGTTGCAGAAGGGCGTGCCGCAGTCCATGCAGCGCGCGCCCTGCACCTTGGCCTGCTCGGCATTGAGCGTGATGACGAACTCTTTCCACGTCTTCAGCCGCTCGGGTGGCGGCTCGTAGCCCTCTTCGAGGCGTTCGTATTCCAGGAAACCGGTGACCTTGCCCATGGTGTGTCTCAGTGCTTACTTGGCGGGGACGGCTGCGGCGCTGGCCTGGGCCTTGGTGGTGGCGGCTGCGGCTTCGGCCTTGGCGGCACGGCCGGCCAGCACGCGCTTGTATTCATGCGGGAAGACCTTCACGAACCGGGCTCTGGCCTCGGCCCAGCTGTCCAGCAGTTCACGGGCGCGCAGGCTGCCGGTCCAGCGGTGGTGGTCTTCGATCAGGCCCTTCAACACCACGTCATCGGCCTGCTCGCGGTGCAGCCCCACGGTCGGACCGGTCTGCTCGGCGGCGGTCGGCACCTTGTCCAGCGTCACCATGCTGGTGTTGCAGCGGCGCGCGAACTGGCCGTCCTCGTCGAACACGTAGGCCACACCGCCGCTCATGCCGGCGGCGAAGTTGCGGCCGGTCTTGCCGAGCACGACCACCGTGCCGCCCGTCATGTATTCGCAGCCGTGGTCGCCGGTGCCTTCCACCACCGCGGTGGCGCCGCTCAGGCGCACCGCGAAGCGTTCGCCGGCCACACCGCGGAAGAAGGCCTCGCCGCTGGTGGCACCGTAGAGCGCGGTGTTGCCGATGATGATGTTCTTGGTGGCGTCACCGCGGAACTCGATGCTCGGCCGCACGACGACGCGGCCACCGCTGAGGCCCTTGCCGGTGTAGTCGTTGGCGTCACCGATCAGATAGAGTGTTATGCCGCTGGCCAGGAAAGCACCGAAGCTCTGGCCGCCCACGCCTTCCATCTGCATGAAGATGGTGTGGTCGGGCAGGCCTTCGGGGCGATGACGGATGAGCTCGCCGCTGAGCATGGCGCCGACGCTGCGGTTGAGGTTGCGCGTGTCCTCCATGAAGTGCACCTTCTCGCCGCGCTCGATGGCCGGGCGGCAGCGTTCGATGAGCTTCATGTCCAGCGCCTTGGCCAGGCCGTGGTCCTGCTCTTCGACCTGATGACGCGGCACGTCGGCCGGCACCGCCGGCTGGTGGAAGATGCGGCTGAAGTCCAGCCCGCGCGCCTTCCAGTGTTCGACGCCCTTCTTGGTGTCCAGCAGGTCGGCGCGGCCGATGAGTTCGTCGAAGCGACGGATGCCCAGCTGGGCCATGATCTGCCGCGCTTCTTCGGCGATGAAGAAGAAGAAGTTGACGACGTGTTCCGGCTTGCCGGCAAACTTCTTGCGCAGCACCGGGTCTTGCGTGGCCACGCCCACCGGGCAGGTGTTCAGGTGGCACTTGCGCATCATGATGCAGCCTTCCACCACCAACGGCGCGGTGGCAAAGCCGAACTCGTCGGCGCCCAGCAGCGCGCCGATGATCACATCGCGGCCGGTCTTCATCTGGCCGTCGGCCTGCACGCGGATGCGGCTGCGCAAGCGGTTGAGCACCAGCGTCTGCTGCGTCTCGGCCAGGCCCAGCTCCCAGGGCGTGCCGGCGTGCTTGATGCTGCTCCAGGGTGAGGCGCCGGTACCGCCGTCGTGGCCTGCGATGACCACATGGTCGGCCTTGCACTTGGCCACGCCGGCGGCGATGGTGCCCACGCCCACTTCGCTCACCAGCTTCACGCTGACCGAAGCGCGCGGGTTGGCGTTCTTCAGGTCGTGGATGAGCTGCGCCAGGTCTTCGATGGAATAGATGTCGTGGTGCGGCGGCGGGCTGATGAGGCCGACGCCGGGCACGCTGTAGCGCAGGAAGCCGATGTAGTCGCTGACCTTGCCGCCGGGCAGCTGGCCGCCTTCGCCGGGCTTCGCACCCTGGGCCATCTTGATCTGCAGCTGGTCGGCGCTGACCAGGTATTCGGTCGTCACGCCGAAGCGGCCACTCGCCACCTGCTTGATCTTGCTGCGCAGGCTGTCGCCTTCGTTGAGCGTGAGGTCGCTCTCGACCACGCCCTTGCCGATGATGTCGCTGACTTTGGTGCCGGCCGTGACCTTGATGCCCTTCAGCTCGCTGCGATAACGCGCCGGGTCTTCGCCGCCTTCACCGGTGTTGCTCTTGCCGCCGATGCGGTTCATGGCGATGGCCAGCGTGCTGTGCGCTTCGGTGCTGATGCTGCCCAGCGACATGGCGCCAGTGGCGAAGCGCTTGACGATCTCGGCGGCCGGTTCCACCTCGTCGACCGGGATCGCCTTGCTCGGGTCGACCTTGAACTCGAACAGGCCGCGCAGCGTCATGTGGCGCCGGCTCTGGTCGTTGATGAGCTGCGCGTATTCCTTGTAGGTGTCCCACTTGTTGGCACGCGTGCTGTGCTGCAGCTTGGCGATGGCGTCGGGCGTCCACATGTGCTCTTCGCCGCGCACGCGCCAGGCGTATTCGCCACCGGCGTCGAGCATGTGGGCGAGCACGGGGTCGTTGCCGAAGGCGGCGTGGTGCATGCGCAGCGCTTCTTCGGCCACTTCGAAGACGCCGATGCCGCCGACCTGTGACGCGGTGCCGCGGAAGTACTTGCCGACGAAGCTCTTCTCCAGGCCGATGGCCTCGAACAGCTGGGCGCCGCAGTAGCTCATGTAGGTGCTGACACCCATCTTCGACATGATCTTCGACAGACCCTTGCCGATGGCCTTGACGTAGTTGTAGATGGCCTTGTCGGCATCCACGTCACCAGCCAGCGAGCCCTGCAGTTCGACCAGCGTCTCCATCGCCAGGTAGGGATGCACGGCCTCGGCGCCGTAACCCGCCAACACGCCGAAGTGATGCACCTCGCGCGCCGAGCCCGTCTCCACCACCAGGCCGGCGGTGGTGCGACGGCCTTCGCGCACCAGGTGGTGGTGGATGGCAGACAGCGCCAGCAGCGCCGGGATGGCCACCTGCGTGCGGCTCATGCGCCGGTCGGTGATGATGAGGATGTTGTGGCCGCCTTTGATGGCGTCCACCGCCTCGGCGCACAGGCTGGCCAGCTTGGCTTCGACACCCTCGCGGCCCCAGGCCAGCGGATAGGTGATGTCGAGTTCGTAACTGCGGAACTTGTCGCCCGTGTGCTGGGCGATGGCGCGCAGCCGCGCCATGTCGGCGAAGTCAAGGATGGGCTGCGTCACTTCCAGCCGCATGGGCGGGTTGACAGCGTTGATGTCCAGCAAGTTGGGCTTGGGCCCGATGAAGCTGTTCAGGCTCATCACGATCGCTTCCCGGATGGGGTCGATCGGCGGGTTGGTCACCTGCGCAAACAGCTGCTTGAAGTAGTTGAAGAGCGGCTTGTTCTTGTCGCTCAGCACGGCCAGCGGGCTGTCGTTGCCCATGCTGCCGATGCCTTCTTCGCCCTGCGCGGCCATCGGCGCCATCAGGAACTTCAGGTCTTCCTGGGTGTAGCCGAAGGCCTGCTGGCGGTCGAGCAGGCTTTCGCTGGCGGCGGGCGTCTCGATGGCGGCCGGGA
>JANNFE010000156.1:0-36112 GCA_031379415.1 Betaproteobacteria bacterium | reverse complement strand
CGCCACGGCCGCTTCCAGCGTCGCGTAGGCGGCCTCGAAGTCACCGGCGCGGGCCAGCCGGTCGGACTCGTCGACGATGGCGTTGGCGCAGCCCAGCAGCAGCAGCGGCAGCAGCAGCGATGCCAGTCGCCAGCGCTTCATCGGGCGTCCACGTTCACGGCTTCGCCGGTGGGCAGCCAGGTCAGCTGCAGCCGTGTGGCGGCGATGGCTTCGACGCGCCAGCGGCCGTCCAGCACCTCACCGGCGCGCACGCCGAAGCTGCGCTGCGGCCCGTTCAAGAGCGCCTGGACGCTGGCACCGTCGTCGACACGGCCGATCCAGGTGTAGGGAAAGCGTGGCGGCGCGCTGCGCTCGGGCGCCGAAGCCGGCAGCGCTGCCTGCACGGTGGCGGGCGCTGCCCAGGCCGCCACGGCGCCGGGCGCTGGCGTGCCCCAGGCCGAAACCGGCCGCGCTGGCGTGTGGGGCTGGCGCGCGGCGGGCCCCGGCGTGGGGCTGGCCGGCCGTCGTTTCTCGACCGGGGCCACCAGGGCGGCCACCGCAGGCTGCGCCTCATCGTCAGGCTGCAGGGCCAGCCAGCCGGTGGTGGCCAGCGTGACCAGCAAGGCAGCCATGAGCGCGAATCGGCGGTTCATCGGGCCACCGCCGATGGGCCCGGCGCCTGCCACAGCGACCACTGCAGGTCGGCTTCGAGCTCATCGCTGGCGGCCGTGGCGCGGCGCCAGCGCAGGCGGTCCAGCGCCAGGCCCGGGTCGGCCTGCAGCGCGGCGGCCACGAAGGTCCGCAGCTCGACATAGCGGCCCTGCGCCGTCAGGCCGAGCTGCAGTCGCGGCAGCGGGCCGCCGCGGTCCAGCTGCTGCTGCGTGCGCTCGACATCCACACCGTGCCGCGAGGCCAGGCGCAGCAGGTCGGCCACGCGTTCGGCAGCGTCGCCAGCAGGCGGCAGTTGCACAGGCGCCGCCGGCCGGGGCGGCGGGGTGGCGGGCATGGCGGGCATGGCGGGTTGCGCCTGACGGGCCGCGGCAGCCTGCGCCTGCCAACGCGGCGCCAGCCAGGCGCCCAGAAACACGGCGGCCAGAAGCGCCAGCGCGGCGGCGGCGCCGGGTGCGCCCCAACGTGCGCCCCAAGCTGCGGCCCACGGCGCGGTCACGGCATGCCTCCGGCGGCAGCCCTGATCTCGAACTGCAGCGGCCCGTCCACCGTGTGCTCCATGCGGCCCAGCACGACATCGCGCCAGGCCCGCTGCTGGCGCAGCAGCCGCGCCGCCAACAAGGCCGTCGCAGCGTCAGGCGCCTGGCCTTCCAGCTGCAGCGCACCGGCGTCGTCGATGCTCACCGCCAGCCAGGCCAGCCCGGGCAGGCGAATCACCTCGATCGACCTGAACGCCTCGGGCCAGGGCCGGCCCAGGCGGTCCAGCGCCTGCTGCACGGCGCGCTGCGCCGCGGTGTCGGCAGCGGTCGGCGGCGGTGCCACGGGCCGCCTGGGCAGGGGCGCGGGCGTCTGCGCTTCGGCCAGCGCCTGCCGGGCCTGCTCGGCATCGAGCGCAGCCACCAGCAGCACCAGGCACGCCGTGCCGCAGGCCAGCCAGGCCAGGCGATGCGGCCTGCGGGTCGGCCGCAGGAAGTCGGGCTCGGGTGTCATGCCGCCGCCAGGCCCAGCCAGCGCGGTGCCGGCGCAGGCCTGTCGGCCCCGGCCTCCAAGTGCAGCCCTGCCACCGCGCCGGCAGCCAGCCCGTAGCCGACGGCCACGGTGTTGTCGGATGGCCCCGGCTGGTCGGCCAGCCCTTCGCTCAACCAGTCGGCCAGCGCCCGCGGCGTGGCGTCGTCGAGCCGGCGCAGCGCCAGCCCCGTGACCTGGCCGCGGCACAGGTCCAGCACCGTGACACCGACGCCTTCGACGACCAGCAGCCGTGCCTGCACGGCGCGCAGCGCGGCATGCTGGCGCAGGGCCAGCGGCAGCACGAGCGACCACCACGGCCGCACCGCAGCCAGGCGCACGCGATGCCGGGATGCACTGTCCTGCAAGGTCTGCAGCGGCAGGCCGTGCAAGGCGCTGACACCCCGCCGCCGCCCCTGCTGCCAGGCGGCCAGCGGCCATGTCGCGGCGGCCTCGCCGTGGTAGTGCTGCAGCTGCGGCTGCGCCCAGGCCAGCACGGCAGGGTCATCGTGCAGCGGCAGGTCGGCGTCGCACACCAGCTCGTGCAGCAGGTGCGAGGACAGCCACAGCGTGCAGCGCCGCTGCGGGTGGGCCTGGCACCAGTGCTCGAAGCTGCTCCAGTGCTGCCGGCCGTCCCAGACCCCGTCGCTGCGCAGCAGCAGCGGCGCGGTGCGCCAGCGCGCCAGCAGGCCGCCGCGGCGCGGCGCCACGGCCAGCTCAGGCGTCGACGGTGACACGGTCCAGCTCCTCGCTCGTCGTCCAGCCGTCGGCCACCGCCTGCTGCGCGGCAACGCGCAGCGGCACCATGCCGCGCTGGCGCGCGCGCTGCTTGATCTGCGCCATCGGCGCGCGGCCGGCGATGAGGTCGCGCAGTTCGTCGTCCAGCAGCAGCAATTCGGCCACCGCGCGGCGGCCGCGGTAGCCGGTGCCGCGGCAGGCCGGGCAGCCGCGGCCATGGCAGTCGGTGCAGACCTGGCGCAGCAGGCGCTGCGCGAGCACGGCTTCCAGCGCCGACACCACGTTGTAGAGGTCCAGGCCCATGTGCATGAAGCGGCCGATGACGTCGAAGGCGCTGTTGGCGTGCACGGTGCTGAACACCAGATGGCCGGTGAGCGCGGCCTGCACGGCGATCTGTGCCGTCTCGGCGTCGCGGATCTCGCCCACCATCACGCGGTCGGGGTCGTGGCGCAGGATGCTGCGCAGGCCGCGCGCGAAGCTCAGGCCCTTCTTGTCGTTGACGGGGATCTGCACCACGCCCGGCAGCTGGTACTCCACCGGGTCTTCGATGGTGATGGTCTTCTCGCGCCCGCTGTGCGTTTCGGTGATCGCTGCGTAGAGCGTGGTCGTCTTGCCGCTGCCGGTGGGGCCGGTAACCAGCAGCATGCCGTGCGGGCGCCGCGCCAGCGCCAGGATGGCTGCGCGCATCGAAGGCTCGAAGCCCAGCGCCTGCAGGCTGAGCTGGCCGCTGCCCTGCGCGATGTGGGCGCGGTCGAGCACGCGCACCACGGCGTCTTCGCCAAAGGCGCTGGGCATCACCGAGAGCCGGAAGTCGATGTCGCGGCCCGACACGCGGAGTTGGAAACGCCCGTCCTGCGGCAGCCGGCGCTCGCCGATGTCGAGCTCGGCCATGACCTTCAGGCGCGACACGATCTGCTCGGCCAGCGCCATGCCGTCCACCCGCTGCACCGGCAGCAGCACGCCGTCGATGCGCAGCCTGATGTCGGCGCCGTGCGGTTGGTTCTCGAGGTGGATGTCGCTGGCGCCGTCCTTCAGCGCGTCGTAGAGCACGGCGTCCAGCAGGCGCACGGCCGGGCTGAGTTCGGCGGCCATGCGCGCCAGTGTCAGCTCCTGGGTTCCCGCTTCGGCGGCCACCATTGCCGCGCCAGCGGCCACGGCGTCGAGCGCGCGGAATTCGCGTTCGCCTTCGGCCAGCCAGGCTTGTATCGCCGCGGCATCGCAGCGGCGCCAGCGCACGCGGCGCCCGGCCTGCGCCTCCACCACCTGCAGCAGCAGCGGGTCGGCCTCGCGGTCGGCCAGCAGCCACAGGCGGCCGGCCTCGTCGCGTGCCGGCACCACGGCGTGGCGCACCGCGCCGGCGTGGCTCCAGACGCCGAAGTCGGGCACCAGCATGCCGGTCATGTCGCTCATGGCGTTCACTGCACCGTCTCCATCAGCGTGAAAATCGGCAGGTACATCAGCACGACGATGCCGCCGATGACCACCCCCATCACCAGCATCAGCACCGGGTTGACGGTGCGCGTGATGAGGTCGGACAGGCGCGCGATCTCTTCGTCGTGAAAGGCCGCGGCGCGTTCGAACATGGCGGCCACTTCGCCGCTGCTCTCGCCCACGCGCAGCATGCGCAGCGCCACGGGCGTGGCCAGGCCTTGCGCCAGCAGGCTCTGCGACAGGCGCAGGCCGCCACTCACTTCGGCCGCCGCGGCGCGCAGCGCCGGCCGCAGCAGCGCCGGCAGCACGCCTTCGGCCAGCCGCAGCGCCGTCAGCACCGGCACGCCGGCCGCCAGCAGCAGCGCCAGGCAGCGGTACAGGCGCGCCAGCGCCAGCACGCGCAGCCGCGGGCCGATGAAACTGCTGCGCCACAGCAGCCGGCCTGCCAGAGCGCGCGCCGCAGGATCCCGCCAGACCAGCAGACCAGCCACCGGCAGCGCCAGGGTCAGCAGCAACGCCGTCACGGGGTGCGCGTGGGCCGCCACGCCCAGGCTCATCAGCGCCCGCGATGCCGCGGGCAGCTCACGCCCGATGCCGTCGAAGACACCGGCAAAGCGCGGCAGCACGTAGAGCAGCAGGAACATCACCACGGCACCGCCAGCGCCCAGCAGCATCAGCGGATACACGCTGGCGGCCACCAGGCGCGCGCGCAGGGCGTCGCTCCACGTCAGGTAGGCGGCATGGTCACGCAGGGTCGCCGGCAGGTGCCCGCTGCGCTCGCTGGCCGCCACGATGGCCACGAAGAGCTCGTCGAACTCGGCCGGCGCGCGCGCCAGCGCCGTCGACAAGGGCAAGCCGTCGCGCAGGCCCGCGAGCACGCCGTCCAGCACTGGGGCGCCGGCGTCCTTCTCGCGCAGCGTGGCCAGCGCTTCGAGCAGCGGCACGCCGGCCTGCAGCAGCACCGACAGTTCCTGTGCGAAGAGGCGCAGGTTCAAGCGGCCGCGGCGCCCTGCCGCCACCGGCGCGACAGGCCGCACCGACATCAGGCGGCGCGGCTCGATGCCCAGCACCTCGGCCACGCGGCCGGCATGTTCGGCCTGCACCCGCACATCACGCACACCCCGTGCGGGTTCGTGGACGCTGACGATGTACTCAGGCATGGCCGCTCGGGTTCACCAGCTGACCACGTCGGCGTTCTCGCCATCGCCACCCGAGCGGCCGTCGCGGCCGTAGGAGAGCAGGTCGAACTCGCCATGCTGCCCGGGCGCGCGGTACTCGTAGGCGCGGCCCCAGGGGTCTGCGGGCACGGCCTTGGCCAGGTAGGGGCCGGCCCAGCGCGGCTCGTCGGCCGGCTTCATCACCAGCGCCGCCAGGCCTTGCTCGGTGCTGGGGTAGCGGCCGATGTCGATGCGGTACTGGTCGAGCGCCTTGTGCAACGCGTCGACCTGGGCCTTGGCCGCCTTGACTTCAGACTTGCCGATCTGGCCGAACAGCTTGGGGCCGACGTAGCCGGCCAGCAGGCCGATGATGACCATGACCACCAGCAGTTCGAGCAGGGTGAAGCCGGCGGCGCGACGCGAACGATGACATCTGCAAGACAACAAGGCGCACGTCCGGGGGCTATGGGCTCTTTTCAGCTTAGGGTGCACGTGTGACCCGTGCATGAAGTGCAGGTGTCCGGACGACGGGCAGACATGGTCCTAATGGCTCATTGGTCCCTTCAGCGCCAGGGGCTGTTCGGCGCAGCGCTGGCCAGCCCGCCCGGCCAGAGCACCCAGGACCAGCGGCACGACATGGCGGCCGCCATCGAGCATGAAGTTCGACCACGCCCGCAGTGGCGACCAGCCCAGCGGGTCGTGGGCGCGCAGGTAGAGATGGTGGATCTCCGAAGCCAGCAGCAGCGGCACATCCAGCGCCAGGCTCAGCAAGGCGGCCATGGCGGCCAGCAGCACTTGAACGCCGCGCGCCGGCCAGCCCGAGGTCTGGTGCGCAAAGGCGCTCGCCAGCACGAGCACCAGCGTCAGCCGCACACCGCCGCTCAGGGTCGAGGCCATGGCGGTGGCCGCTGCATTCGGCTCCAGCGCGCGGTCGCCCACGAAGACGTAACGCTGGCGCGTCACTGTCAGCTGGACCACGCGCCCGGTCTGCGTGGCGAGCAGGCTCAGGTGCTCGATGCGGTGGTCGGGGTCGACGATGCTCAGCGCGGTGCGCAGACAAGGCAACACGGCCTCTTCGACGGCCGGGCCCAGGGCGACGAGCAAGCCGGCCAGCACGGCCGCCCAGATGCTGAGGCGCAAGGCCAGGCCCCGCAGCCTGTGGCCTGGCGCTTCTTTCATCGTGCGGGCATGGCCGCCCGGGACCGTCTGCCGCTCCACTCCGCCCACGCCAGGTAGAACAGCAGCGCACCCGCCACCATGAACAGCGGCGCCAGCAAGGTGTGCAAGGTGTCGAACAGCCCGCGGTCGTACCGAAGGCCGTAGAAGAGGCCGAGCACCCGCGCCTGGTTGAGTGCGAAGACGAGCACCGCGCCGGCCAGCATGCCCAGCAGCTTGGCACGCCAGCCGGCGCTGGCGCCGGCCATGGCGGCGACCAGCAGGAACCAGATCTCCGTGCCCTCGCAGCCGTTGCGGATGTTGATGCTGCCGCCTTCGGCACGGATGGTGGACTCGACGCCCCGGGCCTGCACTTCCGGTGTCAGGCCGTTGATGAAGGTCACCGCGCTGCCGACGGTGAACTCATGGATGAGCAAACGCTCCAGCGGCGTGTCGCGCGCCAGCTGCCAGGCGCCCTGGAGAGCGACGTACAGCCCTGCCAGCGCCAGCAGCGTGAGCACGCCCCGGAAGGTGATGCGGGGGCTCGGGCTCAGCATGGTCTTGCTTCGGCGCCGCGCTGTACGCAGCCGCCGCTGCCGCTCAGCGTGCCGCGGTCCGCCTTGCCAGCCAACCCACCAGCCCGAGGCCGGCGAACATCAACGCCGTGGTGCCGGGCTCAGGCACCACGGCCACCGTCAGGTTGTCCAACACGAAGGTGCCGTCGGCGATGCCGAAGCCGTAGATGTCGGCCGTGGCGCGCGAGAAGCCCAGAAACTTGCCTTCGTTGTAGCTGTCGAAGGCGGTGTTCACCGAGTAGCCGAAAGATTCCAGGATGTTGCCCGCGCCGTCGTAGGCGATGAGCAGCATCGAGTTGGCGACGCCTTCTTCCTGAAACTGGTTGAAGAACGCGCCCACCGAAGACACCGGCGTGGCGAAGCTGAAACCCACCTCGCCACGGCCGCCGACGAAGGCGCTGGACAGGAAGTTGCCGTCGCCCGTGGGCGTGCTCACGAGGCCGCTGTCGGGCGTGCCGCGCGCGCCCCAGAGGCCGTTCTCGTTGAGGTCCTGTGCGAAGGCGCCCACGGTGGCGAAGGGCACCGACGAGAAGATGATCTGGCCGGGCACCGGACCCACGTCCACCGGGCCGGTGGTGACGAGGCCGTCGAACAGATTGAAGGTCACCACGGCCGTCGGGTTGGCGATGGTGTTGGTGTCGGCGACGATCTGCTCCGCCGAGGCCGAGGCCGCCGCCGCGGCGGCGATCAGCGCCACCGTGGCGCGCTGGATGTGATGGATGTTCATGTGCGTTCCTTGTGATGCCGGTGTGGAGTCAGCTGCCGATGACGCCGCCGTCGTTCTTGGTGATCACCAGAACCGACGAGCGCGGCCGGCCGGGCGGCAGCGCGGTGACGCCGTCGGACTCCACCGCGAACTGGCCCTGCGGCCAGTTCGAGAACTGGGTCGGGCTGGCGGCCGTCGAGTCTTCGCCCGGGTGCTGGATGCCGACGAACATGGTCTTGCCGTCGGGTGTCATCGTCACGCCCGTCACTTCGCACTTGTTGGGCGATGTCAGGAAGCGCCGCGTCTCGCCGGTGTTCGGGTCGGCGCAGACCATGACGTTGGCGCCGAGGTTGACGAAGTCGCCCGAGCCGTCGCCGATCTGGTCGGTCTGCACCCACAGGCGGCCGAAGTAGTCGAACCACAGGCCATCCGGTGCACCGTAGTCGGCGCTGCCGTTGGGGTTGTCGACGATGTTGCCCTGGTAGTTGTTGGTGGGCCGGGGCGCCTTGGTGGTCAGGGTGTCGCCGGCCTGCACGAAGAGGTCCCAGGTGAAGCTGGTGGCGGCCACGCTCTTGCCGGTTTCGCGCCAGCGGATGATGTGGCCGTGCACGTTGTCTTCGCGCGGGTTGGCGGTGTCCACGGGCGGACGGGCGGCGCCGGCAGCGGTCGAGCCGTCGGCCGCATTCGACGACACCGGCGTCGTGCCGCGGCGGTTGTTGTTGGTCAGCGTGCAGTAGACCTCGACCTCGTCGAAGCCGCCGAGGCGCGGCCGCGCACCGGTCCACTCCGGGCGGTCCATCTGCGTCGCACCCACGGCGTCGGCGGCCATGCGCGTCTTGATGAGGATCTTGGCCAGCACCTCGGCGTCGTTGGCGCCGCTGAAGTTGGGGTTGTCGCGCAGCGCCACGCCACCCAGGCCAATGGTGCCCGGCAGCAGCGGCAGCCAGGTGCCGCCAAGGTTGGCGTCGAAGCGCGCCACGTAGAGGACGCCGTCGTCCAGCATGTCGCGGTTGCCGCCGCGGTTGTCGCGCGTCAGGCTGCGCGTGCAGACGAACTTGTAGATGTACTCGTTGCGCTCGTCGTCACCCATGTAGAAGGCGACGCGGCCGTCCTTGTCCACCACGTACTGCGCGCTCTCGTGCTTGAAACGGCCGAGCGCGGTGCGCTTGACGGGAATGGCGTTCGGGTTGTACGGGTCGATCTCCACCACCCAGCCGAACAAGTTGGGCTCGTTGGGGTTGGTGGTTACGTCCCAGCGCGGGTCGGTGGTGTGCCAGCGGTAGCCGAAGCCGGCTGCGCTGACGCCATAACGACGGTTGAGCTTGCCGATCTCGGTGGTGGTGCCGGTGTCCACGACGCCGGTGCCGCCGAAGTTGCCGTTCCAGTTTTCCTCGCAGGTGAGGTAGGTGCCCCAGGGCGTGATGCCGTGGGCGCAGTTGTTCACCGTGCCGTAGCACACCGTGCCGTTGGTGGTGTTGCCGGTGGGTGTGGTGGCTGCGTCGGTGACGAGGAACTCCTTGGTCTGCATCAGCGCATGGCCCGCCGCAGGGCCGGAGACACGCATGAAGGTATTGGCCGTGATGCGACGCCCCAGCGGCGACGACTTCATCACCATCCACTGGCCGCCGCGACGCCGCGCTTCGACGATGGAGACACCGTGGGCCGCCTGCGACTTGCGCGTCTTGGCGATGGTGTAGCCGGCGCCGACCTGGCCGTCAGGGAACAGGATCTCTTCGTGCGTGTACTCGTTGTTCACGCACAGCAGGCCGCGCTCGCTCGACGGCTGGCCGTTGGCACCGGCGATGGGGAAGAAGTGCATGCCGTCGTTGTGGGCACCGAACTGCCGCGCCTGCTGGGCCGCGGTTTCGCTGGCCGTGCCGGTGAACGGGCTGCCGCCGGGCATGATGGGGTCGCCCCAGGCCACGAACACCTGCGCCGTGTAGCCCGCGGGCACGCGCACCTCGTCGACGACCCGGAAGCCGGTGCCCGGGTCGATGTCGCGGCTGGCCGCGATGCTGTCGAAGCCGATGCCGGGGAAGCCCAGTGCGGGCGGCACCGGCGCTGCCTGCACCGTTCCGACGAGGCCGCCGAGCGTCAGACCGCCGGCCGAGGCCAGTGCGGCCGCGCCGACACCGCTCTTCACGAACTGGCGCCGCGATGCATCGACTTCGTCGATGACCTGGCGGATGGACGGGTTGGACGACGGGTTCAGCGACACGTCGTTGGTGGGATGGGAAGCACCCTTCATTGGTCTCACTCCTGGCTGGTGGTATCGCCGCTTGCCCTGCCCCCAGGGGTGTCCGGCGCTGGTCTCAACTATCGGCGCCGACGATGAAACGACGGTCCCGCTGCATAGCCCTACGGGTGGGCCGATCGGCGCATGCTCAAGCGCCACAGTGCAGCGCCCAGCAGCAGCAGCGCCCAGGGTGGCAGCGGCACATCGGCTTCGCCGCCCCCGGGTGCCGCGGGCGTGTAGACGAGCGTCAACTTCGGCCGCAGGCTCGTCACGGCGTTGTTCCTGCTCTCGAAGCGCTTGGCGTTCTGCAGCCCCGACTCGGCGCCGATGAATATCCAGCCGTGGTTGCTGGCCGGGTTCTGCAGCCAGCCCTGCACGTCGCTGACGATGCGCGGCGGCGCGCCGCCACCCACCGGAAGCTCGCCGCTCCAGGTGTAGGTGGTGTTGGGCAGGCCGATCCGCTGCACGGCACTGGGCACCGGGTCGAAGTCGCCCCCGGGTGTCTGCCAGGGAGCGCCGGGGTGAAAGCGGCTGACCCAGGTGGCATCGCCCGGCTGGGCATCGGCGCCGGTGCCTTGGCCGCCGCCGTTGGACGCGCCTTCGCCCCATGACGCCAACAGCCGATGCAGCGCCACATCGTGTTCATCGCGGGCGCGCGACTCGTACAGGGTCAGGCTGACCTGGCGCACCAGCGCGCCCGCGGGCACGGCACCGAGATCGAACTTGATCAGCATGCGCCGGTTCAGGCCTTCTGCAGTGACCGACAACCAGAGGTAGTCACCCGAGCCGTCAGCGCGGGCCTCGGCGCCGGGCGTGCCGACGTAGATGCTGGTGTCCTGCAAGGCCTGCAGGGTCACCGTCTGGTCAGCCGCGGCCACCGGGCCCGATGCCAGGGCGGCCGTTGCCCACCAGGCGTTCAGGCGGGAACGCATCGCGGCACGTCCATCAGCGCACATCCACCAGCGCACATCCACCAGCGCAAGGCGACACCGCAGCAGCAGCCCGCCCCTGCTCAGGCCCGGCGGCGAGCCAGCACCAGCAGCACCGCCAGCCCCGCGGTCAGCAGCGCGGCGGGCGCGGGTTCGGGCACCGGCGTGATCGACAGCGCGACGAACTGCGTGAACTGGCCAGCGCCGAAGTTGTTGTCAGAGACCAGGATCAGCGTCGCCTTGCCGTCCACCACCGGCCCCAGCGTCATGCCCTCGATGTTGTCGAGCGCAAGGGCAGAACCATCGTCGTGGCGCAGGTCCGACAGGTCGAGCAGCAGCGTCTTCGTCACCGGTGTCACCGCGGCGCCGGCCAGGCTGTCCAGCGACGACACATCCGTGGCGCCACGCGCGTCCACCGCGTACAGGCGCACCGTGTAGCCGGTGGGCAGACCGTTCGGTCCGACACCCGGCGAAGCAGCACCGATGGCGAAGCTGCGTTCCAGCGCGAAGAACTGGCGGTCACCGGTGGCCAGCAACTCGACCAGGCCATTGGTCGCGAACTGCCCCAGCGGATTGGGCGGCAGCACGACCGGGGTCACCGGGTACACATACTCGGCGCCGGCCTGCCCCGTGCTCAGGTCGAAGGCGAGCAGGCGTGACGGCGAACCGTTGGCCACGGTCGCCGTCGGCCCGTCCTGCACCAGCGCGTTTTCCGTCGCGGTGTAGAGCGTGCGGCCGTCGGTGGAGACCGTCAGGCTCTCGAAGGCCAGGTTGTTGAAGATGCCGCGATCGCCTGGCGCCGTGCCCGCCGCGCTGCCCAGGGGCAGATAGCGGTCGGGCACGCTGAAGTCGCGCACGTGGGCTCCGGCCGGCGTCATCTCGCGCACCGTGGGGCTCTGGAGCCCGCCGGCCGTGCGCTGGCCCTCGTTGGTCCAGAGCAGATTGCCGGTCACGGGGTTGCGGCGCAAGGCCTCCGGGTCCAGCGTGTTGGCCGCAAAGGCGCTGCCGTCGGGGCGCAGGATGGTCGTCACGCTGTCGAACTGCACGCCCGCCTGGCCTGGCGTCGCGGAGCGGGTGAACTGCGTCAGGTCCAGCGACAGGCCGTAATGACGCGCCGGGTTGATGGCGCTGCGGTCGTCGCTGATGGCGACATAGCGGCCAGTGCCGGGCACGAAGTCGATGCCCGACAGGCCACCCACCGTGGTGCCCGAGAACAGCGTGCCGCTGGGCACGATCTGCTGGCCCAGGTAGCTGAAGGTCTGCGCCTGTGCAGCACCGCTCAATCCGAAGCAGGCGAAGGCTGCTGCGCCGACGGCGCGGCGCAGCTGGGAACGGGTTTGCATGCAGATCCTCCTCAGGCGCCCGAGCAGGGCCGTGTGGGGCGATGGTCAGCGGCGATGCTCAGCGGCGTGGCTGGCGTCGCAGCGCCAGCGCCGCGATGCCACCCAGCATCAACATCCAGCTCGTCGGCTCGGGTACCACGCTCGCGGCGTCGACCGGCGACAGGTGCAGGCGCCAGAAGGTGCCCTTCTGGTCGTTGGCATTGGGGTCGTAGCTGGGCTGGTTCCACAGCGCGATGGGGATCGGCGTTTCGCTGTCGTAGGCGAAACCCTGTGACAGCAGCGTGCCCAGCGGCGCGTTGATGGCCGCCGCCAGCGTCACGCGGTATTGCCCGGCAGCCAGGCTGCCGAGGTGAAAGCCGGCGTCGTAGTAGCCCTGGCCCGGACCGACCGTGTCGTCGTCATCCACCGCCTGCAGCAGGCTGAAGTCGCCGTCGGTGCTGCGCCAGAGCGCGGCCGTGGGGTCGAAGTTCAAGCCTGACTGCCAGGAGTCGGTCCAGATCCTCAAATCGATGGCGGCGCTGTCGAGCGTGAAGTCGATCTGCACCACGTCGTTGTGGAAGCTGGCGTTACCGCTGAAGACGAAGTCGGCGGCCTGCGCTGCACCCGCGCTCATCAGGGCCGCGGCAAACGCAAGGGTGTGGTGTCGGAACATGGTCTGCATCCTTGAAGTGTTGGGCTCTCAGGGCGCCAGGGCGGGCGGGTTGGCCAGCGGCGTGGTCTGCGCCGAGGGCTGCAGGCGGTTGCTGCCATGCACCACCTCGAAGGCGGCGCCAAAGGTCTGCACGTTGCTGGCACTGGCCACGGTGTCGATGAACCAGAACTCGCCCACCAGACGCTGCGGCGTCACGTCCAGCAGCAGGTAGCCGCGCTGGTTGAGGTCGATGAACTTGAAGTGCGGGTTGACGCTGCGCAGGAAGGCGGCGGTGCTGCCGCCGGGGTCGTTCAGGCCGGGCGAGGTGATGGAGGTGCCGACGAACTCGACCGCGCGCGAACCTTCGCCGGTGGCTGCGTTGTAGCCGCCGGTGACGGTGTTCGGGTTGTTGGGATCCTGGCTCAGATCGGCAGCCCAGGAACTGTGGATGTCGCCGGTGAGGATGACCACGTTGTTCACCGGCGCCTGCACGCCGCCACCCTTCAGCACCGCATAGAGGCGGTCGCGCGCCGGCTGGTAGCCGTCCCACTGGTCGCTGTTGACGAAGACGCCGCCGCCGGCCGCCAGCGGTGCGGCCTGCAGCTTGAGCTGGGCGAACATCACGCCCTGCCCCAGCAGCTTCCAGCGCGCGGTGGAAGCGCGCAGGCGCGACGCCAGCCACTGTTCCTGATCGGCGCCGAGCAGTGTGCGCGCAGGGTTGGCGAACTCGCCGCTCTGCACGAAGCCGGTGCCCAGCCCAGGGATCGGAATGGTCGCCGGCAATTGCTGCGAACGCGCGCCCAGGCGCTCTTCCAGCATCAGCAGCTCCACCAGGTCGCCCAGCCGGAAGGCGCGCTGGTTCTGGCGCGGCCGCGTGGCGTCGGGGATGCGCACGGGCATCCACTCGTAGTAGGCCTGCAGGCCGGTCTGCACGCGCTGCGGCCAGGTGCCTTCGCTGCCCTCGGTGTGGTTCTCGGCCCCGCCGGTCCAGGCGTCGTTGGTGATCTCGTGGTCGTCCCAGATCGCCACCACCGGGTGCTGGCGGTGCAGTTCCTGCAGGTCGGCGTCGCGCTTGTACTGGGCGTGGCGCAGACGGTAGTCGCTCAGCGTCACCATCTCATTCGGCGGCTCGGGTGTGCGCAGGCTGCCGTACTGGTTGGGTCCGTACTCGTAGAGGTAGTCGCCCAGGTGCAGCACGAGGTCCAGGTCGCTGCGCTCGGCGATGCGGCGGTAGGCGTTGAACAGGCCATAGGCGTGGTTGGAGCAGCTGGCCACGGCCAGACGCAGACGCGATGTCGCGCCCGCGGGCAGGGTGCGCGTGCGGCCGACGGGTGAGGCCTCGCCATCGACCAGGAAGCGGTAGTAGTAGGTCGTTCCGGGCTGCAGTCCGGCCGGATCGACCTTGACCGTGTAGTCGCGCGCCGGGTTGGTCTTGGTGCTGCCGCGTTGCACGACCTGGTTGAACAAGGGGTCGGTGGCGACGACATAGCTGACCACGACCACGCTCACCGGCGCGGGCGGTGTGACGCGGGTCCACAGGATCACGCGGTCGGCCAGCGGGTCGCCGCTGGCCACGCCATGCTGGAACAGGCCGCCTGCAGCCTGCTGGACGCGTGCGAGCGCGGGAATGGCGGCCATGGCCGGCACGACCACGGCGGTACCTGCGGCCTTGAAGAAGTTACGGCGCGTGCTGGCGGCAGGGCGCGGCTTGATCTGAAGGGGATGGCCCATGCGCTGGTCCTCGGGGTGGATGAATTTGCAAGACCAGTGTCGGGGCGCCGTTTGACAGCACGAAGACATCCCCCACAGGCGCGGGTGCCCGAACGGCGCACGGCAGATTCCAGGCGCCCTGCCGCATTCCGCCTGCGGTACGCGGCGTCAGGCTCGCGTTCGGCGCACCCGACGCGGCCTCTCTCTGGCCTTGCTTGGCGCGCTCGCGCTTCGTGATCGCCTTGGTGGACCCAGGACTCATTCCCACATCACGACTTGATGACAGCGTGATGAGATACCGCCATCGCTCTAGAAATCGTATAAACTGTTTATATCGTTGACTTCCAATCCAGCCATGCCTACCCGAAAGACCCCCCCTGCCAAGTCCACCGCCGCGCCGCGTGCAAGAGCCTCGGTTCCTGCCAAGTCTGCAGCGGCAACCGCGGCGAAGTCGGCCAAGGCCGCTGTTGTCAAGAAAGTCGTGGCGGCAAAGCCGGTCAAGCCCGTGAAGCCCGTGAAGCCAGTGAAGCCAGTGAAGCCTGCCAAGGCGCCCAAGGTACGCCACAAGCCGGTGCGCGACAGCTTCACGATGCCCGAGTCCGATTTCTCGCTGATTGCCACGCTCAAGGCGCGCGCGCTGGCTGCGCAGCGCGAAACCAAGAAGAGCGAATTGCTGCGCGCCGGGCTGCATGCGCTGGCGGCTCTGGACACGCCCGCGCTGGTGGCGGTGCTCGGCAGGCTCGAGCCCGTGAAGATCGGCCGCCCGAAGCAGGGCCACTGAGCCCTTGTCCACCATGTCGGCGCTGTCAGCCAGCACGCAGGACTGGTGGACCTTGCTGCGCGCCCTGGCCGCGCTGAACGTGCTGGCCTGGGGCTTGGCCGCCTGGTGGCTGTGGCGTGTACGGGACCTCTGGCCGCCGGATGACTGGCTCGGGCGGCGCTGGCAACTGTGGCTGTCGGCCGGTTATGTGCTGGGCTGCGGCTGGCGCTCACTACTGCCGGTCTACGATGTGCAGCGCCTGGTGCTGGTCGACAGTTTCTGGTCGAGCGTGATCGTCGGGCGCAGCGTCGCCACGGTGGCCGAGCTGTGTTTCGCGGCGCAATGGGCGCTGCTGCTGCGCGAACTGTCCCGCGTAACCGGCAGCGCACCGGCACTGGCGGTGTCGCGTGCCGTGCTGCCGTTGATCGTGGTCGCCGAGCTGTTCTCGTGGTACTCGGTGCTGACCACCTCCAACCTCGGCCACATCATCGAAGAGTCCTTGTGGGGCTCGTGCGCGGCCTTGATGGTCACCAGCCTGGTGCTGCTGTGGTCACGCATCGAATCGCGGCTGCGGCCGCTGCTGGCGCTGTGGTGTACGGCAGGCCTGGTCTACGTGGTCTACATGTTCGGCGTCGACGTGCCGATGTACTGGGCACGCTGGCTCGCCGACGAAGCCCAGGGCCGCCCCTACCTCAGCCTGGCGCAGGGCCTGGCCGACGCGTCGTTGCGCTGGGTGGTGTCGCACCACTGGGATGACTGGAAATCCGAGGTCACCTGGATGACCTTGTATTTCAGCGTCGCGGTCTGGTTCAGCATCGCCTTGGTTCACGCGCCTCGCTCGAACGGCCACGGCGGCAGTGCGCTTGCTCCACCGTCTGCTCGATAGGCCGCGGCCTCATGGAACGGGAACATGCCGCCTTGCCTGCGGCCGCGATGGCCGCCCCCTTGGCGGCCGGGTTGGTGTGGTCGGACACCGCGACGGGCATCGGTTGATGTGCCGTTGAATGCCCTCATGGGGCGCAACATGATCACTGACGCGGCCTGCATCGCCAGGTGGCAGGGCGGACTTTCAGCCGCGCATGCGGGCGGCTCAGAAGCCCATGGCCGTGTGCGGGCCGGCGCGGAATCGCTCAAAGCCACCTCGCAGACATTTCGCAGGCATTTCGCAGGCACTTCGCGCCAGCCCTCACGCAGGGGCAGGTTGAGCGCGACACCCCGAGCGCTGTCCGCTGCAGTCCGTCTCAGGCCGCATGCAGCCGCTGCACGGGCGACCCTTTGGCGGGCAGAACCTTTGGAGCCGCAGAACCGCGCCTTCACCGGACAGTGACGGGTCGGCCACGCCAGCGTTGTGGCTCAGCCGCTGGCAGCAGCCGCGGCTGCCCGGCAGCGCAGAAGCCCGTGCTCGCACCTGACGGCCCGGTCCCCGGTTCGGAAAACGCGAGACTCGGCTTCGGCTTCACGGCAGCTCGGCGCGGCGCGGCATGTCGGCACCCCGCCGGGTGCAGGTGATGGCCGCCGCCCTGGCGGCGAATTCAAGCAGGGCCGTGAGCTGTGCGGTGCTCATGCGGCGCAGCCCATCCGGCGACAGCAGGCCGTGCTCCGCAAGCCACGTGAGCATGGCCGCCTGGAAGGTATCCCCCGCGCCGACGGTGTCGACCACCTGCACCCGGGCCGCCTGCACCGCGACCGAAGCGCTTGCCGTGTAAGCCACCGCACCGTTCCCGCCATGGGTGACGACGATCAGCGATACCCCGCGCGCCAACCACTCTGCAACCACCTCCCGATGGCCTTCGCCCGGGCGCAGCAGATCCAGGTCCTCCGAGCTCACCTTGAGCAGGTGCGCGCGCTGGGCCGTCCAGTCCACCGTTTCGGTCCAGCGGGCCAGATCCGGTTCGACGTTCAACCTGAGGTTCGGATCGTATGAAATGACGCGCGTCTTGCACGCACCCTCGACCAGGCGCCTGTGCGTCGATGCAACCGGTTCGACCACCATCGAGTACGAGCCGAAGTGCAGCGCCTGGATGTCAGCGCCCAGCACCGGCAGGTGTTCCGCCCGCAGCAGGCGGTCGGCGCAGCCCTGGCCATAGAACGCGTACGACGCCGAGCCACTGGCGTCCAGGCCGACCAGACTGAGCGTGGTTGGCGCGTCCACGGTCACGGCAAAGGACAGACCCACGCCTTCGGCGGCCAGCGCCCGGCGCTGACGCTCACCGAGGAAGCTGTGCGACAGCGCGCCCAGAAACTCGACCCTCTGCGCCAACCTCGCCAGGCCGATGGCCACGTTCAGCGGCGAGCCGCCGATGCGCGCGTCCAGGCTCACGCCGCCGGGCGTATCACCCACGGCAAAGACATCCATCAGGGCTTCACCGCAGATCAGGAACATGGCGCCTCCCTGCTTGCATGGCTGGGGTTCATGGGACGGGCGTGAACATCGTCGGGCGCACCCGGTGCAGATCCACGGCCAGCAAGAGCGGGTTATCCGCCCCATGGAAGAGCGCCACGCGGGTGGCCATGGGGTCTGCGTAAACCAGATCGCTGAGAACCACTGTGCCGCCGTCGGCGAAGACTTCCAGCATGCTGCCGTCGGCCCAGATCTCCAGCGCGATCTCCGGCATGTCGAGCACACGCGCGCCATCGTGGCGCTCGGACTGGCCGGGAAACTCGGGGCTGCGGGTGGTGCGGTCGATGAAGAAGCTGCGGCGGACGGGGTCATAACCGACGCGGACGGCGCTGGCAGGCCCCTTGAACAGCTCCAGCCCCAGCGGTTCGTGCACATCGGCCACCACGAAGCGCAGTTGGGCCAGCAACTGCCGAGCTGGCGGTGCTGCGACTCTCAGCGCCGCCTGGACATCGGCCGCACGCATGTCCCGCAAGGTCACCAAGGGCGTTGTTTCGACCAGCGCACGCACTTCGCCCGCCATGCGCTGGCGCAGGCGCAGGCCGCGCGCGGTGGGCACCAGGTCCAGCTGGCGCACGCCCGATTGCTGGCCGCGCCAGGGCTGCGTGGGCAGCACGCGGGCATAGCCCCAATTGGACATCCAGCCGAGCCAGATGACCCGGCCATCGGGCATGTTGGCGAAGGTGATGGGGGCGTAGAAGTCGCGCCCGTGATCGGCCCAGCAGGTGATGTCGGCCATGTCGGGCTGCAGCACCGGTGTATCGCCCATCACGATGTGGTCCAGCATCAGGTGCCCCCCGCTGCCCGTCGCTTCGTCCACCGCACGCAGCACGGCCCGCTGGCCGAGCAGCGCAGCAACGTCCCAGGACTTCCAGCGCAGCACCTCGCTGTCGTCGCCGCTGGCGTGGTGCACCACCTGGTCGCCCACCCGCAGTTCCAGCCGCGTGAGGTAGGTGCTGCCGCCGCCGATCAGGAAGCTGATGAACGGTCGGGTCAACGTGAACTCGGGCGAGCTCAGCGTGCCGATGGCGGCATCGCCGCCGTGAAACGAGTTCATCAGGCCGCGGCCCAGATGCCCGCTGACATGGAACTGCCCTTCCAGCGCACCGGCCACGGGTCCGTGGCCGAAGGCCGTGCCGTCGATGCGCCAGCCGGCGGGGAGTTGTCGGCCCTCGAAGTCGGCGATCAGCTCGCCGGGTGGCGGCGCCAAGGGGTCGAAGACATGGCCCGCTTCGTTGGCGTCGGCCATGAAGCGTGTGCCGTCGAAGTCACCCACGAAATACTGCACACCGCTGCCGCCCCACAGGGCGCCGTGGTTGACCGAGATCACCAGCACCCAGCGCTTGCGCGGTGGCTCGCTGCCATGGTCAGCGCCGGCATGCACCGGCAGCTCGACCAGTTCGGGCACTTCCCAGATGTTGTTGGCCGCCGAGCCGGCTGGCCCGAAGGTGGACACCTTGCTCCAGGCCTTTAGGTCGGCCGAGGTGTAGATCCACATCTCCTGCAAGAGCGCCGCCACCACCAGCATCACCCAGCGCTGGGTCGGTTCGTGCCAGAACACCTTGGGGTCGCGGAACTCGGTGGAGCCGATGTCGATGACCGGGTTGCCGGCGTAGGCGGTGTAGCTGCGGCCGCGGTCCAGGCTGTAGGCCAGGTGCTGCGACTGGATCTTGGTGACCGGGTCGAAGCCGGTGAAGAAGGCCACCAGGGCCGGTGTGCGCGAACCGGCCCGCGCGAAGCCACCGCTGTTGTGGTGGTCGACGATCACCGAGCCGGAAAACGCCATCACGCGGTCAGTGGCCGGGATGGCCACGGGCACTTCCTGCCACGACACCAGGTCCGGGCTCACCGCGTGGCCCCAGCTGATGTGGCCCCACTGGTCACCGAGCGGGTTGTACTGGTAGTAGAGGTGGTACTCGCCGTCGAAATGAACGAGCCCGTTGGGATCGTTCATCCAGTTGCGCAGCGGCGTGTAGTGGTAGCGCGGGCGCCAGGCATCGGTCTCCGAAACGGCGGGCAGCATGGCGGCGCTGGAGGGGTTCGGGTTCAAGTTCTCTCCGCGGATCTGGGTTGGCATGGATGGGCGGTGCGGGCTTTCAGGCCGACGCCGGCAGCCGCTGACCCTGACCATCGAAACGATGAAGCCGCTCGGTCGCCAAGTGCAGCGTCCGCGGTGCGTCGTACGCGAGGCTGCGGTCCGTGCTCAGCACCGTCACGGGCTCGGGCACACCGGGCACGCGCAGGTGCACCAGCGATTCCGCACCCAGGCGCTCGACCATCTGCACGCGTGTGGACTCGCCTGGCATCAGATCGATGTGCTCGGGGCGCGCGCCGATGGTGCCGACCCCGGCAGCAGCCAGCTCGGTGTGCGTCTGCCCGGTGAGCAGTTGCAGCAGGGGCCCGTGCGCCGCATCCACCGTCACCAGGTTCATGCGGTGGCTGCCCATGAAACCGGCCACGAACAGGTTTGCCGGCGTGTCGAACAGTTCGTCCGGGGTTCCGAATTGCTCCAGGCCCTTGCGGCTCAGCACGACGATGCGGTCGGCCAGCGTCATGGCCTCCACCTGATCGTGTGTGACGTAGACCGTGGTGATGCCCACCTTGCGGTGCAACTGGGCAATCTCGGTGCGCATCTGGGCGCGCAGGTTGGCGTCCAGGTTGGACAGCGGCTCGTCGAACAGGAAGGCCTTGGGCGCACGCACGATGGCGCGCCCGATGGCCACGCGCTGCCGCTGGCCACCCGAGAGTTGCGTGGGCTTGCGGTCCAGCAGTTCTTCCAGCTGCAACTGTCGCGCCGCATCCAGGATCATCACGTGCCTGACCGTCTTCGGAATCTTGGCGATCTTCAGTCCGAAGCCGATGTTGTCGTAGACCGTCATGTGGGCGTACAGCGCGTAGTTCTGGAACACCATGGCCACGCCACGCGCCACCGGCGGCAGGTGATTGACGCGCACACCGTCGAACAGCAGGTCACCGCCACTGACCGCTTCCAGGCCCGCGATCATGCGCAGCAGCGTGGACTTGCCACAGCCCGACGGGCCTACCAGCACGGTGAACTCGCCCTTGCGGATGTCGAGATTCAGGCCCCGGAAGACATAGCGCTCGACCTTCTCGTCATAGCGTTTGTCGGCCTGGCGGAAGACGATGTTGGGCATGGGGGTTCCGTTGCAGGGTTGCGCCAGGCCGGGTCACTTCGTGGCCAGAGCCTGGGGGCCGGCCAGGTGCTTCATCGCGTACACCACCAAGTGCCGGATGCGCAGTGCCGCGTCACCCAGCAGGGCCACACCGTCGCTGCCAGGCAAGGTGGCATAGCTGCGCGTGGTGAGGCTGTATTCACCGTTGAGGAAGGCTTCGATGAGCGAGCGATCGACCAGCACCCGCAGGCGCAGCGGGCCGCTGCCGAGCAGCACGGCGCCGCCATGGCGCGTGCGGCCGGTAGCGTCGCTGTCCACCGTGCTGCGGGTACGGTCAGCAAAAAACTGACCGGCGCTGGCGTCCACGCGCAGGTCGGTCTGCTCGACACCCTGCGGGTGGGCGCGTACGCGCACGCCCGCGCTGGCGGTGGTCTCGAATTCGACCTCGATGTCCAGCATGTCGCCGTGCACGCTGGCGAGCGCCACATTGGCCTCGGCCAGGCTCAGACCGGCCAGCGACAGCAGGGTCTTGTTGCGCAGCCGAGCGACCTCGGCGATCGGCTGGACGTTCAGACGGCCGCCGGCACCCAGTCTCAGTTGCAGGGGGATGCCTGCGGTGTGGGCCCAGCCGCTGTCGTGCTCCTGCTGGGCGGTGCGCTCACCCTGGGCGATGGAGAACAGGATGGCGCGGCCGGTCTGGGGGTCGATGAAGCCGCTGGGGCCGGTGTAGTGGCCCTGGCCCAGGTCGAACACCCGCGGCGCTTCCTGGTCGGCGGTGAAGCGCGCTGCCACCGGGTCCCAGCGGCCGACCCAGTAGTAGACGTCCAGCACGCTGCCCGCGCCATGGGCGTTGATCAGCAGGGCCCACTTGTCCGCACCCTGGGCGTCTTTGCCCACAGGCAGGAACACAGGCAGTTCCCACACCGTGCCAGTCTGCGGGTAGGTGCGGCCGTCGATGTCGTACAGCGGGCCGCGTGGGGCCCAATCGATGAGGTTGGTGGACTCGTAGACCAGCGCGGTACCGCTGCGAGGGGTGCCGGAGGCGATCAGCGCAAAGTACTTGTTCACCGTCTTGTCGAAGAAGACGAAGGGGTCTCTGAACTGGCCGCGCAGGCCCTGGCCCGGCGCCTGTTCCATGACGGTGCGGGGGTGGACCTTCCAATCGCGCAGGGCGGGGTCGCTCAGGTCCACAGGGGTGGCCATGCCCACCGCCTGCGACGGGCTCTTGCTGTCGTTGCCCGCGGTGAAGAACAGCACCGGGCTGCCGCTCGCGTCCAGCGTGGCGCTGCCCGACCACATGCCGTCCGGCGCCACGGCATGGGCGTAGGCCGGGCTGGTGGGGCGGATGTCGCTCGTCACCAGGCCTTCGTCGCTGGGCGCCAGGGCCATCGCCACCTCGCGCCAGTGCACCATGTCCTCGCTGACCCAGTGGCCCCAGTGGATCTGGTGCCAGAAGGGGCCGAAGGGGTTCTTCTGGAAACTCAGGTGGTACTGGCCCCTGTAGAAGAAGGGTGCGTGGGGTTCGTTCATCCAGCCGAAGTTGGGCTGGGCGTGGAAGCCCGGGCGGTGCCGGTCCGACGTGAGGTAGATCGGGCCGATGTCGATGTCGTCGAACTGAAGCAAGGGCGCCTGGCCGCCGCGTGCGGCCAGATCACTCTGCACCTGGACACGGATCGCGTTGGCATCCAGGGCACCCGTCTGCAGGCGCAGGTGGTTCGCCAGGCCCGCATAGCTGTTGAACTTGAACACCCCGGCCACGCCGTCGGGTTCCGAATGGCGACCGATAGACATAAGCTTCGCAGGAAGCACCACCGCGCCGGTCGTTCCCAGCAGCCCGGTGCCCACCGCCTCACCATTGCGGTAGAAGGTGTAACGGCCGGTGGCCGCTTCCAGGCTGAAGGCGATGTGGCTCCACACGTTGCGATGCACGCGCTGCGCCGCCTCGGTGGCCTTGATCTCGAAGGTGGCGCTGCCATGGCCCAGCGTCACGCCCCAGGTGCCGTGGCGGTAGAGCCCGAACACCAGGCCGCGCCTGGCCGTGCTGTCGAACTGCGACAGCAGTGCCGACAAGCGCGGCTCGGCCACGCTGTCGCCGAATTCAAAGGCGTACGGCGCCACCCAGGCGCTGACGGTGAAGCCGCGGGCCAGCGCTTGCTCTGGCAGCGCGGGCAGCGCCATGCGTGTGCTGTAGCCATCGAAGCGCAGGCAAGCCGCCGCCACGCAGGCGGTCTTCCAGACGGGGCCCATGGCCAGGCCATAGCGGCCGTCCATTTGCGCATTGACGATGGCTGCTGACGCCGCGCCGGGTGCAGCATTCACCGCGCTGGCGCCCGCACCGTCAACGAGTGGCAGATGCAGCAGCACGGCAGTCGCCGCGGCGGCCTGGGCTGTCGTGGCTCCGCCACCGCCCCCGCTACAGCTGGCCAGGGCGGCGAGGGTCGAAACCCCCACCGCTAGGCACAGCACCGTGAATCGGGCGCCACTCATCCCTTGATCCCCGCACCGACGACTGAGCGAATGAAGTGCTTCTGGAAGGCCAGGAAGAACACCAATACCGGCAGGGTGATGAGGCTGGCATAGGCCATGATTTCGCCCCACTGGGTGGTGCGGCCGAAGTACTGTTGCAGACCCACCATCACCGGCCGCGCACCCGCCGTGTGCACCGTCATCACCGGCCACAGGTACTGGTTCCACATGCCCAGGAACAGGATGATCGCCGCCGTCACGATCACCGGTTTGCACACCGGCAGCACGATGCGGAAGTAGATCGTCAGCGCACCGGCACCGTCCATGCGGCCGGCTTCCACCAATTCGTCGGGCACATCCTTGAAGAACTGATAGAAGAGGAAGACGCAGAAGGCGTTGGCCAGAAAGGGCACGACCTGCACGTGCAAGGTATCGAGCCAGCCGGTGACCAGCGCCCCGGTGCCAAAGTCGAACCAGGGCAGCTTGGCAACGATCAGCAGCAGCGGGATCGCCAGCACCTCGAAGGGCACGATCAGCAAGGCGATGACCAGGCTCAGCACCAGGCCCTGCCCGCGCCACTTCAGCTTGGCCAGCGCAAACGCCGCCGCACTGTTGATGAAGATGCCGGCCACCACGCCGATCAGCGCGATGAGACCCGAGTTGAGCAGGTAGGCGCCGATGGAGCCCTTGTCGAACACGGCGCGGTAGTTGTCCCAGGACCACCTGGCGTCGGGGATCAGCGCCGTAGGACTGCCCAGTTCGGTGAAGATGGCATCGCCGGGCTTGAAGCCGGCGGCAAACATGAACAGCAAGGGGTAGGCAAACACGAGGGCTGCCAGCACCATCAGTGCCGTGTGCAGCAGCGTGGCCGCCAACTGCCGAGACCCGATGGAAACGCCTGTGGCGCTCATGCTCCCGACCTCGCCGTCAGCTTCTTCTGCAAAAGCGACAGCAGCAGCACGAAGAGGAAGAAGACCAGCGTCATCGCTGAGCCATACGCGATGTCCTGCTCGCGGAAGCCCACGCGCACGGCGTGGAAGATGACGGTGCTGGTGGCGTCGCGCGGCCCGCCGCCCGTGAGCACGTCGACCTGCGTGAACAGGCCGAAGGCCATGATCGTCGTCGACACCAGCACGAAGACCAGTGTGCGCCGCAGGCCGGGCAGCGTGATGTAGATGAACTTCTGCCAGCGGCTGGCGCCCATCACATCGGCGGCCTCGTACTGGTCGATCGAGATGCCCTGCAGCCCCGACAGGAAGATCAGCATCTGGAACCCCGCCCCCTGCCAGGCCGACATGAGGGCAATCGACAGCATGGCGATGTGCGGGTCACCCAGCCAGTCGGGTTGCGGCGCACCGGCGCCGTAGATCGCGCGCAGCACCTGGTTCACCACGCCCACGTCGGTGTGCAGCAACAAGCCCCAGATCGCCGCGACGACGACCATCGACGTCACCACCGGCGAAAAGAACACCGTACGCAGCAGCACCCGGCCACGGAAGCGCTGGTTCACCCACAGCGCCAGGGCCAGGGCCAGCACCGTCTGCAACGGCACCACCAGCACGGCAAACAGAAAGGTGTTGGCGACAGATCGCAGGAACTGCGGGTCGCGCGCACCGACGAGGTAGGCCTGGCCACCCAGGGCCACGCGCGTGAGGAACTGATAGCCCTCGAGTTCCTGCGCCTGCTCGCGCTTCAGCCGCCGCCACTGGCGCGACGGGATCTGCGTCTCGATGTCACTCACGGTGGGCGGCGCCGGCACCACCTTCAACGCAAACATGCGCGTGTAGTTGTCCACGCCGACCCATTCCACCGGCTCGGGCTGCAGCAGTTTCACGTTGGTGAAGCTGAAGGCCACCGACATCAAGAAGGGCACCAGCACGAAGCCCGCGAACAGCAGCAGTGCCGGGCCGAGCATCGTCGCCACTTCGGACCAACGCGCGTGCCCGAAGCTGGCGGCCGACGGGCTGCGCTCAGTAGCCATAGTTGCGGTTCCGCTTGAGGTCTTGCTGAATGGCCTCGACGGCACGGTCGAGCGCTTCTGCCGAATCGACGCCTTCGCGGGCTTCTTTCAGGGCGCGCTCGAAGGCACTGGAGATCATCGGGTAGCCCGGCGTCTCCGGCCGCACCACGGCCCAGGCGCGTGCGGAGTCGAAGAAGACGCGGCCGAAGGCGCCTTTGCGGTACAGCGTGGTGGCGTCGGCCGCGGCTTCGCTGGTGGGCATGAAGCCGGTGGCGTCGGCGAAGGCAGTGATCTCTTGCGCGCTGATCAGATGCTCGAGAAACCGCCGCGCGCCTTCAGGGTGCGGGCAGCTGCTGGCCACCGCCCACTGCCACGAGCCGGCCCCGATGCGCGGCTGCGCCCCGAAAGCCGGCGGCGGCAGCGCCACCAGGTCGTCGCCGAACTTCTGGCGGTAGAGCCTGGCCGACCAGGAACCGCTGTAGTGGAAGACGGCCCGCCCGGTTGGAAACGACTGGTCGTCGATGGGCTTGCGCGTGGCCAGCCGCTCTTCGAACAGCGAGCGGAAGTAGTCCACCACGGCCACCGCCGCATCGCTGTTGAGCACGCCGTCGACCGTCGTGAAGGTCTTGCGGTCGATCAGGTCGGTGCCTGCGCTCTGCAGCCAGGGCGAAAAGGCATAGGCCAGCCATTCGCCGCTCAGCTGCATGTTGAGGTCCAGCGGGTAGGCCAGGCCCCTGCGCTTGAGCTGGCGCAGGATGTCGCGAAACTCGTTCGCGGTGTAGGGCTGCTCCAGCGTGGCCAGCCGCACGCCATGCCGGGCCAGCACGCTCTGCCGTGCAAAGAGGGTGAGCGCCACGTCGAACTGTCCGACGGCGTAGAGCTTGCCCTTGTAGGTGCTGCGCCCGCCCGGGATCAGCGCATCGGCACCGGCAGGCCGCAGCAGGTCTTCGAGCGGCTGGATATGGCCGGCCCAGGCGAAGTTGGGCACGGTGGGCTGGTCCAGGTCGAGCACACACGGCAGCTTTTTCGTCATCGCCGCCGCGATCACCGCCTGCTGGTAGGAGCCCTGGGGCAGCGTCTCGGTGACGATGCGGTATTGCGACTGCTTGCGGTTGAAGCGATCGACCGCGGACGCACTGGCCTTCATCTCGCCGTCGTCGGTTTCGTGGCGCCAGATCTTGATGTCGACGGGCGTGGCGAAGGCCAGCGACGGGCCCGCCAAGGCGGCCAGCGCCATCAAGAACGGCAGAACGTGGTTCACGGCGGTTTGCGAGAGGGCGGAGCCGCGACCGACGCACGTTCGCGCACCTCGCAGCGCACACGCACGGTGGCTGCAGGCCCGTCGCCGCAGGCCAGTTCGGCCGCCCGTTGTCCCATCTGCAGGTAGGGCAGGCAGACGCTGGTCAGCGGCGGGTCGGTGGCGTGCACGAGCATGGGATGGTCGTCGAAGCCCAGCACCGACACCTGTTCCGGCACGGCAATCTGCCGCTTGTGCAGGCACTGGATGATGCGGGCCGCCATCTTGTCGTTGCCGGCCACGATGGCCGTCGGCCTGTGCTGGCGCAGCACATCGCCGACCAGGGCGTCGATGGCCGCGAACTCGTCGTCGGCGCGCGCGCCCTGCGACCCCTGCAGGAACACCGGCTCGGGCAGGCCCGCCGTGCGTGCGGCGTGCAGGTAACCCTTGTGCCGCAGTTGCGTGGCGCGCATGTCGGGGAACAACTCGAACACGACAACGCGGCGATGCCCGAGGGCATACAGCGCGGCCAGGCTGTCGCGCGCGCCTTGTTCATCGTGCGGCAGTACCGTGGCGTACTCGCCCCCGGGCGCAAAGCAGTTGAGCAAGACCAATCGGGTGCCGGCAGCGCGCTCAAGACGCGTGGCCGTGACGGGCCGATGGAAGTGCGTGGCAAAGATCAGCGCGTCGACACGGTGCTCGATCAGTTCGTCGATCAGCGACGGGATGTCGTCTTCATTGCCACCACATTCGGCGATCAGCAGCCGCTTGCCGAGTTGCTTGGCAGCCGTCTGAAGACCCACGATCAGCTCGAAGGAATCAGGGCTGGTGGTGATGCCGTCCGAGACCACGCCGATCAGGTTGGGCTTGACGCCCTTGAGCGCGCGCGCCGCCTTGGACGGGTGGAACTGCAGGGCCTGCATCGCCTGCACGATGAGCGCCGAGGTCTTCTTCGACACGCAGCTCGGGTCGTTGAGGTAGCGCGAGACGGTGCGCACGGACACGCCGGCGGTGTCGGCGACCTTGTAGATCGTGGCTGCTTCGCTCATCTTCGGTCCGTCGGTGTGCCTGTGACGATGTGCTCGATCAATTTGTCTATCGATAGTAGTTTATTGCCTTGCTGTGCTGCTCGGTATTTTCCCGGGGCACATCAGGCACCGACGCGCACCAAGAAAAAGGCGGCCGCTGTCGGCCGCCTTGTCCATGCGCATCAGCGGCTGGGGCAGGCTACTTCTTGCGTGTTGCGCCCAGGTAGACATGGTCGAAGCTGACGAAGCCGCAGCCACCCGGCTCGTTGTCGAAGATCTGCACCTTCACCTGCTTGCCGGCCTGCGCGGTGAGGTCGATGGTCGCCCAGTCCTCGTCGCTGCGGATGGCGGCACGGCCACAGGAATCGGGGGTGTAGGTGGCAACCACCGCCCCGGCGGCATCGAGCACTTTCAGGCCTACCGTACCGGCAGCGCTGCCGCCCGACATCAGGAAGTTCAGGTAGGGCCGCGCGGCATTCACGCTGATCAAGGGTGAGGTCAAGGTGCCGGTGGAGCCATCGCACCCCTTGCTGTTGCCGTTCATCTCGCACGTCGTCACGGCCCGCGCGCCGACACGGGCACTACCCGACACACCCTTCCACGCATCCGCATTGGCGGGGCTTGCGAAGTCACCGGCGGCGGTCCACACGGCGGCCGTCGCCACGGCGTCATCGAAGTCGCCGATCACCTGGTTGAACGCATCCGCGCCGACCTGCACGTTGAAGCCCAGCTTGGTCAGCGCCGTGGGGTCCACCACGACGATGCCGCCGTCCTTGCCGCTGCCCGACGGGTTCCAGGCATTGGGCGACTGGTACCAGTGGTCGCTGCTGACAAAGCCGCAGCCCCCGGCCTCTTCGTCGAAGAGTTGTGCCTTCACGTAGGCACTGTTGAGCGCGGCGAGATCGATGCGCGTCCAGTCGTCGTCACTGGTGATGTTCGGCGAGCTGCATCCCGAGGCCGGTGTGTAGGTGTGCAGCACATTGCCCAAGGTGTCCAGAATGCGCAGCCCCGTCTTTGGCGTGCCACCGGCATGCAACAGGAAATTGAGGTACTGGCTGGTGACCTGGAACGCTGGCGAAGTGAGCGTGCCGATCGGCGAGTCGCACACCCCGCCGGCGTTGTTCATCTCGCAGGTGCTGATGGCCTTGTCGCCGACGCGGGCTGCCGTCGTGAAGACGGTGGTGCCCTGCCAACTCGTGGCTGTCGGGCTGGCAAATGCCCCCGTGGCGACCCAGCCCCGCCTGGTGACCATGTCCACCGGGTTCTCGAAGCTGGCCTGGGGAATCAGGTTCTGGATTGCGACGCTGCCCTCCAGCGTGACCTTCACGGGCAACAAGGGCTTGTTCACCACCGCCGCGCGAACACCCTTGGGCGTGTCGGTTTGGTAGAAGTGGTCAAACGCCACGAACCCGCAGCCCCCGGTCTCTTCGTCGTAGATCTTGATATCGATCTTCTCGCCGATCAGGCCGCTGACGTCGAAGTAGACATAGTGCTGGTCGCCCTTGAGCACCGGGTCGCCGCAGCTGTTGGGCCGGTAGTCGGCCAGTTCCTGACCCGCGTAGATGATCTTGCCGCCGACAGGCGCCGTGCCGTTACCCCCCGACATGAGGAAGCCGATCGCATCCTTGGTGACCGTCACGTCCTTGATCGTGATGCTGCCCGTGGGCGCGTCGCAGCCCGCGCCACCGATCTCGCAGGTCGTCACCGAGGCATTGCCGATGCGCGCGGCCAGCGGCGCCAGCCCGGCATTGGCGAATTCGAGATTGTTCCAGTTCGTCGTCGTCGCAAACGCACCGCTGAGGACGAACTTGCCGGTCTGCTGCTGCAGCAGCGCCGGAAACTCGAAGCTTGAAATGATGTTGGCCGGCACGAAGGTCGAGGCGTCCGTGGTCACATGCACCGAGTTGTTCGCGACCTGGCACGTGGGGCAGGCCGTCACGGTGATGGCCAGGGCGCGCGTTGTCGGCGTCGAGTAGGTGTCGTTGGCGTTGACGGTGACGTTGTAGACGTTGTCCCTGTTGGCATCGGCCGGCGACCCGAAGTCGGGCGGCAAGGCAAACCGGATGCTGCCGTCGTTGGTGATCGAAAAAGCGCCGGCGTCCGGCCCCGACAGGCTCAGCGTGACGGCATTGCCGTCAGGACTGGTCACCGACAGCTTGGTGACCGCGGTCGTGAACTCCTGGACGCTGATCGCAGCGGTGCTGGCGATCACCGGCGACCGCGGCTGCGGAAGGGGGCCAGGGTCGGCACCGCCGCAGGCTGTCAGCGCAGCGAGCATCGGCAAGGCCCAAATCATCTTGTTCATCGTGTGTCTCCTGGATGTTCCGTTTGATGCGAGCGCCGCTCAGAAGAAGTAGGTGTAGCTGGCGCGCAGCGTGCGGCCGAACAAGGGACGGGCCACGCCCCGATTGGTGGCACCGTTGGGGCCCTTCAGGTCTGCGAACAGCGGGTCGCCCTCTGTGAAGGAGAGTTTGTTGGTGATGTTCGAGACGTGAAACTGGAACGCGGAGTTCTTGTCGAAGTCCCAGATGAAGCCGCCATCGATGTGGTGGTAGGCCGGGTACAGCGTGACATTCACGTCCTGCGATTCCGAGTAGCGGCTGCCGAAGTAGGTGAACTTCGCGTAGGGCTTGAGCGGCAGGCCGGTCAGCGGCTTGGTGTCGTAGGCCGCCTGCAGGTTGAGCATGACGTTGGCCAGCCGCCGCGGCCTGCGGCCGTCTTCGCCGATGTTCTCGAAGACGTAGCCGGTCACCACGTCATTGACGCGGATCTCCCGCACCGTCCGGTAGTTCGCGTCGACGATCTTGGGCTTCTGCACGACGAAGTTGCCGCGCAGCTCCAGGCCCTTCACGGCCTGCGGGCGCCACGCTGCCTCGACCTCAGTGCCGAGGTTCTGGATGCCACGCCGGTAGAACTCGCGCACCTCGGGGCAGGAATTGATGTTCGGCACACCACCGGCCACCGTGCACTGCGATGAGGTGAAGTCTCGGTAGGTGATGACGTTGTCGCGCGGACTGAACTTGTTGTAGAAAACGGCGATCTGCGTGTCCCAGGTGTCGGCGTAGTAACGCAGGCCGGTTTCGTACTGCATGATCTTTTCGACCTTGCTGCCCGGAATGCTGGGGTCGATGCGGAACTCGTTCAGGTCTTCCATGCTGGGCAGGCGGAAGGACTTGGAGATGAGCCCATAGACGGCCAGGTTCGGTCGCAGCGAGTAATTGCCGCCAAGCGACCAGCCCGTGCCGCGCAACGAGGTGTTCAGGTAGCGCGGCGCACCGGGCAAGGAAACCTCGTTGTCGGCCGTCGTGTCGTTGTCGCTGCCGGGAACCACCGAGGCCGGCGTCAGGTCCCTCGACACCGAGCGGTCGTTGCGCACGACGCTGGCGCGCTGCGATTGCGTGCGAATGCCGAGGTCCAGCTTGAGCCTGTTGTCCAGGGTCTCCCAATGGTCGTGCAGGTAGAAGGCCTGGCCCCGCACGGTGGCATCGGAGACATAGCCGAAGAAGCCCGGCAGGATGGCACCGTCCAGCGTCAGCGAGGGACCCACCGGCGCGCCCGCCGCATCAACGCCGCGCAGGTTCACAAGGCGCGACTTCTCTTCGAGTGTGGAGACCAGCAGCGAGGACTGGAAGTTCTGCTTGACGCTGTAGCTGGTTGAATAGCCACCCAGCGTGAGCGCGTGCTTGCCCGCCCAGTTGAAGGCCTTGCTCAACTTGAGGTCGGTTGAATTGCTCTGTGCCTCCGTCCTGGCAACAAAGGGCAGCAGGAAGTTGAGGTATTCGCCATCGGCCACCCGCGTGCCGGTGTCGGCGTAGAAGGCCGCCACACCCTTGGCGCGGGCGTACTGGTTGATCAGCTGGTCGCGGCTGATGCCGGCGAATGCCGTTGCGGGGTCGGCCGGGACGTTGAAGAAGCCTGCCAGCTTGGCGTAGGCGTATGGGCTCAATGCCGGGTTGTTGGCCAGCGACAAGGCCTGGCCCAAGGCCGGATTGACGACGTCGTTCTGGTAGCGAGCATTGTTGAAACGCGATGCCGTGCTGGCGTCATTGCCGGTGAACATGGCCGTGAAACCGCTGGTGCCGCCGGTGCTGCGCACACCCACGTCAGCCGTCCATCCGGAATCGAATTCGTGGCTCAGCTTGAAGGTGTAGATGCTGAAGTCCGGATGGATGCCGTCGGCCATGTCGACCTTACGCTGCCCGTACTCGCCCAGCTGGGTCGAGACACGGTTGTAAGGCGAGCCGACGGTGCCACGCTTGAAGTCGATGCCGATCGGCCAGACGGCTTTCATGTCGACCTTGATGGGATCGGCCGGCGTGCCGGGTCGCGAGAATCCCGGCACCTGGAACGGCAGGTTCTGGAAGAAGGCCGTGCGGTCGTTGATCTTCAGCGCGTGCAACTGAAGCTCGGTGCGCCCGTCGTCGGTGGTGTAGACCAGGTTGCCGCGCAACTGTCCGCCCTTGTCTGCGGTGTAGCCGGTATCGCGGATGCCGTCAGAGGTACGGTAGAAGCCGCCCAGCGCGAACGTCAGGTTCTTGCTGATCGGGCCCGAGAGGAAGAAGTCGTTGCGCAGAAAGTTGTAGTCGGCGATCTCGATCTTGTAGCCGCCCTCGAAGATCTGCTTGCCGGTGCGCGTGATGTGATTGACCGTCGCACCCAGGCCGTTCGAATAGAGGATGCCGCCCGTGCCGCCCTTGACGACTTCGACGCGCTGGGTCATCAGATCGCCCCGCACCGCGACGTCGTTGTTCATGAACTGCACCTCGGGTTCTTCGAACCACGGCAGTCCGTCGATGAGCTGGGGTGCGTAGCGGTAGCCGCCACTGACGGGCAGACCGCGCACGGTGATGTTGTTGCTGGCTTCACCGGCTGTGCTGCCCTCGGCAAAGATGCCCGGCACGTTCTGCAGCAGGTCGGCCGTGCTGATGGGCGCCAGACGGCGGATTTCTTCGGCGGAGAACGTATTGATGGTGGTGGTGGAGTCCTTCTTCAGCGACTTCTTGCCGACACCGGTGACGACGACAGTCTGGGCCGCTCCGCTTGCTTCGGGCGACGATTCGGCGCCAGCCGCCGAGGCTGCCGCCGCAGGCGGGGCTGGTGGCGGATTGGATGCGGGCCCTGGCTGCTGTGCCAGTGCTGCCTGAATGGCCAGTGCCAGGGGAAGCATGGCGAACGGGACGGCGGCTGCTTTGAGTTTCATGGTCAGGTCTCCTTGTGCTCGTACTCGTGGTTCTGCCCTGCTCTTGCGACAGGGATCGAGAGGTTCTTGCTGCTACCCGGTGGGCTTGCGCAGCGGCCACAACTGGACGCCAGTGGTCACAGCTCGGGCCGCTGTCGTGGAGATGCGCAGGTGGGTGCTGGCGGCGAGTGACGGGTAGCTGCGCACGGCATAGGCCGCCGCGTCGTTCACGAAAACCTCGATGGCCGAGCCATCGACGATCACGCGCACCGTGCGTAACGGGCCGAAAGCCTCCGCGTCATAGGGCCCGGCCAGCAACTGCGGGCCCTCGCCTTCCGTGGACAAGGTGGACCTCGACTTGTCGACGGTGACACGACCCTTGGTTGGGTCGAAGAGCAAGCGCGTGCACTCGCGGTTGTCGTCGCTTGCCATCACGTCGATGACCAACTCGCCGGCGCCAAGGCCCGCAGCGTCGAACTCCACGAGCAACTCGTAGGCATGCAGGCCCTTGGCCAAGCTGACGGGTTCGCTGCCGAGCCTCATGTCGGTACGCGCCAGGCTGCGCTCGCCGCGCAGCGCCAACAATTCGGGGGCTGGCGCCTGGCCCAGGGTCTGCTGGTCGGGCATCAGGAACCAGACACGCGGGAGACTGAAGGTATTGGCCCATCCCGCGCGCTCCTGCGAGGGTGGCGAGCGTCTCTCGTCGATGATGCCGATGGCACGCAGCCGGCCGTCAGCAGCACGTCCGACCGTCGGCGCCAGATGCCCCGGCACCAGATCCAGATTCTTGGGCGTACGGAACAAGGGCTTGAACACGCCGTCGGCCCACTTGCCTGTCCAGTAGACGGCACGCGTGGCGGGTTCCCCGTACTTGCTGATCTTCCCGCCGATCGGATTCACCACGAGGATGGATAGGCCGTCCGCGAGACGCTCGAAGACAGGCATCTCCCAGATTTCAGAGCCCGGGTCCAGAACGCGATAGCTCGGTTCCATGAACCGGCGTTGTCGTTGCCAACGGCCAGCCTGCTCGCCGGGCTTGAGCACCAGGTATTCCAGACCGCCGCCCGCCTCCAGCGCAGCGCCGATGAGCATGTGCCAGGTGTCCCCTTCCTTCCACAGGTAGGGGTCGCGAAAGTCCTTGACGTCCCGGGTGTTGAGGATCGGCCCCAGCTTGCGCCAGTCACGCAGTTCGCCATCGACACTGACCGCCATCGCGATGCCGGGGTTGCTGGCCGCGAGCCTGTCGCCATGGTTCACGCTGGTGTAAAAAGCAAACGCCTTGCCGTCCTCGGCGATCACGTGGCCCGACCAGATGCCCTTCATGTCGAAGCCGAAGCTGTCCGACTGCAGTTCGGGCCGCAGCGCATCAGGCAGGTGGCCCCAGCTGACGAGGTCGCGGCTGACCATGTGGCCCCAATGCATCTGCGTCTTGAACGGGCCGTTGGGTGTGCGTTGGTAGAACAGATGCCACAGGTCGCCCACCCGAAGCAGGCCATGAGGTTCGTTGGTCCAGTTCGCCGGCGGCATGGGATGGACGCGCGGTCGCAGGTGGTCGCCCGCGAAGCGGCTTTCGGGAACACGCAGCGAGGGGCTGGCATCGGGCACATCGGCCGAAGGCCCCGGCAGGAGCGCTCGCTGCATGTCGCTCAAGGCTTGCGGATAGACCGCGACGAGGTCGTAGGCCGCATTGAGCCGGTTGATCTTGAACTGAAGGATTTTGGCCAGGACCGCCGGTGTGGCCAGCTGCAGCGGCGTTCGCACCAGCCTCAGGCTCATGCCCGGCGCGCCCTGGCCCCTGCCCAACAGGGCGCCGTCCTGGTAGAGGCTGACGGCGCCCGTGGCGGTGTCGACGCTGGCCAGCAGGTGGACCCATCGGTTCAGAGGAAACCTGCGCGGGGCGGGCACCCGAATGACGCCCGCCGACGTGGCGATGCGGAATCCCCAGCGGCCATAGGTGTCGATGTGGAGGTCGAAGCCCGCATCTCCGTCGGCCTGCTGCGCGATCGACGAAGGCGACAGTTCCTTGACCGGCACCTCCCGGTCCGACGGGAAGCTCTCGAGCGCAACCCACAGCGACAGCGTGAAGCCCACGCTTGGATTCAGGGCCAAGGCAGCTTCTGCGTAGCTTGAGAAGCCGTCGCTGCGCCAGGCCGTGCCAGTGACGCCGGGCACGACGTCCGGCAACGCGAACTGCGTCTGGATCGACGCGCCAGCGGGCAGCACGCCCTGGGCAAGTTGATCGAAGTTGAGGTCGATCACAGGCGTCGGCAGCGTCGTCGCGAATGCGACAGTCCAAGCCAGCCATAGCAACACGGCGCTCATTCCCGCAGCCACCCGAAGGCGCAGAAGGCGCAGAAGGCGCAGAAGGCGCAGAAGGCGGCGGGCATGTCTGCCATCGACGGCCCAGGCACGGGCTTTCCAATCCGGCACATGGGTCAGAGCAGGCCCGCCGGACATCACCGCGCCCCGCACCCAAGACCGACGAAGGTGGTGGCGCCTTCGCAACAGCTTTCGGCTATCGATGGACATTCCACATAAAGAACATGGTCTGAACGGATCGCAGGTCGCGAATCCTCTCCGGAGGACGCGGCCTGCGAGACCCCAATGACCGCCGCAGCGGCAACTGGTGGCAGGCCGGACGTCCGACAACGCTCCTCAGCGCTGGAGTATTCGTTCAACCCTGACAACTGGCAATCGATAGACAGCCAATCGGCGGTACGACCATCTTGGGCAACAGTCACGAGGCATCTCCAATTGTCTATCGATGGTAACTCCGCGGCGCACCCACACTCCTCGTACTTTCCCTAGCCCGCCCGTGTCCGTGAGATCAGGGTAAGTCCACGATGAGTTCGTCGACGATCGCGGATCGAGACGCTGCCCACGCTCATGCCCGTGCGCATCAGCACATCCGGCAATTGCACGGCGCTGCGCAGCTACTGCGCTACAGCAACGTAATGACGCCAGCCTCGCCGATGCACTGCCAGGGCAGACCGAGCGCGAGCGCGTCGAACTGCGCGCGCGTCAGCGTGACCGTGACGTCGCCCTCGCGTGGCCACACGAACTTGCCGCTGTTCAGCCGCCGCGCTGCCAGCCACACGCCGACGCCGTCGTGTACGAGCACCTTCATACGGTTGGCGCGCCGGTTGGCGAACAGGTACGCGTGGTGCGGCCGGGCCGCGCCGAAGACGGCCACGACGCGCGCCAGGGCCGACTCGGTGCCCGCGCGCATGTCCAGCGGCTGCACGGCAAGCCACACGGCATCGACGCGGATCACCGCAGCAGCTCGCGCGTCCAAGCGGCGAAGTCCGCCGCGGCCGCAACCGGCCAGCTCACCTTCATCGTCACCGCGCCGCAGCGCAACTCGACCTCGATGCTGCGGCTGACCTCGCTGTGCGGGTGTGGCTGCGGCGCGATCGCCACAGCCACGAACTCGCGTGGCTTGGTGACCGTCGCTTGATCGCCTTCTCGCTTGCCATCGTGTCCACTTAGAAGTTACGGGGACATGATCCTTCACGGGCAGGCTGGCCGATTCAAGATGGGTTCGCCGGACGCTTACCCTTGGTTTTCCCCTCACGCCATCAAAAAAGAAAACGGGTTAGCCCCTTGCGGGGCTAACCCGTTGATATTGCTGGCGGAGTGGACGGGACTCGAACCCGCGACCCCCGGCGTGACAGGCCGGTATTCTA
>JANNFE010000152.1:0-3310 GCA_031379415.1 Betaproteobacteria bacterium | reverse complement strand
GGTGATGCAGCCGTCGATGACACGGCCTTCGCCCAAGGGCGCGCCCTGGTGGCGGCAGACGTTGGACACCGCCGCCACCTTGCCGTCGTAGCGAAAGACGGCAATGCGCTCGGCACCTTCGGGCTCGACGATGTGGGCGCGGTTGTCGGGGATCTCGTGAACAGCGGCCACGCGGAGCCATTCGGGGCCGAGGGGCGCGCGCACATTGGGCCTCGAAGCCCACCATGCCGTTCCCAATTGCAGCCCTGCAACCGTCGTGGCTGCGAACACCAGCGCCAGCACGTTCACAGGGTGCGCGTTGGACTGCAAGGCGCCCAGCGCCACGTGCGCCACCAGCAGGGCGTAGGCGGCATACACCGACAGGTGTATCGCCTTCCACAGGCCCGGGCCGAGGTTGGTGTTCCAGAAATCGTGGCTGGTTGCTGCCATCACGAACAGCAGCAGCAGCGCGACCAGGCCCAGTGACTCGAAGGGAAAGCCGGCCAGCGAGTCGTAGCGAGGGTTGGACACCAGCAGCGACACTAAAGGGTTCAGTTCGCCAAAGCCGTGGTACCAGAGCGTGACCAGAACGCCATGCACCAGTGACAGCACGAAGATGGCCACGCCGAGGTGGCGGCGGTTGTACAAGAAGGGGTTGAAGCGTGGTGACAAACGAGCCAGCGGGCCGATGCACAACAAGAACGTCAGCATCAGGAAGGCCAACGTGCCCGTGGCACGGATCAGGATCTGCAGCGGCGTGAAGCTCTCGCCCTGTGGCAGCCCCAGCGAACTGCCGAGCACGAAAGCGACGAGGTAGACGCCGATGCCGGCCAGCATCCAGGCGTCAAAGCGCTTCTTGAACGGTGTCCAATTGACCGCGCGGTAACCTTGCGACATCAGCCGCCCCCTGCCTGCAACGTGGGGGCCAGGAAGCCCGGCCAGTCGGCGTTGGCCGGCAGGTCGCTGCGCGACAGCAGCGCCAGGACGACCACCACCGCGGCGCCGGGCGCCAGCAGCAACCAGGCCATGCGCTGCCACTTTCGATGGGCACGTTTCATGAGACGGGGGGAGCCTTCTGCTTCAAGCACTTCAACAGCATCAAGGGCCACAGCGCCAACAGTCCGGGCAGGATGAGCAGGCGGGCCGACCAGGGCATGTCGCGCGCGCCCGCATCGACGCGCGCAAGACCCTTGATGGCGATGACCGTTGCAAAGAGCGCGCCGACCGCGAGGTAGACCGCGAGCACAGCCAGCACGCCTTCTGCCCAGGCCGGGCTCATGACACGACCACCGCCGCGGCGGCGCTTTCAGGCAGAAGTCGAAACGCTTTCATTGCGCCGCGATTATGGGCACGGCAAGGCGTCGAGTATTTCGCGTCGCGGCCTGCCTCAGCAGGCCACGGCGCGACTCGCCACATGGCATCTAGCACGAACATGGGTGCTATCCACGCGGCGCCGCCAGCCGGTGCGCGCAGCGCTCGTGCAGCACCTCGTCCACGGCCGCCCATCCAGCCGTCCACTCGCCCAGTATCGTGTTGCCTGTTCGGTTCCGGCACTGCCGCCTTTGGCTTCGCAGCTTTGCCTGGTGAGTGCCCTTCGACTGGCCGTGCCATTTGCCTGGCCTCAGGACAAGATGGCGCGACGCACAGCTGCCCACGGCGCCGTGTCATCGAGCTCTTCGCCAGCCACGCCAAGTTCGCGCCACAAGCCCTCCAGGTCCGCGGCTGCCGGCGCATCTTTCATGCGCGCATACAGCGCGGCCAGCGTCGTCTGGCCTACCGCTGCATCGGCGGTGTCCAGGATGCGCTGCAGCGGCCACGGCACTGCGTAGCTGCCGCCGTCAGCGACAACACCCTGCAAGGCCTGCTTCAGGCCGGCCTTGCCAGCGCTGCGCTTGAGCATCTGCACATCCGCCAACAGGCAGAACATGGCGCCGCCCCAATAGGTGCGGCCCCAGGTGGGCGTGTGGTCCAGGCCTGCGTCGCCGGTTTGCGGCTGGCCCTGCGGCATGGCCTTGGCCCAGCTGCGCCACACGGTCGCCGCGGGCACCAAGCCGGCGCGGCCGCGCGCCACGCCCTCGACATAGGTGGCAATGCCCTCGTGCAGCCAATTCTGCGAGCGCGGAACGCGTGGAATGGCCAAGTGCACCATCTCATGCACCAGGATCCAGTCGTCGAGGAACTGTGCATGCGTGGTGTCGCGGCCGAGGCGAATGCGGATGAAAAGCGTCGGCTCGCCGAAGGTCACCCCACCGCGCACGCCTGCACCATCGACGTCCTGCACCAACAGTTCGGCCTGCGCTACTGGGAAACTGCCGAAGTACGCCGCCACTGCGTCGCCCGAGCGGCGTACCCAGGCACGTGCTTCATCGCGCAGACGCGTGCCAAAGCCGGGTGCGAACTGCAGCTCCAGCTGGTTGCGGCCGAAGTTCAGCATCTCGATCAACGGTTGGTCTGCGTCGGCATCGGCATCTGCTTGTGCGCCGGCCTGTGCACTGCCCCACCTTGGCAGGGCCAGTAGCGTGGCGCAGGCTGCACCTGCCAGCAGCCGACGGCGCGCACGGCTCGCATGTGCCCGTTTCGCCCCGTGCTTCACTTCAAACGTCATAAAGGCTTCCCAAACATGGAGACTGGGTCGGATGGCGTGCTGGCGACTTACAAGTTCACGCGCGTTGCCGTGATTTCGGAACCCACCATGAAAACTAGCGCGGCACGACAAGACGAGACGAAGATGGCGGCTGCATCTGATCCGTTGTGTGTCCGCGCAACTTCGCTTCGCGAAGTTAGCAGACCTCCGCTGTGAGGCGCTCAGGGCCGCCAGTGTCGGCGGCTGCGGATCCGGCTGCACGTTGGCCGCAGGCCTCAGGCCTGCTGAACTTGTGTTGGCGGCTCTGGCTTTCGCCGGCCGTCTCACCAGAAGTCTTGCGCGCATATCGCTCAGTTCATGAAAGTTTGGGCGCAGCGAGCCGACCCATTGGAACCTCGACTTCCCGCATGCAATTTGATGTCTATGCACCGACGGGACCTGCTGGCCCTTGGAGTTCTCAGCCTGGCCGGCTGCGGCGGCAATGGCGGCGACGTTGCAGGGCCCCCTGATTCTTAGACAGGCTCTGCTCAGACGACAGCCGCTGATGCAGCAATGTATCGCGTGACCTTGCGCAACCACTGGACGGCCGTAGCGTTCTCAACCCGCTTTCCTTCCGGCGCCCACCTGACCGGCATCGTTGGCGCCACCCACGGCGCTGGGGTTGACTTCTAGGAGTCTGCGCGGCAGAAGGCGTCGAAGCGAAACGTGCGAAAAACGAGGACCGTTCGGTATCGCCTGCAAGCCCAG
>JANNFE010000120.1:0-10707 GCA_031379415.1 Betaproteobacteria bacterium | reverse complement strand
GGTGCGCCACACGCTCTCGCCGCCCGCGCGGCGGGTAGCTTTTTCTGACCGCCTGCGCCACGACGATGGCCTGCTGACGGCCGCCGTCCGCAACGCGCTGACAGGTGCCGAAACGGATGAAGCGCCGGCGCGCGTACGTTCATTTACCGAGGAATTGCGCGCCGCGCTGCGCCAGCACCGCGCCACCGTGGGCGCCGCACTCGCGCTGTGGCTGGGCCTGCTGGCCGCCGGCACGCCGGCCCCGGCATGGGCCAGCGCCCTGTGCGCGCTGTGGGCGGCCACGCCGCTGTGGTTGTGGGCGGCAAGCCGGCCACGCCGCGCAAACACCGCCGCCATCGACGACGCGGCCGCTCGCGAACAGCTGCTGGGCATCGCGCGCGACACCTGGCGCTACTTCGAGCGCACGGTCACGGCCGAAGACCTGCACCTGCCGCCCGACAACCTGCAGCTCAGCCCGCACGAGATGCTGGCCCACCGCACCTCACCCACCAACATCGGCCTGTACCTGCTGGCCACGGCCTGCGCGCGCGACTTCGGCTGGATCACCACCCCCGAACTGCTGGCGCGGTTGCAAGCCACGCTGGCCACCCTGCAGCGCCTGCCGCGCCAGCGCGGCCACTTCCTGAACTGGTACGACACGCAGAGCGGCGCCGCGCTGCTGCCGATGTATGTGTCCACCGTGGACAGCGGCAACCTCAGCGGCCACCTGCTGGCCACCGCGCAGGCCTGCCTGGCGCTGGCGGCCGACGAGGCTGACGCTGCAACGGCACGGCAGCTCGATGCACTGGCGCGCGACTTCGACACCCTGGCCTGGGAGCCCGACTTCGCCTTCCTGTACCACCGCAAGCGGCGCCTGCTGCACATCGGCTGGCGCGTTGCCGAACAGCAGCTGGACAGCGGCTTCTACGACCTGCTGGCCAGCGAATCACGGCTGACCAGCCTGCTAGCCATCGCCAAGGGCGACGTGCCGGTGCGCCACTGGGCAGCGCTGGGCCGGCCCTTCTTTGCGGTGGGCGTCTCGGCCGGCTTGCGTTCATGGTCGGGCTCGATGTTCGAGTACCTGATGCCCACGCTCGTGCTGGCCGAGCCGCCCGGCAGCGTGATGCACGAGGCCTGCCTGGCCGCGCTGCGCGAGCAGCAGGCCTACGCGCTGGCGCATGGCGTGCCCTGGGGCATATCCGAATCGGCCCACGCCGGCTGCGACCACACCCTGGCCTACCAGTATTCGCCCCAGGGCGTGCCGCGCCTGGCGCTGCGCCGCACGCCGGTCGATGAACTGGTGGTGGCGCCCTACGCCACCGCGCTGGCGGCCATGATTGCGCCGCGCGACGCCATGGCCAACTTCATCGCCCTGCGGGCCCTCGCCGCACGCGGGCCCTACGGCTACATCGAGGCGCTGGACTACACGCCGGCGCGCCAGGCCATCGGCCCCTTGAGCTCGTCCACCGGTACCGCGCACACCCCGGTCAACACCTTCATGGCCCACCACCAGGGCATGAGCCTGGTGGCGCTGGCCAATGTGCTGCGTGGCGGCGTGGCGCAGCGCTGGGGCATGGCCAACCCGCACATCGAGGCCATGGCCTCGCTGCTGCACGAGCGCGCGCCGCGCGAGGTGTCGCGCCTGCCCATGCTGCCGGCGCCGCCGCAGCAGCTCGATGAACGCCGCCGCCGCGTGCCGGCGCAGCGCAGCGTGGTGCCCGGGCTGCAGGCCGTGGAGCCGACGCAGATGCTGAGCAACGGCCGCTACAGCGTGGCGCTGCGCGCCAACGGTGCCGGCTACAGCCGCCACGGCGCGCAGGGCATCACGCGCTGGCGCGACGACGCGCTGCGCGACGCGCACGGCAGCTTCTTCTTCCTGCGCCGGCGCGGGCGCGCGTCGATGCAGCCGATGGTGTCGCTGACGCAGCACCCGGCGCCCGACCCGCAGGCTCACTACCTGGCCACCTTCCACGCCGACCGCGTGAGCTTCGACGCCACCTGGGCCGACCTGCAGGCGCGCATCACAGTCTGGGTGAGCCCCGAAGACGACATCGAGTTCCGCGAGGTCGAACTGCTCAACCTGGGCGAGCGCCCGCTGGAGCTGGAGCTGTGTTCGGCCTTCGAGCCCACGCTGGCCGAGGCGCGCGCCGACGAGGCGCACCCGGCCTTCGGCAACCTCTTCCTGGGCGCCGAATGGCGTGGCGCGCAGCAGGCGCTGGTGTTCGAGCGGCGGCCGCGGCTGGCCGGCGAGGCGGGGCTGCACATGGCGCACTTCCTGTCGGCGGCCGTGGGCAGCGTGGCGACCGTGCACGCGCAGGCCGACCGCCGGGCCTGGCAGGGCCGCAACCGCAGTGCCGGCCAGCCGCTGGGCCTGCTGGACCCTGCCACCTTCGAGACGCTGCCAGAAGGCGCCGCGGTGCCGCTGGCCACCGGCCTGGACCCGGTGTGCGTGCTGGCCGTGCAGCTGCGCATCGCACCGGCGCAGAAGGCCGTGCTCACCTTCGCCACCGCCGCCGCGGCGCAGGCCGAGCCGCTGCGCGCGCTCATCGACACCTACCGCCAGCCGAGCCATGTGCAACGCGCGTCGCTGATGTCGGCCACGCTGGCCGGCGTGCGTGCGCAGACGATGCGCCTGGTGCCCGAAGAGTTGGCCGCCGTGCAGACGCTGACCACGGCGCTGCTGCTCACGCTGACGCGCAAGGCCGCCACGCCCGCCGACGCCGGGGCCATCGACCGCCGGCTGCTGTGGCGGCTCGGCCTGTCGGGTGACCGGCCGATCATCCTGGTCAGCGCCGGGCCGAGGCAGGGCCTGCCGATGCTGCGCGCGCTGGCGCAGGCGCTGCGCGGTTGGGCCTGGGCGGGTGTGGCCTGCGACCTGGTGATCGTCAATGCCGAGCCGGCTTCCTATGTGATGCCGCTGCACCGCGAGATCGGCGCCCTGCACGACCGCCACGTCGCCGCCGGCGGGCTGGCGTCGAGCTTTCAGCTGCTGCGCGCCGACGAGCTCTCGGCCGCCGAACTGGCCACCTTGCGCACACTGGCGCGCCTGCGCTTCCATGCCGACGGCCGGCCGCTGCCCATGCATGTGCAGGCCCTGGTGGAAGCGCACGAGGCGGCGGCCAGCCAGCGCCAGGCCGAGCCTGGTGTGCCGCTGCCTGCTGCGCTGGTGGTCCACGAACCGCCACCGCCCAGCCGGGGCCACTTCGACGCCGGCAGCGGCGAGTTCCGCTTCAGCGCCAGCGCCACCCAGCGCCCGCCGCGGCCGTGGATCAACGTGCTGGCCAACGCCGGCTTCGGCGCGCAGATCTCTGAAGCTGGCGGCGGCTGCACCTGGGCCCAGAACAGCCGGCTGAACCAGCTCACCGCCTGGTCCAACGACGCCGTGGGCGACCCGGCTTCGGAGCACTTCCTGGTGCAGGACCTGCGCACGCGCCAGGTGTGGAGCCTGACGCCCGGCGCCTGGGCCGGCGGCGCCGATGACCGCAGCGCCTACCGCGTGGCGCATGGTCAGGGCTACACCGCGGTGAGCCATCGCCGCGGCGAGGTGGAGCTCACCGCCTGCTGGTGCGTGGACGCCGACAGCGCCGTCAAGCAGGTGCAACTGCAGATCATCAACCGCGGCCGCCGGCCGCTGGCGCTGCGCCTGGTGGCACTGGCCGAATGGACGATGGGCGCGCAGCGCAGCGACCGCAGCACCGTGCACTGTGCGCACCACGCGCCCGACGACAGCGTCACCGCACTGCTGTGCACGCAGCAGGACGCCGCCGCCGGCTTTGGCGGCGGCACCGCCTTCCTGGCTGCGGCCGGCGCACACGCCGACTGGACCTGCGACCGCCGCGAAGCCTTCGACGAGGTCGGCCACCCGGTGCTGCCCGACACCTGGCACCAGGCGCAGGGCGGCGGGCTGGACCCCTGCGCAGCGCTGTCCATCGATGTGCAGCTCGACGGCGGCGAGGCCGTGGAACACGCCTTCCTCATCGGCTACGCGCCGACACCGCAGGCCGCGCGCAGCCTGGCCTTGCAAGCCACACAGGTGCCGCCGGCGCAGCGCCTGGAAAGCGCACGTCGGCGCTGGGACCGGATGCTGGACGCCACCACCGTGCGCACGCCCGACCCACTGTTCGACGCGCTGGTCAACCGCTGGCTGCTCTACCAGGCCGTGGGCTGCCGGCTGTGGGCCAAGGCCGGCTTCTACCAGGCCGGTGGCGCCACCGGCTTTCGCGACCAGCTGCAGGACACGCTGGCCCTGGCCTGGGCTGCACCGGCGCTGCTGCGGGCGCAGCTGCTGCTGTGCGCGTCACGCCAGTTCGAAGCCGGCGACGTGCAGCACTGGTGGCACGCGCCCGGCGGCGCCGGCGTGCGCACGCATTTCTCCGACGACCTGCTGTGGCTGCCCTATGCGCTGGCGCACTACCTGCGCGCCACCGGCGACGGGCCGCTGCTCGACGAGCACACGCCCTTCCTGGAGAACGTGGCCATCCCCGAGGGCGCCGAAGACGCCTACGCCGCGTCGGCCGTCAGCAGCCACACAGCCAGCGTCTACGAACACGCGGCGCGCACCATCGACCACAGCCTGCGCGTGGGTGCGCATGGACTGCCGCTGATGGGCAGCGGCGACTGGAACGACGGCATGAATCGGGTGGGCCACCAAGGCCGCGGTGAATCGGTGTGGCTGGGCTGGTTCCTGTGCGACGTGGTGCGCCAGTTCGCGCCGCTGGCCCGCGCGCGCGGCGAAGCCGAACGCGCGCAGCGCTGGGACGACGCGGCCGCCGGCTGGCGCACCGCACTGCTGCAGCCGCCGGTGTGGGACGGGCAGTGGTACGCCCGCGCCTTCTTCGACGACGGCCAGACGCTGGGCTCGCACGCCAACGCCGAAGCCCGCATCGACCTCATCGCGCAGGCCTGGGCCGTGCTGTCGGGTGTGGCGCCGCCAGAACAGCAGCAGATGGCGCTGGACGCCGTGCAGCACGAGCTGGTGGACGTGGATGCGAACCTGGTGCGCCTGCTGCACCCGCCGCTGCAGCACGCCGAACCGAGTGCCGGCTACATCCAGGCCTACCCGCCCGGCGTGCGCGAGAACGGCGGCCAGTATTCGCACGGCGCGGTGTGGGCGCTGATGGCGCAGGCCCGCGCCGGCGGGCCCGACGCGGCAGCGCGCGCCTGGCAGACCTTCACCGCGCTGAGCCCGGCGCACCGCGCCGCCGATGCCACGCAAGGCCCGCGCTACGGCCTGGAGCCCTATGTCATGGCCGGTGACGTCTACGCGGCCCCGCCCTACGTCGGCTGGGGCGGCTGGAGCTGGTACACCGGTGCGGCGGCCTGGCTGCACCGCGCAGCCGTGGAGTCGCTGTTCGGCCTGCAGCTGCGGGCGAACGCGCTGCAGTTCCAGCCCTGCCTGCCACCGCACTGGCCACAGGCCGAGATGACGCTGCGGCGCGATGGGCGCACGCTGCATTTCGTCTTCGTGCGGGGCACGAAGGAAGGGGCCCTGGATCTGGCGATCGACAAGGCCCCTGGTGCCCGGCTGCTGCTGCCAGGCGAGGCGCTGGCCTGGCCAGCGCTGAGCGGCGACCACAGCTTCGTGGTGCCGCTCGCTTAGAACGTCAGCGCGGCGGCACCTTGCCGCTCTCGTCGGACAGCACGATCTCGACGCGGCGGTTCAGCTGGCGGCCCGGCGCGCTGTCGTTGTCGGCCACCGGGTAGCTCTCGCCCAGGCCCGTTGCCGAGACACGCTCGACGCCGACGCCCATGCTCAGCATCGCGGCGCGCACGGCTTCGGCCCGGCGGCCCGACAAGGCCTGGTTGCTGCTGTCGCTGCCCACGCTGTCGGTGAAACCTTCGACCACCGCCTTGCGCTCCGGATACTCCTTGAGGAAGCCCACCAGCTTCTCGATGTTGCGGCGGCCACCGGGCTTGAGGTCGGCACGGCCGGTGTCGAAGAGCACGTCGCCGATGGTGATGACCATGCCGCGGTCGGTCTTCTTGGCGTTGAGCTCACGCAACTGCGCTTCCAGCGCCAGGGTGCGGCGCTGGGCGTCGCTGGCCGACTGCTGCGACGCGTCGGACTGGCGCTGCGAGGCGTCGGCACGGCCCTGTGCGGCCATGGCCGCGCTCTGCGCGGCTTGCGCATCACGCTGCGAGGCCTGCGCGTCGCGCTGGGCGGCAACGGCGCTGCTCTGCGCCATGTCGGCCTCGCGGGTGCGGGCGGCCAGGCGCATGGCGTCGCGCGCTGCACCGGCTTCGGCCACCGCCTTCTCGGCCGCCTTGCGCTCGCCCGCCTGCTGCGCCAGCGCCACGCGCTGACGCGCCAGGTAGGCCAGGTGGTTGACCGTGGTGAGGTCCTCGCGCGCCAGGTGGGCCGCGTCGGCGCGGTTCAGTGCTTCACTGGCACGCGCCAGTTCAGGCGCGCCACCGGCGGCCACCTGCGGGCTGGCAGCGGCGGCGCGGTACTCGCTGCGCGCAGCGTCCAGCAAGGTGTTGTTTTCAGGGACGGAACTGCAGGCAGCCAGCACGGCGGCGGCCACCAGGGTCAGGGAGGCAAGGGTACGCATGGGGAGGTTCCTGTTCACTGTTTGGGTTGGGGCGCAGTCTTGCGGGCCATCTCTTCGCGCAAGGCGCGGCTGGCTTCCTGCAAGGCGTCGGCGGCCTTGCGCGCCTTCACGGCTTCGGTCTTGGCCTCGGCCAGCTGGGCATCCACGGCCGCCTGCTGCAGCAGTTGCATTGCAGTGCCGTTGTCCTTGGCGGCGATGGCGGCGTTGGCGCGGCCCATCTTGTCGCGTGCCATGGCCATCTCTGCGGGTGCCAGTTCAGGCGCACCGGCGGCCACGGCACCGGCCAGCGCGGCGGTGCTCACGGCCATCTGTTCGCTCGGCACGGGTGTGCTGGCGCAGGCCCCCAACAGCAGGGCGGACAGCATCGCCATCAGCAGCAGCGGCTTTGTGGAAGGTGTGGTCTTCATCGTGATTCATCCAGGTTGTAAGGGCCCGCCCGCGCCGCCATGCCAAGGCGGTCGCAAGGACGAACCGGGCCACCAGCGTGGCCCCGGGCGGCAGGCCCGTCGGTGCGCTGTCACACACAGGAACAAGGATGGATGTCGTCCTACAGGCACCTGCGCTGCCGGACTATGGGCACCCTGGCGGCCGCTTCCTACAGTCATGTCAACGGTGGACACACCACCGCTGCACACCGAGGAAAACGCCCATGTCCAGCCCCAAGGAACCCAGCAACGTGACGCAGCTGCCGATGGCCGAGGCTGCCGTGCCGGCGCTGGACCGCGCAGCGCTGGAAGCAGCACGCCGCAGCCCGCGGCCTTCGAAGCCACGGCCTGGCGACAGCGCCTGGACGCAGGGCCTCATCGGCCTGCTCAACGACGCGCTGGCCACCGAGCTGGTGTGCATCCTGCGCTACAAGCGCCACCACTACACGGCACACGGCCTGGCCTCACCGGCGATTGCCGACGAGTTCATGGTGCATGCGCTGGAAGAGACCGGACACGCCGACCGCCTGGCGCGGCGCATCGTGCAACTGGGCGGCGAGCCCGACTTCTCGCCCGACACCCTGACCCGCCGCAGCCACGCCGCCTACAACGAAGAGCCCGAGCTCGAAGCCATGATCCGCGCCAACCTGGTGGCCGAGTGTGTGGCGGTGGAAAGCTACAGCCAGCTCGTCGCCCTGGTCGGCGACAAGGATCCCACCACGCGCCGCCTGCTCGAAGACATTCTCGGCGACGAGCAGAAGCACGCCGACGAACTGCAAGGCTGGCTGGTCCAGTAAGCAACCTTTCCCCCAACCGCACAGGAGAATCTCCATGAACATCCGCAACAGCTTCCTCACCTCGCTCACCGTCATCGCGCTGGCCACCACCGCAGGCTGCGCCGTCACCCGCGGCCAGGAGTCGGTGGGCGCCTATGTCGACGACACCGCCATCACCACCGCCGTGAAGGCCCGCTTCGTCGACAACAAGACCGTCGACGCCTCGGCCATCAGCGTGGAAACGCTCAACGGCACCGTGATGCTGTCGGGCTTCGCCAAGAGCGGCGCCGAGAAGACCGTGGCCGAAAGCCTGGCCTGGAAAGTGAATGGCGTGAAGCAGGTCAAGAACGAAATCGCCATCCGTCCGTGAACCCCCTGAAGTCAAGGAGATCCGCATGAACTGGGACATCATCAAAGGCAACTGGAAGCAAGTCACCGGCCGCGCCAAGGAACAGTGGGGCAAGCTGACCGACGACGACCTCGACGTCGTGGCCGGCCGCCGCGAACAGCTGGCCGGCAAGATCCAGGAACGCTACGGCGTGGCCCTGGACGACGCCGAAAAGCAGATCGCCGAGTGGCAGCGCGGGGCTTCCGACAGCTGGTTCAAGAAGGGCACCGACAAGGTGTGACGCACCACCGCTGACGACTTCACTTCGTCAGCGTCATCAGGATGTCGGCATACCAGGCGCAGTTCAGGCCGAGCGATTCGTCCTGCAGCAGGTCGCGGGTGCCGATGTCCATGCGCGACGAGTGCACGCCCAGCAGTTTCCAGGGCAGCTCACCGGGCAGGCCGGGTTCGCGCATCACCACAGGGGCACCACTGGTGCCCCTGTGCGTTCGTGCGTCGGTCAGGAAATAGCCATGGCCCTGGAAGCGCAAGCCGAAGGATGAGGCGATGGCCGCCTGGCGCACCACCGGCAGGTGGTGCAGCGCGTCGTGGAACCCGAGCGGAAAGCCGACGATCAGCAGCGAACCGCCCACTTCCACTTCCGACAGCGCGCCCTGCAGATGGTCGGGCGTGAAGCAGCGCATGACCACGCCTTCGGGCAGCGCCTCGCGGTCGAGCTCGATCACCGCCACGTCGATCTCGCCACCATCGTCCTTGCCCTGGCGCCAGATGCTCTTGCCGTCCTTGTAGAGCAGCACCGACAGGCCGGTGGATTGGGTGAGGTTGTCGGTGTCGGTATGCAGTTCGATCTCGAGCCGACTGGGGAAGTGCTTGCTCGGCTTGTCGATCACGACATGGCGGCTGGTCACCAGGAACAGCCTGTCGTCGCGTTCGAAGAAGAAGCCGCTGGCCCCGGTGAGCGAACGCTCGCCGTCGAAGGTGGAGACGCGGGTGGTTGTCAGCAGGATGGGTTCGATCATCCTGAAGGTTTATACCCGCCTTGCGATGCGCCTTCGGTGCGCTGGCGCACCCGGTGCCGTGCATGCGCGGCGGCGCCCGGTGGCGGCCGGGCAGGAGCGCACTGTGCAAGTGCAAGGGAGACGCGCCTGTCGATGGGGTGTTTGCAAGGCAAAACCGGCCAGTGTCCTGCCAATCTTGGGCGTTAGCGATCGAGTTTTTCGATAGCTTGCCCAGGCGTGGGCGGCGGCGGCACCCTGCGCTTCAGAGTCAAGCCGGCACTTCAGCGCCTGACAGGCGAGCCGAGCCGTACCGCCCACGGACGAGAACCCCCATGTTCACGGCCACCAGCCTGCGGGCCATGCTGGGCAGCCTTGGCTGCGCACTCGGTGTGTGCCTGGTGTCTTGCGGTGGCGACGACACCAGCGACGGTGCCGACACCACCAACCAGTTCTTCGACAGCGAAGGCGGCATGCTGATGCGCGCCGACGAGAACGTCTATGGCTCGCGGCCCAACGGCCGTGCTACGGATAGGGTCCGTCAACGATGGGCGATTGCCACAGCACGGCGCAACCTGCGACCGACGAGCACGTGTGTTCACGAGGCGCCGCGGCGTCATCTCGATCCCCGCTATGGGCAGGCCCATTTGGCCATCTGAGAGCGGCTCGCCCACCGGGACCACCGACCGCGAGACGCCGGCTGCCCGATTCAATCGCTGATCGAAGGCTGCGCCGATCCACAGGTCGAAACGGAGGAAAGGTTGCGTCAAGGTGAATGGATTCACCCTGCACAGCAGGGTCTCACCTGAACTCCTCAGCAACCAAGCCAAGCTTCCTCACCTTGTCGTAGAGCGTCTGCCTAGCAATCCCCAAGGCGGCAGCCGTCGCTGACTGATCGCCGCGGTGGCGCCGCAAGGCTTCGACAATCATCGCGCGCTCGAACTGCTCCACCTGCAACGGCAGGCCGTGCGGCAACCCGAGTGGGCCTTCGCCCAGGCCGCGGACCTGGGTCAAGCGGTCGCCGAGCAAGCCCAGCACGAAGCGATCGGCCACGTTGCGCAGTTCCCGAACGTTGCCCGGCCAGGCGTAAGCCATCAGATCGGCCAGCTGGTCGGTGCTGAGGATCGGCGCCGCACGCTCGTGGCGGCTCGCCGCCAGCAACGTGAAGTGTTCGAACAGCAGCGGAATGTCCTCGCGCCGCTCGCGCAAGGGCGGCAGTTCAATGAACGCCACGCCGATGCGGTAGTACAGGTCGGCCCGGAACTTCTGCTGGTCGCTCAGTGCCTTCAGGTCGTCCTTGCTGGCAGCGACAACGCGGCAGTCGAAGGGAATGGGCTTGTTCGACCCGATGCGCTCGATCTGACGCTCCTGCAGGGCGCGCAGGAACTTGATCTGAACGGCCATCGGCATGCTCTCGATCTCGTCGAGGAACAAGGTGCCACCGTGGGCGTATTCCAACTTGCCTACGCGCACCCGGTTGGCACTGGTGAAGGCACCCGGCTCGTGGCCGAAGAGTTCGCTGTCGGCCAGCGATTCGGACAGCCCGCCGCAGTTCAGCGGCACGAAGTGATGCCGGCGGCGCTCGCTCTGGTCGTGCAAGCATCGCGCCACCAGTTCCTTGCCGGTGCCGGT
>JANNFE010000116.1:0-2652 GCA_031379415.1 Betaproteobacteria bacterium | reverse complement strand
CGCTGGACGCCGCGCCCGAGCCGGACCAGGGCGTGCTGCGTGGCGCCAGCTTCGCCACCCGTGCGCGCTGGCGCCACCCCAAGGCGCGGCGCTTTGCCGCGCCGCATCGCGACGACATGTTCTGCGGCTTTCGCAGCTGCGCGCCGTAGCGCCGCTGCCATCCCCGCCGCCGGGGCGGCGGCCACGGGCCGCCGCGTTCGCGGGCATCATTCGGGGGCCGCCACCTGTGTCTACCCCCGAACCCATGCCTACCGTGAACGTCAATGGCCAGCCCACCGCGCCGGCACCGCAAACCAACGTCTTGCTCGTGCACTGGTTGCGCGACACGCTGGGCCTCACCGGCACCCATGTCGGCTGCGACACCGCGCAATGCGGCGCCTGCACGGTGCACCTCGATGGCCGCGCGGTGAAGAGCTGCAGCATGCTGGCCGTGCAGGCCCAGGGCAGCACCATCACCACCATCGAGGGCCTGGCGCCGGCTGGTCAGATGCATCCTCTGCAGCAGGCCTTCATGAACTGCCACGGCCTGCAATGTGGCTTCTGCACCCCGGGCATGGTGATGAGCGCGGTGGATCTCGTGAAGAACCACGGCGTGGGCGACGAGAAGCAAGTGCGCGAGGCGCTCGAGGGGAACATCTGCCGCTGCACCGGCTACCAGAACATCGTCAAGGCCGTGATCCAGGGCGGTGCGGCGATGCGCGCCTGATTCACCTCCGACAAAACCACCTGACACCCCCAGCAGGAATCACCACCATGAATGCACGCCAAGGATTTGTCGGCCAGTCGGTCGAGCGCCGCGAAGATGGCCGCTTCCTCACCGGCCGCGGCCAGTACACCGACGACATCACGCTGCAAGGTCAGACCTACGCCGTCTTCGTGCGCTCGCCGTATGCGCACGCCAAGCTGGGCAAGGTCGATACGAAGGCCGCCGCCGCCGCGCCCGGCGTGCTCGGCATCTTCACCGGCGAGCATTTCAAGGCCGTCGGCGGCTTGCCTTGCGGCTGGCTCATCAACAGCCTGGACGGCACGCCGATGAAAGAGCCCAAGCACCCGGTGCTGGCCGACGGCAAGGTGCGCTGCGTCGGCGACCGCGTCGCGCTCGTTGTGGCCGAGACGCTCGAGCAGGCCAAGGCCGGCGCGGCGCTGGTGCAGGTGGAGTACCACGAGCTGCCGGCCGTGGTCGATACCGCCCGTGCCTTCAAGGCCGGCGGCGCGCCCGTGCACGACGAGGCGCCCGACAACCAGTGCTACCACTGGGGCATCGGCGACAAGGACGGCACCGACGCCGCCTTCACGGGCGCCGCGCATGTCACGACGCTCGAATTCCGCAACAACCGGCTCATCCCGAACGCGATGGAGCCGCGTGCGGCCAATGCGTCGTACGACTTCAATGCCGACAGCTACACGCTGTATGTCTCCAACCAGAACCCGCACGTCGAGCGGCTTCTGATGTGCGCCTTCGTGCTCGGCATTCCCGAGCACAAGATGCGCGTCGTCGCCCCCGATGTCGGCGGCGGCTTCGGCAGCAAGATCTACCTCTACGGCGAAGAGACGGCGCTGGTGTGGGCCAGCAAGCAGATCCGCCGCCCGATCAAGTGGACGTGCGATCGCAGCGAAGCCTTCCTCAGCGATGCGCATGGCCGCGACCATGTGAGCAAGGCCGAGCTGGCGCTGGACAAGAACGGCACCTTCCTGGCGCTGCGTGCCATCACCACGGCCAACATGGGCGCCTACCTGTCGACGTTCGCCTCGTGCATCCCGACCATCCTGCACGCCACGCTGCTGGCCGGGCAGTACAAGACGCCCAAGATCTGGTGCGAGGTGAAGGCCGTCTTCACGAACACCGCGCCTGTGGACGCCTACCGCGGCGCCGGCCGGCCCGAGGCCACGTACCTGCTCGAGCGCATCGTCGAGACCGCGGCCACCGAGATGAAGATCGATCCGGCCGAGATCCGCCGCCGCAACTTCATCACCACCTTCCCCTACGCCTCGCCGGTGGGGCTGACCTACGACGTGGGCGACTACCACGCCACGCTCACCCGCGCCATCGAGCTGGCCGACGTGGCCGGCTTCGACAAGCGCAAGGCCGCCAGCGCCGCCAAGGGGCTGGCGCGCGGCATCGGCTACTCGTGCTACATCGAGGCCTGCGGCATCGCGCCGAGTTCGGTGGCAGGCGCCCTGGGCGCGCGCGCGGGCCTGTTCGAAGCGGGTGAGGTGCGTGTGCACCCCACCGGCAAGGTGACAGTCTTTACCGGCAGCCACAGCCATGGCCAGGGCCACGAGACCACCTTCGCGCAGGTGGTGGCCGACCGCCTGGGCATCCCGATGGAAGACGTGAGCATCGAGCACGGCGATACCGGCAAGGTGCTGTTCGGCATGGGCACCTACGGCAGCCGCTCGCTCGCCGTGGGCGGCACGGCCATCGTGCGCGCGCTGGACAAGGTCATCGCCAAGGGCCGCAAGATCGCCGCGCACTTGATGGAGGCGGCCGATACCGACGTGGTCTTCGAAGGCGGCGTGTTCAAGGTGGCCGGCACCGACAAGTCGGTGCCCTTCGCCAGCGTCTCGCTCACCGCCTACGTGCCGCACAACTTCCCGCACGACAAGCTCGAGCCGGGGCTGAACGAGAACGCCTTCTACGACCCGAGCAAC
>JANNFE010000111.1:0-43962 GCA_031379415.1 Betaproteobacteria bacterium | reverse complement strand
CTTTACCGTGATGACCACCGTACCCTTCTCGGGCAGGCGCGAGCCGGCGCCGAGCTGGCTCTTCAGCATGGCCTCGCCGAAAGTGCGTCCCACGCCCATGACTTCGCCCGTCGAACGCATCTCGGGGCCGAGGATGGGGTCCACCCCCGGGAACTTGTTGAAGGGAAACACCGCTTCCTTAATGCTGAAGTAGGGCGGCACCACTTCTGAAGGCGGCAGGCCGTCGGCACCGCGCTGGTCCTTCAGCTTCTGGCCGACCATGCAGCGCGCCGCGATCTTGGCCAGCGGCTGACCCGTTGCCTTGCTCACATACGGCACGGTGCGGCTGGCGCGTGGGTTGACTTCCAGCACATAGACCACGGCCTGATCGCCTTCACCCTGGATGGCGAACTGCGTGTTCATCAGCCCCACCACCTTCAGCGCCCGCGCCATGGCTGCGGCCTGGCGGCGCATCTCGTCCTGCATCGTCGGCGACAAGGAATACGGCGGCAGCGAACAGGCCGAGTCGCCGCTGTGGATGCCGGCAGCTTCCACGTGTTCCATGATGCCGCCGATCATCACGTCGATACCGTCGCTGATGCAATCGACATCGACCTCGATGGCATCGTCGAGGAAGCGGTCCAGCAGCACCGGCGACTTCTCGCTCACCTTCACCGCTTCGCGCATGTAGCGCTCGAGGTCCTTGTCGCCGTGCACGATTTCCATCGCGCGGCCACCCAGCACGTAGCTGGGGCGCACCACCAGCGGATAGCCGATCTCCTGCGCCAGCTTCAGCGCCGACTCTTCGGTGCGCGCGGTGCGGTTGGGTGGCTGGCGCAGGCCCAGGTCGTTCAGCAACTGCTGGAAACGCTCGCGGTCCTCGGCGATGTCGATGCTGTCGGGGCTGGTGCCGATGATCGGCACGCCGGCACGTTCCAGGTCCAGCGCCAGCTTCAGCGGCGTCTGGCCGCCGTACTGAACGATGACGCCGAGCGGCTTCTCCTTGTCGACGATCTCCAGCACGTCTTCCAGCGTCACCGGTTCGAAGTACAGGCGGTCACTGGTGTCGTAGTCGGTGGAGACGGTCTCCGGGTTGCAGTTGACCATGATGGTCTCATAGCCGTCTTCGCGCAGGGCCAGCGCGGCGTGCACGCAGCAGTAGTCGAACTCGATGCCCTGGCCGATGCGGTTGGGGCCGCCGCCCAGCACCATGATCTTCTTCTTCGACGTCGGCGCGGCTTCGCACTCTTCGTCGTAGGTGCTGTACATGTAGGCCGTCTGGGTGGCGAACTCTGCCGCGCAGGTGTCCACACGCTTGTAGACCGGGCGCACGCCCAGGGCGTGGCGGCGTTCGCGCACGGCGTGCTGGTGTGTGCCCAGCAGCTTGGCGAGGCGGCGGTCGGAGAAGCCCTTCTGCTTCAGGTAGCGCAGTTCGGGTTCCGACAGCTCGGCCAGTACGCGCCCAGCGAGCTGTTTCTCGACGCTCACCAGCTGCTCGATCTGCGCCAGGAACCAGGGGTCGATCGCCGTCTCTTCGAAGACTTCGTCGAGCGACATGCCGATGCGGAATGCGTCGGCCAGGAACAGGATGCGCTCGGGGCCGGCATTGCCGATCTCGTCGATGATCTCGTCGCGGTCTTCTTCCTTGCACGACGTGCGTTCGCTCAGGCCGTCGATGCCCGTCTCGAGCCCACGCAGCGCCTTCTGGAAGCTTTCCTGGAAGGTGCGGCCGATGGCCATGACCTCGCCCACACTCTTCATCTGCGTGGTGAGATGCGGGTCGGCAGCGGGAAACTTCTCGAAGGCGAAGCGCGGGATCTTCGTCACCACGTAGTCGATGCTGGGTTCGAAGCTCGCCGGCGTGGCGCCGCCGGTGATGTCGTTGCGCAGCTCGTCCAGCGTGTAGCCCACAGCGAGCTTGGCCGCCACCTTGGCGATGGGAAAGCCGGTCGCCTTGGACGCCAAGGCCGACGAGCGCGACACGCGCGGGTTCATCTCGATGACGATGAGGCGGCCGTTCTGCGGGTTCACCGAGAACTGCACATTGCTGCCGCCGGTGTCGACGCCGATCTCGCGCAGGATGGCGATGCTGGCGTTGCGCATCACCTGGTATTCCTTGTCGGTGAGCGTCTGCGCCGGCGCCACGGTGATGCTGTCACCGGTATGAATGCCCATCGGGTCGAGGTTCTCGATGCTGCACACGATGATGCAGTTGTCGGCGCGGTCGCGCACGACTTCCATCTCGAACTCCTTCCAGCCGATCAGGCTCTCCTCGATGAGCAGTTCCTTGGTCGGGCTCAAGTCCAGGCCGCGCTTGCAGATCTCTTCGAACTCTTCCGGGTTGTAGGCGATGCCGCCACCGGTGCCCCCCATCGTGAAGCTGGGGCGGATGACCATGGGGAAGCCGGTGCCGTCGATCTCGGCCTGGATGCGCTTCTGCACCGCCAGCGCTTCTTCCAGGCTGTGCGCGATGCCGCTCTTGGCCGAATCCAGCCCGATGGACGTCATCGCGTCCTTGAACTTCATGCGGTCTTCGGCCTTCTCGATGGCCGATTCGTTGGCGCCGATCATCTCAACGCCGTGCCTGGCCAGCACGCCGTGGCGGTGCAGGTCGAGCGCGCAGTTCAGCGCCGTCTGGCCGCCCATGGTGGGCAGCAAGGCGTCGGGCTTCTCCTTGGCGATGATCTTTTCCAGCACCTGCCAGGTGATGGGCTCGATGTAGGTCACATCGGCCATCTCCGGGTCGGTCATGATGGTCGCCGGGTTGCTGTTCACCAGGATGACGCGGAAGCCCTCCTCGCGCAGTGCCTTGCAGGCCTGGGCGCCCGAGTAGTCGAACTCGCAGGCCTGGCCGATGACGATGGGGCCGGCGCCGATGATCAGGATTGAGCGGAGGTCTGTGCGCTTGGGCATTTACGGGTGCTCCATCAGGGCGACGAAGCGGTCGAAGAGGTAGCCGATGTCGTGCGGGCCGGGGCTGGCTTCGGGGTGGCCCTGGAAGCAGAAGGCGGGCTTGTCGGTGCGCGCCAGGCCTTGCAGCGTCTGGTCGAACAGCGAGATGTGGGTGGGTCGCAGGTTCGCCGGCAGCGTACCCCCGTCCACCGCGAAGCCATGGTTCTGGCTCGTGATGCTGACGCGGCCACTGTCCAGATCCTTGACCGGGTGGTTGGCGCCATGGTGGCCGAACTTCATCTTGAAGGTCCTGGCGCCAGACGCCAGCGCCATGATCTGGTGGCCCAGGCAGATGCCGAAGGTGGGCAGGCCGCTGTCGATCAGCGTGCGCGTGGCGGCAATGGCGTAGTCGCAGGGTTCCGGGTCGCCCGGGCCGTTGCTGAGGAAGATGCCGTCAGGTCGCAGCTTCAGCACCTCGGCCGCAGGCGTCTGCGCCGGCACCACCGTCAGCCGGCAGCCGCGGCTGGCCAGCATGCGCAGGATGTTGCGCTTGACACCAAAGTCGTAGGCCACGACGTGGAAACGCGGCGCGTCCAGGCGGCCGTAACCGGCGCCGAGCTGCCACTCGGTTTCGGTCCATTCGTAGGGCGCAGAGGCCGAGACGACGCGCGCCAAGTCCAGCCCGGCCATGGAGGGCGCGGCCTGCGCCGCAGCCACGGCTTCTGCAATGTCGGCCGGGGTCACCGTGGCACCGGCGGCAAAGCTGGTGATGCTGCCGTTCTGCGCGCCGCTGGTGCGCAGCAGGCGCGTCAGACGGCGCGTGTCGATGCCGGCGATGGCCACCGTGCGCTGGCGCGCGAGGTAGTCGGGCAGCGTCATCGTGGCGCGGAAGTTGGAGACGCGCAAAGACACGTCCTTGACGATCAGCCCAGCGGCGTGGATCTTGTCGGCCTCGACGTCTTCGTCGTTCACACCCACATTGCCGATGTGCGGGTAGGTCAGCGTGACGATCTGCCGGCAGTAGCTGGGGTCGGTGAGGATTTCCTGGTAGCCGGTGAGCGCGGTGTTGAACACCACTTCACCGACGGTGCGGCCGGGTGCGCCGACGCTGGTGCCCAGGAAGGTCGAGCCGTCTGCAAGGGCGAGCAGCGCGGGGGGCAGAACGGGGAGCAGGGGCGGCAGCAAGGGCAATGGCTCCGGGGTTCGCGCGCACCCACCACCCACAAGATCAGCCACCCGCAGCACCGGGCTGATGGCATGGTTCCGAGGGGAAACCGACGACGGAGTTTCGCGAGTGCTGCGTTGTTGACGGGTAAACCGCCGGAGTATAGCCGGCCGGCGCTGGCCAGCCGCTCAGGCTACCAGTGCCGCGATGCCTGCGCGAGCGATCTGCGCGTCTTCTGTCGACTTGACCCCGCTCACACCCACGGCGCCCACGTGCTGGCCGTCCACCACGATGGGCACGCCGCCTTCCAGCATGCCGTGCAGCACCGGCGCGCTGAGGAAGGAGACGCGGCCGCCGTTGATCATGTCCTCGTAGACCTTGCTCTCGCGCCGGCCCAGAGCGGCAGTGCGCGCCTTCGCAGGGGCGATCTCGGCCGAGATGGGTGCCGCGCCGTCCAGGCGCTGCAGCCACAGCAGGTGGCCGCCGTCGTCGACGATGGCCAGGCACACGGCCCAGCCGTTCTTCAGGGCTTCGGCTTCGGCGGCGGCAGCGATAGTGCGGGCGTCGTCCGCGGTCAGGGTAGGTTTGGTCTTCATGCACGCAACGATAACGCGCCAGTGCCAGCATGTCGGCATCAGCCCTGGGGTCATCGGCGGCGAGCTGGGCACGGCTTAGAATGCCGTCTGCGCTGTCATGGCGCGCTATACCCCTTCGGAGGTTTCATGAACGAGAGTGTGCAGAACTATCCTGGCCTGAATGGCAGCACCGCGCTGGCCGAGCGGACCAACCGCGTCCTGCGCAACACCTACTGGCTGCTGGCGTTGTCGATGGTGCCCACCGTGCTGGGCGCCTGGGTGGGTGTGCAGACCGGCCTGATGCGCAACCTGTCGCCGGGTATCGGCATCGTTGTCTTCCTGGCTGGCGCCTTCGGCTTCATGTTCGCCATCGAGAAATTCAAGAACTCTGCCGCCGGTGTGCCGCTGCTGCTGGGCTTCACCTTCTTCATGGGCCTGATGCTGGCGCGCCTGCTGGGCGCGGTGCTGGGCCTCAGCAATGGCACCAGCCTCATCATGATGGCCTTCGCCGGCACTGGCGCCATCTTTTTCGGCATGGCTTCGCTGACCAGTGTCATCAAGCGCGACCTGTCGGGCATGGGCAAGTTCCTGTTCATCGGCGCGATCATGCTGCTGGTGGCGGGCATCGCCAACGTGTTCATCCAGAGCAGCGCGCTGATGATCACGCTGTCGGTGCTGGCCATCGGCATCTTCTCGGCCTTCATCCTGCACGACCTGAAGCGCGTGCAGACCGGCGAAGAAACCAACTACATCACCGCCACGCTGGGCGTCTACCTGAGCCTGTACAACGTGTTCAGCAACCTGCTGGCGCTGCTGGGCATCTTCGGTGGCGAAAAGGACTGAACCGGCTTCACCTGAAGCACGAGGGGCCTGCGGGCCCCTTTTTCATGCACCGTCGAGGTCGAACACCGCCATCGACTCCACATGCGCGGTGTGCGGGAACATGTTCACCACACCTGCCAGGCTCAGCGTGTAGCCCGCCTGGTGCACCAGCAGGCCGGCGTCGCGCGCCAACGTCGCCGGGTTGCAGCTGACGTAGACGATGCGGCGCGGCGGCACCCAGCCGGGGCTGCCGAGCAGGTCCGCCACGGCCTTGGCCAGCGCGAAGGCACCCTCGCGGGGCGGGTCGACCAGCCAGCGTTGCGCGGCACCGAGCTCGCGGATGTCGTGCGGCGTGATCTCGAACAGGTTCTGCGCCTGGAACCTCGCCTTCGAGACCAGCCCGTTGGCCGCGGCGTTCTCGCGCGCCCGGGCCACCAGCACCTCGCTGCCTTCGATGCCCAGCACCTCGCTCGCGCGCGTAGCCAGCGGCAGCGTGAAGTTGCCCAGGCCGCAGAACCAGTCGATGACCCGCTCGTCGGCCTGCGGCGCCAGCAGGCGCAGCGCGCGGTCCACCAGCACGCGGTTGATATGCGGGTTGACCTGCGTGAAGTCGGTGGGCTTGAAGGGCATGGTGATGCCGAACTCGGGCAGGCGATAGGCCAGGGTCTGCTGCCCGGGCCCGCCCTCGTCCAGCAGGTGCACCGTCTCGGGGCCTTTGGGCTGCAGCCACCATTGCACGCCATGGCGTGCGCCGAAGTCGCGCAGCTTTTGCGCGTCACCCCTTGACAGCGGCTCCAGGTGGCGGAGCACGAGCGCCAACACCGGCCCATCTGCGCCCTCACCCGCGGCCAGCTCGATCTGCGGCAGACGTTCTCGCTGGTCCATGGCGCCGATGAGTGCGCGCAGCGGCATGAGCATCGCGCTCACCGCCGGCGGCAAGACCGGGCAGACCTGCATGTCGGCCACATAGCGCGACTTGCGCTCGTGGAAGCCGATCAGCACCGTGCCCTTCTTCGCCACCCAGCGCACCGACAGGCGCGCGCGGTCGCGGTAGCCCCAGGCCGGGCCTTCGATCGGCCGCAACAAGGTCTGTGCCTTCACCTTGGCCAGGTGCCAGAGGTTGTCTTCCAGCACGCGCTGCTTCACGGCCACCTGCGCGGCCGGGTGCAGATGCTGCATCTTGCAGCCGCCACAGGCTCCCGCATGCAGACCGAAGTGCGGGCAGCCGGGCCGCACGCGTTGCGAACTCTCGCGAGACAGGGCCGACATCTGGCCCTGCTCCCACTGGTTCTTTTTGCGCGACACCTGCACCTGCACCCGCTCGCCGGGCAAGGCGCCTTCGATGAACACCACCTTGCCGGGCTGTCCATCTTCATTCGCCCGATGGGCCACGCCCTGCGCCTCGAGGTCGAGCGACTCAACCTCCAGCCATTCCATGCCACTGCTCATGGCGCGATTATCCCGGGCCAGGAGCGCCCATCAGGCCCGGTTCAGAACAGCGCGTCGCGATCGACGCCCAGACGCGCCATGCTGCGCTTGAGCTTGAGCAGCGCTTCCTGCTGGATCTGGCGCACGCGCTCGCGCGTGAGCTGCAACTGCGCGGCCAGGTCCTCCAGCGTCTGCGGCTCGCGGCTGTGCAGGCCGAAGCGGCCGGCGAGCACCTCGCGCTCACGCGTGTTCAGCTGCAGCAGACCGGCTTCCAGCAACTGCTGCGCCTCTTCGCCCAGGCGCAGGCCCAGCGGGTCGATGGCATGGTCGTCGGCCACCTGCTCCAGCACCGACTCGCCGCCCTCGGGCCCGTGCCTTTCGGAGGGCAGGTCCAGCGACGAAGGCTGCTCGGCCAGGTGCAGCAAATCAGCCACCTCGTGCACGGGGCGGCCGAGTTCGGCGGCAATGTCCTCGGTGCTGACCTTGCGTTCACCGTCGTGGCGGGCTTCCAGGCTGCGCCGGGCCTTCAGCACCTGGTTCAGTTCGCGCACCACATGCACGGGCAGGCGGATCAGGCGCGACTGGTGCATCAGCGCGCGCTCCACGCCCTGGCGGATCCACCACGAGGCATAGGTCGAGAAGCGGAAGCCGCGCGCCGGTTCGAACTTGGTGATGGCGTGCATCAGGCCGAGGTTGCCTTCCTCGAGGAGGTCGGTCATCGGCAGGCCGCGGCCGGCGTAGTGCTTGGCGATGCTCACCACCAGGCGCAGGTTGCGCTCGATCATGGTCTGCCGCGCCGCGAAGTCGCCGGCGCGGGCCCGTTGCGCGGTGTCGAGTTCTTCTTCGGGCGTGAGCAGAGGCGCGCGGCGGATGTCGCGCAGGTAGCTCTGCAGGGTGTCGGCCGGATCGCCGTCGCCATCGGGCCAGGGCATGACGCTGGCGTCATCGGTGGCTTCGGGCGCCAGCGCACCGTTGCCGGTGTCGGCCTGCAGCGCAGCCAGCGCCAGGCTGGCCAGTTCGGCGTCGGCCAGGGCGCTGCGCATGCTGTTTCGCTTGGCCATGCGTGCGCCGCGGGCGGGTGCTGCCGGGCAGCTAGCGCGGTGGCAGCAGCCGCGCGGGGTCTATCGGCTTGCCCTGGCGCCGGATCTCGAAGTGCAGCTGCACGCGCTCGGCGTCGCTGCTGCCCATCTCGGCGATCTTCTGGCCGCGGCGGACGACCTGGTCTTCCTTCACCAACAGGGTCTGGTTGTGGGCGTAGGCCGTGAGGTAGGTGGCGTTGTGCTTGACGATGACCAGGTTGCCGTAGCCGCGCAGCCCGGCACCGGCATAGACGACGCGGCCGTCGGCCGCAGCCAGCACGGGGTCACCGGGCTTGCCGGTGATGGCCAGGCCCTTGCTCTTGTTGTCGTCGAAAGGCGTACCCACCGGGCCCGCGGCAGGCCAGGCCCAGTTCAGGTCTTCGTCGGGTTCGCGCGGCGCGGGGGCTGCCGCGGCAGCCGGCGGCGTCGCGGCGGGTACCACCACCGTCGGCGCCGATGCCGAGCCTGCCGGTGCCGATGCCGATGCGCCAGCCACGGGTGGCTTGGCGTCCAGCGGGCGCGACTCGACGCGCCCGGCCGGTGCGACGGGGCGCACCGTCACGGCATTCGGGTCGGGTGCCGGCGGCACGACACGCAACACCTGGCCGACTTCGATGACGTTGGGGTTCTCCAGGCCGCTCCAGCGCGCGATGTCGCGCCAGTTCTGGCCGTTCTCCAGGCCCAGGCGGATCAGCGTGTCGCCAGGCTTGACGGTGTAGTAGCCCGGCTTGCCCGCGTTTTCCCAGCCCGGCAGTGGCGGTTTGGCAGGATCGGCGGTGGCTGCGGTGCCCGGCGCAGCGGGCGCGGCCGGGGCAGGCGTACCCGATGGCGGGGACACCGCCGGCCGCGAGGCGGCGGGCCGTCGGTCTTCAACGGGTGCGCGATGGTCGGCCGATGCGCAGCCGGCCAGTGCGGCAACCAGCAGTACGCAGCAGACCTCGGCGACGCGCGTGACGGAAAGGGAGGAAGCTCGATTCAGTTTCATGCGGCGCCGGATTTTAGGGGGACGAAGTGCACCGCATCGAGCGACTGCCGCAGCAGCCCGTCGGGCCGCCGGTCCACCACCAGCAAGACCTGGCCGCCGTGGGCGGCGTCGTGCATCGGTGCCACCAGGCGGCCGCCCACGGCCAGCTGGTCCAGCCACGCAGGTGGCAGTTCATCGCCACCCGCGGCGGCGATGATGCTGTCGTAGGGCGCGCGCGGCGCGTGGCCCAGACGGCCGTCGCCATAGACCAGCCGCAGGTCGCCATGGCGCTGGCCGGCCAGATGTTCGCGCGCCTTGTCATGCAGACCCTTGAGCCTTTCGATGGAGACCACGCCGCGCCCCAGCAGCGCCAGCAGCGCCGCCTGGTAGCCGCAGCCGGTGCCGATCTCGAGCACGCGGCCGAGGTGCCCGCGCTCGCGCGCCGCAGCGCCTTCGAACAGCAAGCCCAGCATGCGCGCCACCACTGACGGTTTGCTGATCGTCTGCGACAGGCCGATGGGCAGGCTGGTGTCTTCATAGGCCTGGGCCACCAGCGCGGTGTCGACGAAGCGATGCCGCTCCACCGTGACAAAGGCCTGCAGCACGCCTTCGTGGCGCACCCCGTCGGCCTGCAGGCGCTGCACCATGCGCTGGCGCACGGCCAGTGAGTCCATGCCGATGCCGCTGGGCGCGGCGCGGCCGGTGGCATGCTGGGCCGCGGTCTCGGCGGCATGCTGCAAGGGGCGCTGGGGACGCAGCACATCACCGGCAGGCTGGCGGGCCAAGCCCTGCACGCGGTCCAGCGCCACCGGAAAGCGCGAAGGACGCGGGGGGCGCGTCATCGATGCAACCGCGTCGCCCAACTGGCGCTCGCGGCATGGTCGGTGAGGTCGACCTGCAGCGGCGTGATCGAGATGCAGCCCTGCGCCACGGCGTGGAAGTCGGTGCCTTCGCCGCACTCGCGTGCGTCACCGGCAGGGCCGATCCAGTAGATGGTTTCGCCGCGCGGGTTGACCTGGCTGATGACCGGCTGGCTGGCGTGGCGCCGGCCGAGACGCGTGATCTGGCGCGGCAGCGTGGCCGCGTCGGCCCGGTTGGGGATGTTCACGTTCAGCAGGAAAGGCGCGCCGTCCAGACGCGTGCTGGCCAGCACCTCGTCGACGATGGCGCGCGCGGCGGCGGCGGCGGCGTCGAGTTCACCCCAGCCCTTGACAGCTTGGGAGAACGCGATCGCCGGCACACCGAAGAGAAAACCCTCCATCGCTGCCGCCACGGTGCCGGAGTAGAGCGTGTCGTCGCCCATGTTGGCGCCGTTGTTGATGCCCGACAGCACGAGGTCGGGCCGGTAGCCCAGCACGCCAGTCAGCGCGACGTGCACGCTGTCGGACGGCGTGCCGTTGACGACACGAAAGCCCTGCACATGTTCACCCCGCGCTTCGAAGATGTTCAAGGGGCGGTTGAGCGTCAGCGCGTTGGAGGTGCCGCTGGCGTTCTGCTCGGGCGCGAAGACGGCGATCTCGCCCAGGCTGCGACAGGCTTGCACCAGGGCAGAGAGGCCGGGCGCCAGATAGCCGTCGTCATTGGCGATGAGGATGCGCATCGGCACATTGTAGGGAGCGGCGCCATGCCGCCCAGAAAGGCCGAAGGGGTAGCCGTGCGTGCTGCCTGACTACCCCTTGCCTGTTCCTGGTGCCCGAGACCGGATTCGAACTGGTGACCTTCGCATTACGAATGCGCTGCTCTACCAACTGAGCTACACGGGCATGTACGGCGGCATGGGCGCTGGGCGCTACACCACCGAACAGCCCGTGATGATAACGCAGGCCCAACAGCGCCCCGCACAATGCCAGCTGCCATGCCCAGCCTGCACGCACTGCTTCACCAACCGCGCTGGCGCATCCATTGGCGCCTGCTGCTGGCCGCGCTGGTGCTGGTGGTGGCCTGCTTCGCCTTCGTGCCGCGCGACGGCAGCGAACCGGGGCTCGATGGGGTCGACAAGCTGGAGCACCTGCTCGCCTTCGGCACGCTGGGTGCCTCGGCAATGTGTGCGCTGCCGGCGGGCCTGCGCGCGGCTCTGGCCGCGGCCACTGCGCTGCTGGCCTATGGCGGCTTCATCGAGCTGGTGCAGACACACATCCCCGGCCGCACCGCCAGTTGGGCCGACCTGCTGGCCGACGCCGCGGGCGTCGCCATCGGCGTGGCCCTGGTGGCGGTGCTGCGCCGCCGCTGGCCTGCGCGGCACTGAAGCCACAACCTGCAAAGGGTGGCTCATCCTTTGAGCCACCTCGCCTCAACACTGTCTCCACACCCCGGGCAATGGGCCCGGGCGACCAGGAGACCGTCGATGAACCAGGCCACGCTCGCACTCACCGCCACACCGCACCTTGTCGACGCCGTGGACGGCGTCGGCTTCGACATCGGCTGGGACCATGCCCACCACGGGCTGGTGCCGCCGCCCGAACTGCTGCTGGACGGCACGCCGCTGGGCCAGGGCTGGCGTGCCGGCAAGGCGGTGTTCGGCCGCCGCACCCTGGCCACCACGCGCGCCACACGGCAATGGCTGGCCTTGCGCACGCTGGCCTGGCGCCAGGGCATCGCCTTCGACACCACGCAGCTCACCGCGCACGACGTGGCGCAGTTGCACACCGAGCGCTGCCCGGTGCTGCGCACGCCGCTGGGTGGCGCACCGGGTGACGCTGACGCCGCCGTCATCGAGCGACTGAACCCGCAGGCCGGCTACGCCGCAGGCAACCTGGCGCTGCTGAGCCTGCGCGCCGCCACGGCCCGCCATGGCGTGGACATCGCTGAAGCCCAGCGCCGTGCCCGCCGCGCGCAGGCCAGCGGCGAATCCGTCGCAGGACTGGAAGCCGCCGCCTGGTGGCGCCTGGCGGTGCTGCGCGCCTTCGCCACGCCCCTGCCCTGCCATGAAGCCGCGCGCCTGCCGCTGGCCGTGCTGCCGCCCAAGTGCGTGCGCCTGCTCAACGCACCGCAGGGTCTGCAGGCGTTGATCACGCTGCAGTTCACCACGCCCGGCTGGAGCGCCCGCACACGCGCGCTGGCCGCCCTGCTGCCGGAGCACACGCTGCGCCACGACTTCAACCTCTTCATCGGCGCGCTGGCACCGCGCGTGCTGGAGGCCGGCAGCGAACCCGGCGACATCCGTCGCGCACTGGAAGACGCCTGGCTGCACGAACGTGTGCAGCGCCGCTGGCAGCACTTCGTGCTGAGCCTGGGCGAGGCGGCCACCGAAGCCCTGCTCGAACGCGCCAGCGCCGAAGGCCTGGCCGGCGTGCGCACGCTGAACCACGCGCCCGGGCAGGCCACCGAAGGCTGGGCCCCGCGCCAAGGCGGGCGCACGCCGCGGCCGCTCAGCGCGGCGTGGCAATCGCCGGCAGGCCGCCGAGGAACAGCGCCGTCACGACCGGTGCCAGCGTCTCGTGGCTGAGTGCGCCGTCGGCCTTCAGCCAGGTGAAGGTCCAGTTGATCATGCCGAAGAGCAGCATGGCCAGGGGCTTGTCGAGCCGGGCTGAACGCAACTCGGGCCGCAGTGCCGCCACGGCCGCAGCGAAGGCCGCCACCACGCGGCGCTGCGAAGCGAGCACGGTGGTGCGTTCTTCATCGGCAAGGAACTTCACGTCCTCGGTGAGCACCCGATGTTCATGTTCGGCGCGCGCATAGGCCTGCATGAAACTTTCGATCAAGGCCTGCAGATGGGCCTGTGGCGCCAACTGCCGCGCCTGCACCGCGATCACCAGCGCCTCCAGGCGCGCCACATGGCCGGCGGTGATCTGCGCCAGCAGGCCGTGCTTGTCGCGCACGTAGTGGTAGAGCGTGGCCTTGCTCACGCCGCAGGCGGCGGCCACTTCCATCATCGTGCTGGCGGTGTAGCCGCGGGTGGCGAAGAGCTGCGCCGCAGCGGCCAGGATCTGTTCGCGCTGGCCGTCGAAGCCGGCAGAGCGTGGGCGGGCCACGGCTAGCGGTGGTCGAAGGACAGCGTCACCTGCTCGGTGAGCGGGTGCGCCTGGCAGGTGAGCACGAAGCCCGCAGCAATGTCGGCCGGCTCCAGCGCGAAGTTGCGGTCCATGCGCACGCGGCCTTCCATCAGCCTGGCGCGGCAGGTGGCGCACACGCCCGACCTGCACGAGTACGGCACGTCCATGCCGGCGCGCGATGCCGCGGCCAGGATGCTCTCGTCGCCGGCGTGGAAGGCGATCTCGCGCGTGAGGCCGTCGCGCTGGATGCGCACGCGCGCCTGCGCTGCGTCGCCCGGCGCCGTGATGTGCGGCAGGGCAGCGGCCACGGCAGGCGGCACGCCGAAACGTTCGACGTGGATGCGGCCTGACGGCAGGCCAGCGGCGAGCAGCGCGGCCTCGACCTCGTCATTCATGGCATGCGGACCGCACACGAAGGCCTGGTCGACGGGGCCACACAGACGCAGCAGCGTGCCGAGCTTGTGGGCATCGAGCCGACCGGTGTTCAGCGGTGCATCGACTTGCTCGCGCGAGAACACGGTGTGCAGCACCAGCCGCGTGAGGTGGCGATTCTTCAGGTCCTCCAGTTCCTCCTTGAACATCGTGCTCGCCGCGCTGCGGTTGCCGTAGAGCACGGTGCAGCGCGCCTGCGGATCGTCATGCAGCAGCGCCTTCACGATGGACAGGATGGGCGTGATGCCGCTGCCGCCGGCCACCGCCAGCACATGGTGCGGCCGCGTGGCCAGGGCCGCGCCGAAGCGGCCCTCGGGCTCCATCACGTCGATGCTGTCGCCGACGCGCAGTTCGCCGTGCACCCAGTTCGAGAACACGCCGTCCGGCACCCGGCGCACGCCCACGCGCAGCGCCTCGCCGGGCGCAGCGCAGATCGAGTAGGAACGGCGCAGTTCGCCGCGGCGCAGCGTGAGGTACTGGCCGGGCTCGAAGCGGTAGTTCGCGTGCAGCTCCGGCGGCACGTCGAAGGTGAGCACCCGCGCATCGTCGCCATCGGCGCGCAGGCTCTGCACGCGCAGGGCATGGAAGTGGCCACTGCTCATATCGGCTTGAAGTGCTCGAAGGGTTCGCGGCAATCCAGGCAGCGGTGCAGCGCCTTGCAGGCGGTGCTGCCGAAGGCCGACAGGCGCTCGGTCTGCAGGCTGCCGCAGCGCGGGCAGGCCAGCTTGCGCGGGCGGATGCTCACGGTGCTGGCCGCGCCCGGCGGGGCGATGCCGTAGTCGCGCAATTTCTGGCGGCCGGCGTCGCTGATCCAGTCGGTTGTCCAGGCCGGTGCCAGGCGCTGCGTCAGCGTCACCGGGCCCAGGCCGGCGGCGGCCAGCGCGTCGCGCACGCTCCGCGCGATGACCTCGGTGGCCGGGCAGCCGCTGTAGGTGGGCGTGAGCACCACTTCCAGGCCTTCATCGCGCACCCGTACTTCGCGCACGATGCCCAGGTCGCACAGCGACAGCGCGGGCACTTCGGGGTCGGGCACGGTGCCGAGCACGGCCCATGCGGCGGCTTGGGCGGCCTCGCGGCTGGCGACGTCAGCGCCGCCCATCACCAGCGCCCGCCAGGAAACTGCCGCTGCAGGGTCTGCATCTCGGCCAGCATGAAACCCAGGTGCTCGCTGTGGCGGCCCTGCGTGCCGGTGCTGAGGAAGGGCGTTGTGGTGGGCACGCTCAACAGCGCCTCGGTGAGCACGGCAAGAACGTCCCGCTCCCAGGCCGCACGCAACGCGGCGCGCGACGGCCCCAGGCCCGCAGCGACCGCCGCCTCGTCGACGGCATCTGCCGCGAACATCTCCAGCGTGTAGGGCCAGGCGCGCACCAGCGCGGCCCGCATGCGTCGCGCCGACTCCTCGGTGCCGTCGCCCAGCCGCAGCACCCAGTCGCCGGCATGCTGCACGTGATAACGCGCCTCCTTCAGCGCCTTGCCGGCAATGGCGGCCAGCGTGGCATCGGACGACGCGACCAGCGCCGACCACAGCGCCTTCATCCAGGCCGCGAGCAGGAAGTTGCGCAACACGGTGTCGGCGAAATCGCCGCCGGGCGCATGCGCACTGCTGCGGCGCAGGGGCTGCTCCACCAGCGTCAGGTTGAAGAAGTCGCGTTCGTCGCGCAGAAAGGCGAGCTGGTCTTCGTCAAGACCCTGGCCTTCCAGCGCAGCCGCATGCGTGAGCAGCGCACGCGCCTGGCCCAGCAGGTCGAGCGCCATGTTGGTGAGCGCAATGTCCTCTTCCAGCACCGGCCCGTGGCCACACCACTCGGCCAGGCGCTGGGCGTGGATGAGGCAGGTGTCGGCGATGCGCAGCACGTAGCGCACGGGCGGCGTGAGCTGGAGGCTGATCGATCCGGCGGTCGTGGTCATGGCTTCACATGTGGTTGACCGACTCGGGCAGCTCGTAGAAGCTGGGATGGCGGTAGACCTTGTCTTCCATCGGGTCGAAGTACATGTCCTTGTCGCCGGGGTCGCTGGCGGTGATGTCGCTGCTCTTCACCACCCACACGCTGCAGCCTTCCTGGCGCCGCGTGTAAACCTCGCGCGCCAGCTGCACGGCCAGCGTCGGGTCGGCCGCGTGCAGGCTGCCGCAGTGCTTGTGGTCCAGGCCGGCCTTGGGGCGAACGAAGACCTCCCACAGCGGCCACTCTGTCGAAACATCACTCATGCTGCCTGCTCCTTGAACGCCTGCTTCTTGGCATGCGCCATCGCCGCGTCGCGCACCCAGGCGCCGTCGTCGAAGGCCTTCACGCGCGCCGCCAGGCGCTCCTTGTTGCACGGGCCATGGCCATTCACCACGCGCCAGAACTCGTCCCAGGCTATGGGCCCGAAGTCATGGTGGCCGCGTTCTGCGTTCCACTGCAGCAGCGGGTCGGGCAGGCTCACGCCCAGCACCTTCGCCTGCTCGGCGCAGGCGTCGACGAACTTCTGCCGCAATTCGTCGTTGGACAGGCGCTTGATGCCCCAGCGCATGCTCTGCGCGCTGTTCGGGCTGGCGCTGTCGGGCGGGCCGAACATCATCAGGCTGGGCCACCACCAGCGGTCCACGGCGTCCTGCACCATCGCACGCTGCGCATCGGTGCCCTGCTTCATCATCACCAGCAGCGCATCGAAACCCTGGCGCTGGTGGAAGCTCTCCTCGCGGCAGATGCGAACCATGGCACGCGCGTAGGGCGCGTAGCTGCAGCGCGTAAGCGGCACCTGGTTCATGATGGCCGCGCCGTCGACCAGCCAGCCGATGACGCCGATGTCGGCCCAGCTCAGCGTGGGGTAGTTGAAGATGCTGCTGTACTTGGCCTTGCCGCTGTGCAGCGCGTCGATCATCTGGTCGCGGCTGGTGCCCAGCGTTTCGGCGGCGGCATACAGGTACAGGCCATGGCCACCCTCGTCCTGGATCTTGGCCAGCAGGATGGCCTTGCGCTTGAGCGTGGGCGCGCGCGTGACCCAGTTGCCTTCGGGCAGCATGCCCACGATCTCGGAATGCGCATGCTGGCTGATCTGGCGCAGCAGCGTCTTGCGGTAGTGCTCGGGCATCCAGTCCTTGGCCTCGATGAAGTCGCCGGCGTCGATGCGCGCCTCGAAGCGGGATTCGAGCTCCGCTTCTTCGGCGCTGCGGACGGGCTTGCGATCTTCCTTCGGCGCGGTATCCATGGCCTGGGTGTACATGCTTGTCCCTTCACTTCTGGCGTTGGTCTATGACACGCCTTGCCTTGCCGACGAGCGTTCGTTCGATCGAATCCGGCAATCCGACATCGACCCGCGTGCTCACGCCGATCAGGGTCTTGATGCGCTCTTGCAGCGCGTGGGCTATCGCATCGCGGTCGGCGTGTCGATATGCCGGCGTCACCTCGCAGCGCACCGCCACCTCGTCGAGCAGCTGCTCGCGCGTCACCACCAGCTGGTACTGGCCCGACAGCTGGCCGTGCTGCAGCACGATCTCTTCGATCTGCGTCGGGAACAGGTTGACGCCGCGGATGATGAGCATGTCGTCGCTGCGGCCGACGATCTTGCCCATGCGCCGCATGCTGCGTGCCGTGGGCGGCAGCAGCCGCGTGAGGTCGCGCGTGCGGTAGCGGATGACGGGCAGCGCCTCCTTGGTCAGCGTGGTGAAGACGAGTTCGCCTTCGCTACCCTCCGGCAGCACTTCGCCGGTCTGCGGATCGATGATCTCGGGATAGAAGTGGTCTTCCCACACCACCGGTCCGTCCTTGGTCTCGACACACTCGCTGGCCACGCCGGGGCCCATCACCTCGCTCAGGCCGTAGATGTCCACGGCGTCGATGTCCGCGCTCAGCTCGATGTCGCGGCGCATGGCTTCGGTCCACGGCTCGGCGCCGAAGATGCCGACGCTCAGGCTCATCGCCCGCGGATCCTTGCCCTGGCGCCGGAACTCCTCGACGATGACCTGCATGTAGCTGGGCGTGACCATGATGATGTCGGGCCGGAAGTCCTCGATCAGCTGCACCTGCTTTTCGGTCTGCCCGCCGCCCATCGGCACCACGGTGCAGCCCAGCCTCTCGGCGCCGTAGTGCGCGCCCAGCCCGCCAGTGAAGAGGCCGTAGCCATAGGCCACGTGCACGATGTCGCCGCGGCGCCCGCCGGCGGCGCGGATGCTGCGCGCCACCAGGTCCGACCAGCGGTCGATATCGCCCTGCGTGTAGCCCACCACGGTGGACTTGCCCGTGGTGCCGCTGCTGGCGTGCACGCGCACCACCTGTTCGCGCGGCACGGCAAACATGCCGAAAGGGTAGTGGGCGCGCAGGTCGGCCTTGTTCGTGAAGGGGAACTTCGCCAGGTCGGCCAGGCTGCGACAGTCTTCGGGGCGCACGCCGGCCGCGTCGAAGGCCAGTCGGTAGTGCGGCACATTTTCATAGGCATGTTGCAGCGTCGCCTTCAGCCGCTGCAACTGCAGGGCCTGCAACTCGTCGCGGCTGGCGGTCTCGATCGGCTCGAGGTCGCCGGGTGCCGGCGTCTTCACGGGCATCGCGGGGTCTCCTTCACGGCTGCCTGCCGACCGGCAGGCCTTCGATCAGCGGCTTGCCCTTCATCGTGTAGGAACGGCCGCGGAAAGCGGCCACGGCCTCACCGCGCTGGTTGATCACGCTGATGTCGTAGACGCCGGTACGGCCCGCCTTGCTGACTTCATGCGCCGTGGCCGTGAGCCGGTCGCCCAGGCGCGCCGCGGCGATGAGGTTGACGTCGAAGCCCGAGGCCACCGTGACCTCGTTGTAGGCGTTGCAGGCGAAGGCGAAGGCGCTGTCGGCCAGCGTGGTGACCAGGCCGCCGTGGCAGATGTCGTGGCCATTGAGCATGTCGTCGCGCACCGTCATCGCCAGCGTGGCAGTGCCGGGGCCGATGGCCAGGACTTCCATGCCCAGCGACTGGCTGGCGCGGTCATCGCGCCACATCGCGTCACGCGTGGCCTCGGCCACCTCTTGAGGTGTTGTCATCTCAGCGGTCCGTGAACACCGGCGCACGCTTGCTCAGGAAGGCCGCCACGCCTTCGGCGAAGTCGTGCTGGCGGCCCATCGCGCCTTGGACCTCGGCTTCCAGCGCCAGCGCATCGCCGAAGTCCATCGGCGCCGCGGCGTCGATGGCGCGCCGCGTCTCGGTCAGCGCCTTCGAGGGCATGGCCGCCAGTCGCTGCGCCAACGCCAGCGCGCTGTCCATCAGCGCCGCGTCGTCCACGCATTGCCAGATGAGGCCGATGCGCTGCGCTTCCTCGGCCGGCAGCTTGTCGCCCGTCATCGCCAGGCCGATGGCGCGCGCACGCCCCACCAGTCGCGGCAGCAGCCAGGTGCCGCCGCAGTCGGGCACCAGGCCGATCTTGCTGAAGGCCTGGATGAAGCTGGCGCTGCGCGCGGCGACCACGAAGTCACAGCACAGCGCGAAGTTGGCCCCGGCCCCGGCGGCGACGCCGTTGACGGCGGCGATGACCGGGATCGGCATCGTGCGCAGGCGCACGGCAAGCGGCTTGTAGAAGCGCTCGACGACAGCACCGACATCCACGCCGGCCAGCATGGCCGGGTCGTTCAGATCCTGCCCGGCGCAGAAGCCGCGGCCGTTGCCGGTGATCAGCACGGCGCGCATGGCCGCATCGTCGGCCGCGGCCTGCAGCGCGGGCAGCAGCAGGCCGTGCATGTCGGCCGTGAAGCTGTTCAGCGCCGCCGGGCGGTTGAGCGTGATGACACGCACGGCCCCCTGGGTGGCGATGAGGACGCTGGCCTCGGACATGGGCTGTCTCCCTGCGGGCAACTGAGTTATTCGACCAATCGGTCGAACAATTCTAGGTCCAGGGCGAGGGGCTCGCCGACCGAGGACAATCCCGTAGCCCATGACGACCATGCCGCCGCCCCGCCTGATCCTGCTGGCCCCGATGGAGGGCGTGCTCGACCACAGCCTGCGCGACGTGCTCACGCGCGTGGGCGGCATCGACCGCTGCGTCTCTGAGTTCATCCGCATCACCGACCAGCTGCTGCCCCGGCGCGTCTTCACGCGGCTGATGCCCGAGCTGCTGCAGGGTGGCTGCACGCCCGCCGGCACGCCGGTGCGCGCGCAACTGCTGGGCAGCGACCCGGCCTGCCTGGCCGACAACGCGGCGCTGCTGGCGACGCTGGGACCGGCGGGCATCGACCTGAACTTCGGCTGCCCGGCGAAGATCGTCAACCGCCACCGCGGCGGCGCCGTGCTGCTGGACGAGCCCGAACTCGTGCACCGCATCGTGGCCGCGGTGCGGCGCGCGGTGCCGGCGGGCATGCCGGTGTCGGCCAAGATGCGCCTGGGCCACCGTGACGACAGCCGCATGCTCGACTGTGCGCTGGCCATCGAAAGCGCCGGCGCCGACGAACTGGTGGTGCACGCGCGCACCAAGCTGCAGGGCTACAAGCCGCCGGCTTACTGGGACCGCATCGCGCACATCCGCGCTGCGGTGCGTCTGCCGGTGGTGGCCAACGGCGAGGTCTGGACCGTGGCCGATGCACAGCGCTGCCTGGCGGAAAGTGGCTGCGACGCCCTGATGCTGGGCCGCGGCCTCGTCAGCGACCCCGGCCTGGCGCTGGCCTTGCGCGGCCAGGCGCAGCCGGGCTGGGACCAGCTGCTGCCGCTGGTGGCGCTGTATGGCCGGCTCATTGCGCCGCGCGTGGCGCCGCGCCACCAGGGCGGGCGCGTCAAGCAATGGCTGAACATGCTGCGTCGCCGCCACGAAGGCGCGCAACAGGCCTACGACGCCGTGCGCACGCTCAACGATGCGAGCGCCATCCAGAGTCGGCTCTTCGGCACGGCTGCCGCCTGAAGTCACCCCGCCGGGCCCGCCGGTGCGTAGAAGCCTGGCTGGCACACTCACCCACCGATGACCGATCTGGCCTCCGACGACGAATTGATGCGCGCCTACGCCGCCGGCGACGCCGCGGCCTTCGAGCGCCTGTACGCGCGGCATCAGGCAGCGCTCTACCGCTTCGTGCGGCGCCTGCTCGGGCAGGCTGCGGGCACGCAGGCCGAAGAGGTGTTCCAAGACACCTGGCTGCGCGCGATCCAGGCGCGCGCCACCTGGCAGCAGCAGGGCGCCAGCTTCCGCACATGGCTGTTCACGCTGGCCCACCACCGCGCGGTGGACTGCCTGCGCAAGAGCGGACGTGAAGTGTCTCTGAACACCGAAGACGAGGACGGCGAACCCTGGGAGCCTGTAGGCGCACCCTGGGCGGGCTGGCCGGTGCCGGCCACGCAGACGGAAGACACCGCCTTCTGGCGCGCCGCCGGTCAGCGCCTGCTGGACTGCCTGGACGGCCTGCCGCTGGCGCAGAAGAGCGCCTTCCTGCTGCACCACGAAGACGGCCTCAGCGTCGATGAACTGTCGCGCACGCTGGAGGTCGGCTTCGAGACCGCGAAGACGCGGCTGCGCTACGCCATGAGCCGGCTGCGCGCCTGCATGGGTGCCTACCTGCCGGCCGAGGGCGCACGATGAAGGACATCGAACGCGACCCGCATCTCAGCGCTGCGCTGCGCCACGCGCCCGATGCCGGCCTGGCCGCGCCGGCCGACATCAGCGCGCAGATCCTGGCCGCCGCGCACCGTGCGGCGGCTGAGCGTCCAGCGGCGGCGCGAAGCAAGATTGCCATGCCCTGGCGGCTGGGCGCTTCGGGCGCCTTCGCCAGCGTGGCGCTGGCCGGCGTCATCGGGCTGCTGTGGCGGGGCGAGCCGGCACCCGGCCCGGCGGTGGAGCGCATGGCCGAGGCGGCACCGGCCGCACCTGTCGTGGTGGCTGCAGTCCCGGCGGCTGGCGGCGCGCCGCCAGCAGTGGTCGTGGCGGCCGCGCCGTCTGCGCCGTCTGCGCCGTCTGCGTCGTCTGCGCCGTCTGCGCCGGCGCCGGCCGCGCGCCGTGCCATGGTCCCGGAACGTCGGCTGGCCGCCGCGCCGGCCCCCACCGTCGTCAACGAAGCTGCACCCCTGCCCATGTCCGCACCCGTCCCTGCACCCGCGCCCCTGCCCTCACTCGCCCAAGCAGCCGACAGCACGGCGGCTGCCACTGAAGCCACGGCCGCACGGCCGGCGCGAGGCGAGATGTTGCGGTCGCAAGGCGCCCAGCGCGCTGCAGCGCCTGCGGCCGTGATGGCCGTGCCGCGACCCGACGGGCCCTGGATGGACGCCCTGGCCGAAGGCAAGGCCGTGCAATGGCGGGTGGATGGCGAAGCGCGCGCGCCGACTTCGAGCTGGCTCTACGCGCTGGCGGCGCAGACGGAAGGACGCTGGCGCCCGGCCAGTGGCATGCCGGCGGCCGCGGGCGACAACATGGTGCAGTGGTGGCGCGGCGATCTGCCGCTGGGCCGCCTGTGGCTGGGTGCTCAGCGCGTGCTGTGGTGCGACGCGCAGGGGCGCTGCGAAGAGGCGGCGCTGGAAGCCGAGGTCGCTTCGGCCTTGCGCAAAGGGCTTGCCCGTTGAGCGGCTTGCGCCGCTCAACGGGGGCCCAGGCATGAACTACAGGCGCCGGGCACGGGTTCCGGCACTCCGCCCAGTGGTGCGGTCGGTTGGTTCGCCTGTCGAGACGCTACTGTGCCAGCCCGGCATGGCAGTGATGTGACGAACAGTGGGCCCTGTCCAGCCCAGTTGTCGGCTCAGCTGCCGTAGCGCTGCTCCAGCGTGGCCAACAGCGTGCGCAAGGTCTGCGCTTCGCCGCCCACCGGCCGACCCGGCCTGGCGCTGTCGTTCCAGGCGAAGAGGTCGATGTGCAGCCAGTCCAGCCCGGCCGGCACGAAGTCTTCCAGGAACAGCGCCGCGTTGATGGCGCCGCCCAGGGCGCTTTTGCCGGTGTTGACGATGTCGGCGATGTCGCTTTCGATGCCGCCGTGATAGTCGCGCCACAGCGGCAGGTGCCACAGTGGGTCACGCAACGCCAGGCCGCGGTCCACCAGCTCGCGCGCCAGGTCCATGCGGCGGCAGAACAGCGCAGGAAGTTGTGCGCCCAGCGCCACGCGCGCGGCGCCGGTGAGCGTGGCCAGGTCGATCAGCAGGTCGGGCCGGCCCTCGGCGGCGTAGGCCAGCGCGTCGCACAGGATGACGCGGCCTTCGGCGTCGGTGTTGCCGATCTCGATGTGCAGCCCGGCGCGCGTCTTGAACACGTCGCCCGGCCGGTAGGCGTTGCCGGCGATGGCGTTTTCCACCGCCGGGATCAGCAGCTGCAACTGCACCGGCAACTGCAGCGCCATGATCATCTGCGCCAGGCCCAACGCGTTGGCCGCGCCGCCCATGTCCTTCTTCATGTGGCGCATGCCGTCGGCACCCTTGATGTCCAGGCCGCCACTGTCGAAGCACACGCCCTTGCCCACCAGCGCCAGCTTGGGGTGCTTGGGGTTGCCCCAGTTCAGCTCGATGAGGCGCGGCTCGCGGCCCGAGGCAGCGTCGGCGGCGCGGCCCACGGCGTGCACAGCCGGGAAGCCGGCGGCCAGCAGCTTGTCGCCCACCACCTGCTTGAACTTCGCACCGTGCTGTTTGGCCACCATGCGTACGGCCTCGGCCAGCCCGGCCGGGCCCATGTGTTCGGCCGGCGTGTTGACGAGGTCGCGCGTCGAGGCCATGGCTGCGGCGATGATGAGCGCGCGCTGCGTCTCGGCACCCGAGGGCAGGTGCAGTTGCGCAGCCTCGCGCGGCGCGGGCTTGTAGAGGTCGAAGGTGTAGCTGCCGAGTTCCCACGACAGCGCCGCCGCGCCAACGTCGAGCGCCAGGCCGGGTTCAGCCAGGTGGTAACGGCCGGCCGGCAAAGCCTTGGGCAGGGCCGCCAGGGCCCAGGGATGGGTGGCGTCGCGCACGCCGGCCCAGACGGCGGCCAGCGTGCCGTCTTCGGCCGGCAGCAATGCGTGGCTGTCGGCGGCGCCGCTGAAGTTCAGCGTCTTCAGCCAGCGGCGCGCGCCGGGCGCCAGACTGGCGGCCAGCGCCTCGAACTGCGCACGGTCGACGACGTGAACGGGAACGCTGCCGCGTGGTGGCTTGGACAGATGAACAGTCATCATCAGATTGTGTCCGAACACGCGGTTCAGCTGGCCCAACGCGGGCTGGGCCAGCGGGTCCTCGCCGGCTGAAACCGCAAAAGCTCTTGCCGTGGACACCGGGAACGTTGGGATAACAGGTTATGTGATGGTTCTGACTTCAGGGCGGAATGCGTGCCTGCCGTTCGGCGCGATGAGGCTGCCCTCCCAGCGACATGTCGGCGCAGGAAGGACTTCACGATGATCACCAGCCATCGGTCAGGCGCCAACAAGCTGGGGGGCCGCGAGCGGGAACATCCTGCAGGCTCTTGATTTGGCCTCACCTGCAGCGCCTCCGCTTCGCATCGAGGCGGACCAGCGGCGCAGAAGCGCCTGACCGCAGTTTGCCGCTCCAGCTCGAAACGACCGGTCTGGCGGGCATCGACATCGGCGAAGCCGCCGTACCGGCCTTCGAACCCGCCTCGGGTGCGCTGTGGTTAGCCCCTGGCCATGCGCTGTCTCGCCTGCCCATGTCGCATGCTGCCGGGGCGCCGCCATCGAGCTTTCAACTGCCCGCTGGCATGGGCGGGCTGATGCGACTGCAGATCAGCCGCGCGGGTGCAGCGACCATCTGGGGCGCCGCGCGCGTCGGGTTGCAAACTGGCGTCGCAGTGATGTCAGAACTGGGCGCCCAGTCGGCGTGGCTGCCGAGTCGCCGACGCCTGACAGCGCCTTCTCGCCGCTCAGCTGAGCGCGTCAACCGTGTCAGCACCGGGTGGCGCGCAGCCGCAGCCCCACCATGCCCGTATCGACACCCCCGACGCTCAATACAGTGACAGCCGCGATGCCGTGCGCGCACTGTGCGCCGACTTCCCGGCCGAATACCACCGCAAGGTCGATGCGGCGCGCGGCTACCCCGAAGCCTTCGTCGACGCGCTGACGAAGGCCGGCTGGATGGCGGCACTGATCCCGCCCGAATACGGCGGCTCGGGTCTCGGCTTGGCCGAAGCCAGCGTGATCATGGAAGAGATCAACCGTGCCGGCGGCAACAGCGGCGCCTGCCACGGCCAGATGAACAACATGGGCACGCTGCTGCGCCATGGCTCGGCCGAGCAGAAAGCAGGCTACCTGCCGAAGATCGCCAGCGGCGCACTGCGCCTGCAGAGCATGGGCGTCACCGAGCCCGGCACCGACACCGACACGACGAAGATCAAGACCACCGCCACCCGGCGCGGCGACCGCTACGTGGTCAATGGCCAGAAGGTGTGGATCAGCCGTGTGCAGCACAGCGACCTGATGATCCTGCTGGCCCGCACCACGCCGCTTTCCGAGGTCAGGAAGAAGGCCGATGGCATGTCGATCTTCATCGTCGACCTGCACCACGCCGTGCAGCACGGCATGGTGGTGCGGCCGATCCTGAACATGGTCAACCACGAGACCAACGAGCTCTTCTTCGAGGATCTGGAGATCCCGGCCGAGAACCTGATCGGGCAGGAAGGCCAGGGCTTCACGTACATCCTCGACGGCCGGAACGCCGAGCGCACGCTGATCGCCGCCGAGTGCATCGGTGACGGCCGCTGATTCATCGACCGCGTCACCGCCTACACCGAGGAGCGCGTGGTCTTCGGCCGGCCGATAGGCCAGAACCAGGGTGTGCAGTTTCCCATCGCCGAGGCGCACATCGAGGTGGAGGCCGCCGACCTCATGCGCTGGCAGGCCTGCCGCCTGTTCAATGCACACGAGCCCTGCGGCGCGCAAGCCAACATGGTCAAGTACCTGGCGGCCAAAGCCAGTTGGGAAGCGGCCAATGCCTGCATCCAGTTCCAAGGCGGTTTCGGCTTCGCCTGCGAATACGACGTGGAACGCAAGTTCCGCGAGACGCGGCTGTACCAGGTGGCACCCATCTCCACCAACCTCATCCTCAGCTACGTGGCCGAGCACGTGCTCGGGCTGCCGAGGTCTTTCTGACGAACACCACTCACCCCGGCGCACAGTTTGCCGAATTCGCTGCCGCACGACAGTTCAGCGACATCCCCGCGCCAGTACGGCGCGGCACCGAAGACCTGCTGCTCGACAGGGCCGGCCCAAGGGCCGAGCGAAGTGCTCATCCACCGCCTCGGTAGCAGCCCGCTGGTGGCCGCTGGCATCAATGCGGCGGCTTCGCGCTTCACCGAGCAGGCCGACGTGCGGTTTGGTTCGGCCTTCCGCCCGGCGGCGGTGGTCTTCCCGCCGGCACAGGCGGTGGCGCAGAGGCCCTGGGCCCTTCGCACGACTGCATCTTCCTCAGCACGGGCAGCGCCAGCTGCGGCTGGACGCACAGCAGATGCTGCGTGCTTCTGGCTCGGCCAGCACGCAGTCAGCGGGTCTGTCGGAGTTGCTGCGCGACGCCGCCAACGGCTGGATCAGCGCGCTGCACACGCGTCGCCCCTGCGCCGGCCCTGGCGGCTACTGCACCTGCGACCAGGCCTACCCCAAGCGCGATATCACGGTGGTCGTTCTCTTCGCCGCCGGGCCTCTGCCGCCCAAGATCGACAACTGAGGTGCGCTCATCCGCGCTGCCGGCACCTGCGCCCACTGGCATCCCCGACGGCTGGCAAGATATTCGGCCCCGAATCACTCCGGGGCCGTCTTGCAGATGGCTTGCGCGGGAGATCAGCCGCGGCGACGACGCGCCATGAAGCCGACGAAGCCCAGGCCGGCCAGCAGCATGGCGTATGTCTGGGGTTCCGGCACTGGGGCGGCAGCCGAGGCCAGCACCAGGTTGTCGACCGTCGGCCAGATGAAGCCACTGACGGCAGAGCCGCACACGCCCGAGGTGGTCTGCAAGACGCAGACGGTCAACGAGGTCATCGGTCCGTTGGACACGAAGCCCAGGAAGCTGCCGGTGGTGGCCGCGAGGATGGTCTGCGACGACGAGCCGCTGGCATCGGTGGCGATCACCGAGATGTTGCCCGAGGTGAAGGTGCCGGCCACGGTGCTGCCAAAGAAGTTGCCGCCCACGCCGACGACACCACCCGAGAAGGTGTTGAAGGTGATGGTGTCGGTGGCGGTGTTGGTCGACAGCCACGGGTTCGCCGTGGTGCCAGCGCCGAAGAAGGTGCCGGCGGGGGTGGTGTCGGCCGTGTACGAGAACGGGCCGGCGCTGCGGATGATCGGGCTGGGCGTGCTGCCGACGATCGAGAAGCCGGTGTAGGTGTCGGTTCCCGTCGTGCCCACGGCAGCGGTGAAGGTCGCCAGCGAGTTGTAGACGGTGATCGCGGCCTGCGAGGCACCCGCGACAACCAGAAGGGCGGCGGCTGCCAGCGGCTTGACCAGGAACTTGGAAATCATCGGCGAACCCCTTGTGCGTGAGTTGAACGGAAGGGCACCGATACGCCAGTGCCTCCACAGTGTCATTTGACCAGGGCAGTCTCAGGGGTTTGGGGGGGCATCGCAACCCCCCGACATGAGTGTCGGAGCGGGCTGGCGGACATCGCAAAGGGGCAGGCCGCCGTGGGCGGCCAGGCGGCGATCAGCTCTGAAGTTCGCGGAAGCTGATGCTGTCAGGCGTGGCGGTGGCGCGGGTGGCCGGGCGCAGGGCCCGGCGCTCGACAGCGCGCGAAGCGCGTGAGCCGAGTTCACCCTGGGTCTCAACGCCGCTGCTGGCGCCGGGCGCCAGGTTGCCCAGTGCGGCATAGGCGGCGGCCAGGGCTTCGTCGTCGGAGCGTTCTTCCACCGCGGCGGGCGGCTGCGCGGGCGCGTGGTCGAGCACGGCAGCCGTGCGGTAGGCGTCGGCCTCGGCCTCGGGGTCCTGGTTCTCGCGGTCGATGATGGCCACGGCCATCTTGCTGCGCAGGCTCGCCAGACCCACCGGCGACCAGTTGGTCACCAGGCCTTCCAGCTGCTCCAATGCGCGCTGCAGCACGTCCAGCGGCAGCCTGTGCAAGGCGCGCAGGCCCTTCTTGGCCAGCGCCTGCTCCAGGAACACGAGGTGGCGCATGGTGTGGCGGGTTTCGGGCAGCTCGCTCAGCAGTTCTGCCAGTTGGGCCTGCATCAGCGCCAGTTCCTGTCCTTCACGGCGCGCCACCGCCTCTTCGCGCGTGGGTGGGCGCGCCGCGCCGGGGCGCTGCTTGAGCACGATATGTACGCCGTCGTCGGCGCGCTTGAGTGCCACGTCGTGTTTGAAGAACGCGGCGCTGGCAGCCCGCAGCGACTGGACGAGGTGTGACAGCACAGGAATCTTGATGGCGCTCATGGTGGGCTGACCGTGAACCTGTCGGCCGGCGGGCCGCCTGGACAGGGAACTACCCTCAGTGTCGGCCGGAATCGCACGCACTTGAGGCCGGCTTGTGAGCAAAGGCTACGGCGGCCATCAACCCACGCAGGTGCGGTTCTTGCCCGTGCGCTTGGCTTCGTACAGGGCTTCGTCGGCGCGTTCCAGCGTGGTCTGCAGCGCTTCGCCCGGGCGCCAGGCCGTGACGCCCGCAGAAAAGGTCACAAAGACTTCGCGCCCCTCGTGAAGAAACAACGCCTCGGACAGGCTGCGCTGCAGCCGCGTCAGCGCCTGCTGGGCTTCGGCCAGCACGGTGTCGGGCAGCAGCACGACAAATTCCTCGCCCCCGAAGCGCGCCAGGTGGTCGGCCGGGCGCAGGCGCTCGCGCACCTCGGCAGCCAGCGTCTTCAAGGCCACGTCGCCAGCAGCATGGCCCAGGGTGTCGTTGAGCTTCTTGAAGTTGTCGATGTCGATCAGACCCACGGCGAGGCCCGCACCGCGCTCGCCTGCACGCTCACAGCGCGCGCTTTCGGCGTCGAAGGCCTGCGCCAGGCCGCGGCGGTTGGCCACCTGCGTCAGCGCATCGGTGGACCCCTCGTCGGACAAGCGGCGCAGCTCGCTTTCGAGCTCGAGCACCTTGTCTTCCAGCTCGCTGGCGCGCTGGCGGTCGGCCTGCAGACGCTGCTGAGACTGGCCCACCGCCGACTGCACCGCGCGGGCGTCGGCCAGCATGGTCTTCACCACCTCGGCCAGGCCCTCCAGGGTCTCGGCCTGCTCGATGGCCTGCGCGTGCTGGGCCGTGGCCGTCTGGAAGCGGCCGGCCTCGTCGCCCAGCTCGCCCACCTCGACCAGCATGTCGTGCAGGAGCTGCCGCAGTGCCTGGCGCGCCGCCTGGCGTTCGCCGCGCACGCGCTGGTGGTGGTGGCGCGTGTCGGCCAACACGCTGCCGGCCGCCCGCAGGCTGCGCACGCTGAGGCCCTCAGGGTCTTCCAGCGCGGCCTGCAGGCTCAGGCACTGGCCGCGCGCCCAGCTGTCGTCCTCGGCCAGTTCGGCAAGGCCGGCAGTGAGCTCGCGGCACAGGCCGCCGAGCTGATCGACCAGGCGATGGCGGTGCGCAAAGAGGCGCCGCACCTGCTGGCACACGGCGTCGATGGCGGCCACGCGCTCGGGCGTGGCGCCTTCGGCAGCGACTGCGGCGGCCAGGCGGCCGAGTTCATCGGCCAGCTCGGTCGCGCCCGCCACCTCGGCCGGCAGCGCCGCGCGCACGGTGCCTTGAAGCGTGGACACCAGCGGCGGCCATGCGCCGGCAGCCACGCTGGCCGCGGCTTCGACGGGCGGATCGTCGAAGCCACTGTGCGCGCGGTCGGTAGGCTGGTCCTTCTCCCAGGCCGAGAGCAGGGATTGCAGGCGCTGCAGCAGGCGCTGCGGGTCGCTGCGGCTGCCGTCGAACAGACGTTTCAGGCCTTCCTTGCGCCGCGCTGCGGTCCATTGTTTGCCGCCGCGTTCCAGGTGGCGCGCCAGGCGTTCCAGTACCGCGCCCCAGCTGGCGGCCTGGGCCTTTATCTCCACCGCCGCCGCGGGCGGCAGCGGCTGGCCGCACTCTTCGGCGTAGGCGCGGGCGTAGTTCTCGGGCGTCGGTTCCTGCTGGGCCTGGGCCAGGCGGCGCAGGGCGCCCTTGGCCACGGTGGCCGGTGATGCCGAGGCCGACCGGGCTGCCAGAGCGGCCACACCCGGCTTCGCCACCGGCGGCGGCATCGTGCGGCTACCGTCCATCATCGTTGCAGCCGGCCACCGACGGCGCGTGCGCCGTCACCCACAGCGGCGTTCTCGATGGCGGTGCCGATCCAGGGCGCCTTGCGCGGCAGCACGGTCTGTTCCAGCCAGCGCTGCAATTCGTCGGGCGGCACGGCGCGGCTGAACAGGAAGCCCTGCATGACGCCGCAGCCCAGGCGGTGCAGAACTTCCATCTGGCGCAGCGTCTCCACGCCCTCGGCGACGACGCGCAGGCCCAGCGAACGCGCCAGCGCAATGATGGCCGTGACCACGGCGCTGCTCTGCGGCGTGATGCCGAGGTCGCGCACGAAGCTGCGGTCGATCTTGAGTTCGCTGATAGGCAGCGTGGTCAAGTAGGCCAGCGACGAATAGCCGGTACCGAAGTCGTCGATGGAGATCTCGACGCCGATCTCGTTGAGCCGGTGCAGCGACGGGATCACGTTCTGCAGGTCCTTCATCAGGTTGCTTTCAGTGATCTCGAGCTGGATGACGCGGTGCGGCACACCGGAGGTGGTGACGCACTGATGGATGTGTTCGACGAGGTCGCTGCGTTCGAACAGGCGGCTGGGCAGGTTGACGGCGATCGAATCGGCAAAGCCGAAAGCTTCCTGCCAGGTGCGCGCTTGCTGCGCCGCCTGGCGCAAGGCCCATTCCGACAGCGGCACGATGAGGCCGGTGTCCTCGGCCAGCGGAATGAAGTCACCCGGCGGCACCAGCTTGCCGCTGCGCTGCCAGCGCATCAGCGCCTCGGCGCCCACCATGCGCGCGCCGCGCACATCGATCTTGGGCTGGTAGTGCAGCACCAGTTCATCACGCTCGATGGCCTTGTGCAGCGCCGTCTCCAGCTCGAGCTTTTCGCGGCCACGGCCGGCCAGCTGCGGGCTGTAGATGGCCGAGCTGTTCTTGCCCTGGGCCTTCACCGAGTACATGGCGACGTCGGAATTGCGCAGCAGGTCGACCACCGTGTTGCCGTCGCGCGGGAAGATGGCCACGCCCACGCTGGCGGTGACGAAACACTCCTGGCCGCTGACAAAGATGGGCTCGCGCAGCGACTCCAGGATGCGCTGCGCCACGCGCTCGGCGTCGGCGTCGGCCAGCACCTCGGGCAGCAGCGCCACGAACTCGTCGCCGCCCAGGCGGCCCACGGCTTCCAGCTGGCGGTGTGACCGCACGCCGGCGGTCTCCAACTGGCCTTCCATGACCTGGTCGCTGTGGCGCACGCAGGCGCGCAGGCGGCGGCCCACTTCCACCAGCAGTTCGTCGCCGGCACCGTGGCCCAGCGTGTCGTTGATGATCTTGAAACGGTCCAGGTCGATGAGCAGCAGCGCGCACTGGTGCTGCATGCGCCGCGCCTGCTCCAGCGCGCGTTCGGCGCGCCAGATCAGCTGACGGCGGTTGGGCAGGCCGGTCAGCGCATCGAAGTTCGCCAGCTGGCGGATCTTGTCCTCGGCCAGCCGGCGGTCGGTCACGTCCTGCACGATGCCGCTGTAGCCGGAGCCGTGGCCGTGTTCGTTGAACTCGGGCTCGGCCTCGGCGTGGATGATGCGCTGGCGGCCGTCGAAGAGCACGATGGGCACGTCGGTGGCCAGCACGGATGCGTGGCGCATGGCTTCGTGCAGCAGGCGCAGAAAGGCGCGGCGGTCGTCCTGCGGCACCATGCGCAGCAGCGTGCGCAGCGTCACGCGTTCATGCGGGCCGAAGCCAAACACACGCAGCGCCTCGGGCGACATCAGCAGGCCGCCTTCGGTGCGCCGCCAGTCGAAGCTGCCCATGCGCGCCAGGTCTTGTGCGCGCGCCAGCTTGGCGCGGTTGCGTTCGAGTTCGATGCGCGTGCGCGAGGCGCGCAGCAGGTAGTGCAGGCGGCCGCCCAGCAGGCTCCACTGCGTGGCCTTGACGAAGAAGTCGGTGGCGCCGGCCTGGTAGGCACGGGTGATCGACGCGTCGTCTTCCAGGCCCGTGAGCATGAGCACCGGGATGTTCTCGAAGCCGGGCATGCGGCGCAGGCGGCGGCAGGTGTCGAAGCCGTCCAGGCCGGGCATCATGGCGTCGAGCACGATGATGTCGGGCGTCCAGCCACGCAGCTTGTCCAGCGCCTGTTCGCCGCTGGCGGCCTCAGTGATGTCGAAGCCCCGCTCGCGCAAGGCCAGCGCGGTGAGCAGCAGGTTGACCTCGTCGTCGTCGACCAGCAGGACGGCTGGCTGGCCCGCGAGGCTGGGATCGGCGTAGGGGTGAGGGGAAGTCATCGGGAGGTCGCGCTGTCAGCGCAGCATAGCCCTAACGGCCGACAGGGCAGCCTCGCCGGCCGCCAACAAACGCTCGATATCTGCGCCCAAGTGCCCGGGCCGGCCCTCTCGCAGACGGTGTTCGACTTCGGCGCAGACTCGCGTGAGCTCAAGAGCGCCCACGCTGGCCGAGCTGGACTTCAAGGTGTGGGCCACGCTTGCCACGACGCCAGGGTCGCCGCTGTCGCGTTCGGCAGCCAGTTGCACGAGCATGCGCGACAGCGAGGTGTCGAAGGCGCCGAGCACGCGCGCGAGCACACCGTGACGACCGTCGGGGTCGAGCTCGCGCAGGCGCGCCAGCGCGCCAGCGTCGAGTTGGGCCGGGAGGGTCGGGTCGGGCGTCACGACAGCTTCGGCACGGCGCAGCGGCGGCTCGGGCATGCGCCGAGGATGCGCAGGCACACCCAGCGCGTCAACCGGGAGATGTCGTCGGGGGGAGGAGGCCTTGCGCCAGCCGTGTTCATGGCCACAGACTTCGGCGGTGGGCCGCGGAACTTGAGCCATGCGACCGGTGGCCCTCCGTACAATTCGCCCATGCTTGCATCGTGCCACGGCCGCCGCAGCCGAGCCGCTTGCGGGCGCGGCGTGTTGAGCCTGTTGCCGGCGCTGGCCGGCTGCGGCGAAGGGCCGGCGGGCACCGCGGCCTGGGCCGTCATCGCGCTGGCGCTGGGTCTCGTGGCCGCTCTCGCCTACGGGCTGGGCGCCCAACGCGCCCGCGCCGGCACCCAGGCGGCCCTGCGTGAAGCCCGCGCCCGGGCGCGCGCGCTGGCCGAACTGCACGACGGCTGGCTGTGGCAGACCGATGCCCGGCATCAGCTGACCAGCTGGCAAGGCGCGGGCCGGCCGGCGGCGACCACCTGCGTGCTGTTCACCGACACCGAACTCGCCGCGCGCCTGCAGTCGCAGCAAGCCTTCATGGCGCTGCGGGTGCGCGCCGCCCGACCGCAGGACGGCAGCCTGGCCTGGGAACTGCGTGGCACGCCGCGCCTGGACGACACGGGCCGCTTTGCCGGCCACATCGGCACGGCGCGCCCGCTGGACGCTGCCGACGCCAGCCAGCAGGCCCACGCGGCGCTCTTGCCGGCGCTGCAGGCGCACGGTGCCGCGGCCCTGCTGGCGCTGAACACCGGCAGCGGCTGGCGCGTGCAGCAACTCAATGCCGCCGCGGCGCTGCTGTGGCCGCAGCTCGAGGCCGGGGCCGCGCTGCCCGACGCCACCGTGCCCATGCCGGCAGCCGTGGCCGCGGCGCTCGACGCCCATGCGCCGGCCGAGCCCGAAGGCTGGCGCCTGGTGCCCTTCGGCCCGCTGCCCGACGGCACGCGCGGCCTGGTACTGGCCCAGGCCACCGCGGCGGCAGACGCCGGCCAGGCCGCCGAAAGCGATAACTTCAGCTTCACCGTGTCGCACGACCTGCGTGCGCCCATCCGCGTGGTGGAAGGCTTCACACGCATCGTCAAGGAAGACTACGGCCGCCTGCTCGACCGCGTGGGCAACGACCATCTCGACCGCGTGCTCGGTGCCGCCGCACGCATGAACCTGATGATCGACGCGCTGCTCACGCTGGCGCGGCTGTCGTCGCAGCCGCTGGCGCGCCAGCCGGTGAACCTGTCGCAACTGGCCGGCTACGTCATCGACGACCTGCGCCGCGCCGCACCCGAACGCGAAGCCGAGATCGAGATCGAACCCGGCCTGCAGACGCAAGGCGACCCGACGCTGCTGCGCCTGGTGCTGGAGAACCTGCTGGGCAACGCCTGGAAGTACAGCGCGCGCACGCCGCGCGCCCACATCTCGCTGGCCGCGGTGCCGCATGGCAGCCGCCTGGCCTATGTGGTGCGCGACAACGGCGCCGGCTTCGACATGCGTTCGGCAGAACGCCTGTTCGGCCTCTTCCAGCGCCTGCACAGCGCCAGCGAGTTTGCGGGCCATGGCGTGGGGCTGGCCTCGGTGCGGCGCATCGTGCGCCGGCATGGCGGCGACATCTGGGCCGAAGCCGAACCCGGCCGCGGCGCGGCCTTCTACTTCACCCTGGCTGCCTAGAGCGCCGAACGCGCCAGCTCTTCGACTGCACCGAGCAGGCGTTCGGCCTGCGCCGCCAGCGGCTGGCGATGCTCGTCGGCCAGGCGCTGCAGGCGCAGCAGGGCCTGGTCGCGCGGCAGCGAGTAGCGGTGCATCAACACGCCCACGGCCAGCGGCACGGGGTCGGCCAGCGCGGCCACAAGCGGGGCGGCTGCGGCCAGCGGCGCGGCGGGCGCGACTCCATGGCCACCGCGCACACGGGCCATCGCGGCGGCCACCGCGGGCACGATCTGGCCCACGTCCAGCGGCTTGATCAGGTAGTCCAGAGCACCCAGGGCCTGCACCTGCTGGCGCGTGGCCAGATCGGCAAAGGCCGACAGGAAGAGGAAGGGGATGTGGTAGGCGTCGCGCAGGGTCTCGGCGACGTCGAAGCCGCTCATGCCTTCCATGCGGATGTCCAGCAGCGCCAGCTCGGGGCGGTGCTCGCGCGCCAGCAAAATGGCGTCGTCGCCATTGTCGGCGTCGATGACCTCGTAGCCGGCTTGCGCCAGGCCATGCGTCACCGTGGCCAGCACCAGCCGGTCATCATCGACGACGAGGATCCTGCCCTTGTTGGCCACCGCGGTATTCATGGCTGTGATTGTCGCCCATCGGCCAACGCAAGCTCGGGCACGCGCACGCTGGGGGGGCGCAGTTCCAGGCGCGCCACCACGTTGTCGCCTTCCTGCACCAGCGCCATGCTGGCGCTGCGCCGCGGCAGCAGCGCGCGCACCAGGCCCAGGCCCGAGACACCGCCGCGCAGCTGTGCGAAGTCGAAGCCGCCCACCAGCTGCGCGCGGCTGGCGATGGCGATGTGCACGACCTCGCCGTTGGCCATCAGCTGGCAGCTCACGTCGCCGCCCTGGCCATGCTTGATGGCATTGGTGAGCAGCTCGTTGAGCGTCAGCGCGATGGGGATGGACTCCGTCTCGGGCAGCAGGTGCGGCAGCTCGCCGTCCACGGCCACGTGGATGCTGCGGCCGAAGGTGCGCTGCACCGACTGCGCGATGGCGCGCAGCAGGCTGGCCGCGCGCAGCGGCCCGCTGGCGCCGACCTGCAGGCCGTAGACCTGCGCGATGGCCTGCACCTGCCCCACCGCTTCCGACAGCAGCGTGGCGATCTCGGGGTGGCGCACGGCGTTCTGCTGCAGCAGCCCGGCCACGCCCTGCAGGTTGTTCTTGATGCGGTGGTGCACCTCGCGCACCAGCACCTCGCGCTGCGCGATGGCGGCCTGCAGGCGCGCACGTTCGGCGGCGCGCTGCTCGGTCACATCGCTGGCCACCAGCAGCAGCTGCGCGCCGCTGGCACTGCCATCGTCCAGCGCCGCGATGCGGCAGTCCCAAACGCGTGCGGTGCTGCCTTCGGGGCTGCCGCCTTCGTTGCCGCCTTCCATGCTGCCTGCAGTACCGCCTTCCGTGCTGCTGTCGCCCCCGCTCTCACGCCACTCGTGCTGGCGCGCCACGCCCAGTTCGGCCGCGTCACCCAGCCACAGGCGCAGCGCTGCGGCCTGGGCCGGCGGCGCGATGTCTTCCAGGCGGGCACCCAGCACCTCGGCGATGGGCTTGCCGAAGAAGGTGGCCGCGGTCTGGTTGAGCTGCTGCACACGCAGCGTGCGCGCGTCGAAGAGCGCGATGGCCAGTGGCGCGGTCTCGATCACGCGCTGCAGCGAGGCCTGGGCCTGCGCGATGCGAACTTCGGCCTGGCGGCGGCGTTCGATGTCGAGCAGCGCGATGGTGATCTCGCCGCCGCCGTCGCCATGCCCCGTGCGCACGGCGTTGCCGACGACCCAGAACTCGCGCCCGTCGCGGCCCTTCAGGCGGCATTCGAAGGTCTCGGTCTGGCCGTCCTGCAGGCGCTGCAGGAAGTCGGCGCGGCGCAGCGGGTGCTCGGGCTCGGGCGTGGCCACGATGCTCATCGGCTCGCCCACGAAGTCGGCCAGCTCGCCCGAGAACATGCGCCGCGCCGAGCGGTTCATCCACTGGATGCCCTGCTCCGACACGGTGACGATGCCCACCAGCACCGAATTCAGGATGGCGCGCGTGCGGTCGGCCTGGCCGGCCAGCGTCTCGCGCGTGCGACGGCGTTCGTCGATGTCGACGAAGCTGCAGATGACGCCGGCCTCGGGCTCGTCGCTGGTCACCGGCCGCACCGCCACCTGCACCCAGACCAGGCTGCCGTCGCGCCGTCGCAGCCGGCGTTCGCCGCTGAAGCGACCCTGCTCGCGCAGGGCCTGCGCGATGCGGGCTTCGAAGTCGACGCAGGCGCGGGCGTCTTCGTAGAGCTCCACGGTGTCCAGCGTCGTCAGCTCGGGGCTGCCCCAGCCGGTGAGCCCGGCCATGGCCTGGTTGGCGCGCTCGATGCGCGCGCCGCGCTGGTAGACGATGCCCACCTCGCTCAGGTTGAACATCAGCTCGCGGTCGCGCAGCAGCTGCTGCAGCTCGGCCTGCTGGTTCTTCAGCCGCGTGATGTCGGTGAGCACGGCCACCGCCTCGCCAACATCGGCCCCGGCGCCCACCGCACCGGCCGCCTGGGCGCGCCGCACCGACAGCGAATACCACTGCGGCGTGCCCTCGCCATCCTGGCCGCGGGCCAGCGGCAGTTCGGCTTCGAAGGCCTGGCCGGCGTCCAGCGCGGCCAAGGCCTCGGTCGCACCCTGCAAGGCGCCCATGCTGCGCGCGAAGATCTCGGTCAGCGTGGCGCCTGCGGCAGCGCCGGCAGCAAAGCCCAGCATGCGTTCGAAGCGGCGGTTGCAGCGCACCAGCACCGGCCCGCGCAGGTAGGCGATACCGGCAGTGGAGCTGTCCAGGATGGTGGTGAGCTCGCGCAGCAGCTGGTCGTTGCGGCGCTGCGCACGTTCCTGGTCGGTGACGTCGAGCGTGACCACCGAGGTCGTGGTACGGCCACCGGCCAGCGCGCCCGGCTCCACACGCGTGAGCAGCCAGCGCGGGCCCAGTTCGGGGTGGCGCACGGCGTAGCGCACCTCGGTGCGCTCGCCGCTGCGCAGGGCGCGCTGCAGGCGCTCGAATTCGGGCAGCGAGTCGGGCTCGACGAGGTCGCGGCCGATGCCCAGCAGCGCACCTGCGGCACGCGGCTCGGCCGCTGGCTGATCGGGCCTCTTGGCGCGCGCTGCCGGCCGTGCCGCCGCGCCGGGCGCCAGCCAGCCGCGCGACGGGTCGTAGGTGGCCACGCCGATGCTGGCGGTGTCCATCAGCATGCCCATTTCCAGCTGCGCCAGGTCGCGGTCGTCCTCGGCGCTGCGGTCCTGCACGACGGCCATGATGCGGCGCTGGCCGGCTTCGTCGGCATGGCAGACCAGGCGTGCGCTGAGCCGGCGGCGGCGGCCGTCGGGCAGCGGCACGAGGCCCTGGTTCTCCAGCGGCGGCGCGCCCGGCACCAGGGCCGGCGCCAGCACCCCGCCCTGCCAGAACAGCAGCGCCTGCAGCTCGGGCGAGGCTTCGGCCAGGCTGTCGGGCACATGCTCCACCAGGGCCTCGAAGGCGGCGTTGCAGCGCTTGATGAAACCGGTGTCGTCGTAGACCAGCATGCCGGTGCCGCTGAGTTCGAACCACTGCGCCAGTTCGTCCTGCGCCCGCCGCGCCTGCGCGCGTGCCGCGACCTCGGCCGAGACCTCGTGCCACAGCGTCAACCACAGCGCCGTGCCGTCAGCGGCGGCCAGGCGCGTCACGGCGCAGCTGAACCAGCGCTCGGTGCCCAGGCTGTCGACGATGCGCCGCTGCAGCAGCGGCGGCGGCCCGCTGGCGGCGGCGAAGTCCTGGCGCTCGGCGACGCTGCCTTCGCGGGTTTCCGGCGGCTCGAAAGCGATGGGGTCGCGCCCGAGCATGGCGTCGGAGGGCAGCTCGAAGAGCGCCGCGAAGGCCGCGTTGGCCTCCACGATGCGGAAGTCCGGCCCCTGCAGCGTGGCCGGCGTGGGCAGCAGCGGCAAGGCCAGCAGCCAGCCCTGGGCTGGCGCTGCGGGGAGCGTAAGCTCGTCAGCCGTCAAGCTGTCGCGCCGAGCGCAATGCGATGAGCACCGCGCGGTTCACCGCCGCCATGTCCAGCAGCAGCGTCTCCGCATGTTCGCGGATGTCGAACAGGCTCTCTGCCTCGATGGCGCGCACCAGTTCCAGATAGGGCTGGTAGGGGCCGCCGTCACCGCGCAGCGCCTGCTGCACGCGTTCGGGCACCGGCACCACGGGCAGCAGTTCAGAGAAGGGCTGCTGCAGCAGGCGGTCGAGCAGCGAGAACACGCCGCAGATGAACATCTCGCTGCGCATCTCGGCATCGCCCAGGCCGCGGCCCAGTTCTTCCATCAAGAGCCCGCGGCGCACCGCGGCGTACATCACCGGCTTGGCGTTGACGCCTTTGGCCGACGAGGCCAGCAGCAGCGACAGCCAGCGCTTCAGCCGCTGGTGGCCCAGCATCATCAGCGCATGGCCGAAGGAGTTGATCTCCGCCGTCATGCCGAAAGCCGGCGAGTTGAGATAGCGCAACAGCCTGAAGGCCAGCGTGGGGTCGCGCCGCAGCACCGCTTCGAGCTTGGCCAGGGGTTCTTCGCGCTCAACGCCGTTGATGAGTTCCATCACCGCGTTCACATCGCTGGGCACGGCCGAGCGGCCCACAGGCTGCGGCTCGGCATCTTCCCAGGGCCAGCCCAGCACGGCCACGGCGCCGCGCTGGAAGGCCGCGTCGTAGTCGGCGCTGGTGCGCGCGCCGGCCTGCACCACGGTGACGCTGCGCGTCACGCCGGCCGGCGCCGACGTGCCGGCGCGGCGGTCTTCGGCGATGTCGACGATGCTGTGCGCAAACAGTGCCAGCACTTCAGGCGCCAGCGGCTTGAGCGGGCGGCCCTTGATCACGAGTGGTGTGCCGGCAGCGCGCAAGGCCTGCAGCGCCGGCGTGTGCACGGGGTCGCTGGCCATGAAGGCCGGCACTTCCACCGTCAGCTGCGGGCCCGGAGCGGCGGCCATGACGTCGCGCAGCAGGCCTTCGCCGGCCAGATTCAGCCACACCGAGGCGCCCTTGGCCGTGGCGTCGACAGGCCACACCTCGTGCAGCGCGGCCAGCAGTGCGCTGGGGTCGGGGCAGGCGTCGGGCCGGTCCGGGAAGACGGTCAGGCGCGTGGCCACCACCATGCGCTGGCGGTCGATCATGGGCGTGTAGCCCAGGGCCACGTGGCCGAGCACGGGATGGTCAATCATGCCGCGTCACTTGAGGTAGTCGAACAGCGACATGCGCTGAACCATCGAATAGGTCTTCAAAGCCGCATCGTAGCCGCTCTGCTTGTTCTGAAAGTCCGAGATCGCTGCCACCATGTCCAGGTCCTCTGCGCCGGAGCGCACACGATCGGCGGCCAGCTTGGCCTGGCCGAGCCGGTTCTCGATGCCGTCGGCACGGTTCAGTGCTTCTCCAGCGCGCGCGCGCCATGACGACAGGTTGCCCATCGCGGCGTCGATGTTGCCGATGCCGGTGGCCACGGTCTGGCCGATCTGCGCTGAGGTGCGGCCGATGGTGCGCAGCTCGGCCACCGCGCTGTCCAGCGCGTCGAAGACCGACAGCGTGGCGCCGGGATTGGCCGGGTCGGGTGCCTGCAGCCAGGCGGCGCGGCCGTCCACCGCCAGCGGCGTGGCCTCACCCGCCGCGGCGTTGAGCTGGCCCGCGCTGCCGTCGTAGACCACGCCGCCCGGAGCGTCGCGCAGCGGCATGCGGTCGCTGCCCTGGCCGCCGAAGAGATAGCGCCCGCTGCCGTCGCTGCGGTTGGCCACCGCCAGCAGGTCGTTGCGCAGGCCTTGCAGCCTTTCGGCCAGTGTCTGGCGCTCGCTGTCGCTGTAGCTGCCGTTGCCGGCGCCGATCATCAGCTCGCGCGCCTGCTGCAGCATCTCGCCGGCGTCGCCCAGAGCGCTTTCGGTCAGCTGCATGGCATTGCGGCTGGCGTCCAGCGCGCGCAGGTGAGCGTCGGCGCGCGACCTGGCCGCCAGCGCGCGTTCGGCGCTGGCCGCGGCGGCGGGGTCGTCGCTGGCGCGCTGCACGCGCTTGCCGCTGGTGAGCTGCTGCTGCGTCTCCGACAGCTGCGACTGCCGGCGCTGCAACTGGGCCAACGACGTTTCGTAGGCGTGGGCTGTGCTGATGCGCATGGTGTCCTCGTGCGATCGTTCGCGATTGGGGGGTCAGCGGCCGGCGGCCGTCTGCAGCAACGTGTCGAAGATCGACTGCGCCACCTGCAGCACCTTGGCCGCAGCCTGGTAGCTCTGCTGGAACTGGATCAGGCGCGCGGCTTCCTCGTCGAGGTTGACGCCGGCCTGCGCGCTGCGCGTCTGTTCGGCCTGCCCGGCCACCGCGTCGGCGATGTCGGCCGCGAGCTGCCCGCTCTGCACGCGCACGCCCACGTCGGCCAGCGCTTCCGACCAGGCGTCGGTGGCCGTGTGGCCGGCCACGACGGCGGCGTCGCGCAGCGCCAGCAGCGCGCGCGCGTTGCCGTTGTTGGTGGCCAGCGCGCCGGCCGGCGTGGGCTCCACCGTCAGCGTGTCGTTGTCGCCAGGCACGCCACTCAGGTTGAGCGTGTAGCCGTTGCCGCCCACCACCGGCTGCCCGGTGTGCCAAGGCGTGCTGACACCCGTGAGCGACGAGGTGTAGACATAGTCGTCGGCACCCACCGGCGGCAGCACGCGCGTGAAGGTGATGACGTCGGTGCTGCCCGGGAAAGGCAGCGGGTTGCTGTTGACCACCAGTTCACCCACGGCGGCCGTGCCGGTGTTGGCGGCCGGCGTGGTGGCCAGCAGGGGCGACGCAGCGGCGATGTCACGCGGGTCGCCCAGCAGCCGCGCCATGCCGTTGGCGGCGCGCGCCACCGGCTGCAGCAGGTAGCGGTCGCCGGCCTGCGGGTTGTTGATGTCCAAGCGCATGCCGTCCACGGTGTCGCCGCTGTTCACGGTGCTCACGGCGCCGTCGGACAAACGCGTGAGCTGCCAACTGCCGGGCACGGTGGTGCTTTCGCGCAGGTCGTAGTCACTGGCCTGCAGCGCGCTGCTGTCCACCCGCGTGAGCGTGATGCTGCCGATGGGCAGGCCGGCGGCGTCGCGGGCGTTGCCGGCTTGCGGCAGGGCCTGCGGCGCGCCCATCTGGAACATCGGCTGCGAGGCCACCGTGCCCAGCGGCGGCTGCAGGTTCAGGCCGCGCTGCTGCTGCGTGTTGAAGGCACCGCCCACGGCCGCGGCCAGCTGGCCCACCAGATTGCGGCCGTCCACCAGGTCTTCGTTCTGGTAGCGCAACAGCCCGGCCATGCTGCCGCCGCCGAGCACCCCGCTTTCAACGGGCCGCGAGCGCCCGCCTTCCCGGATGGCCAGGGCACTGCGGCTCGGGTCGTTGGCGTCCTGCGTGACGCTCAGGGTCGAGGCCTCGGTGCCCAGCACCAGCCGCTGGCCGCCACCCATGAAGATGCCCACCGAGCCGTCGTCGGCGTCGATGCGGCTGACCTGCACCAGCTCCGACAGGCGCGAAATCAGGCGGTCGCGTTCATCGAGCAGGTCGTTCGGCGCCTGGCCGGAGCCGTGCAGCGCGGCAATGCGCTGGTTGGCCGCCGCGATGCCCTGGCTGAGCTGGTTGACCTCGCCCACCGCCGCCTTCAGCGCGCTGTTGACGCTGGCCTGCGACTCGTCGAGCGCACGGCCGGCTTCGGAGAAGCGCTGCGCCAGCTCGGCGGCGCGTGCCAGCACCACCTGGCGCGTGGCCATGTCGGTGGGTTGGCTGGACAGGTCGACCATGGCGTCGAAGAGCTGGCTCGTGGCGTGCCCCAAGCCCGACTCACCGGGCTGGAAGATGGCTTCCAGGCGCTGCAGCTGGGTCAAGCGCGCGCCGTCCATCGCCGCCAGCGAGCGGGCGTTGGCCGTCTCGCGCGTGAGGAAGGCGTCGTGTGCCCGCGTGATGCTGGTGACGTCGACGCCGCGGCCGAAGTAGCCCGCGTTGGTGAACTGCCCCTGCGCCGTTGCCAGGTTGGCCTGCTGGCGCGAGTAGCCGGCGACATTGGCGTTGGCGATGTTGTGGCCGGTGGCCTGCAGCGCGGCGTAGTTGGCCGCCATGGCCCGGATGCCCAGCGAGGTGAGCGGTGAAGCGCCCATGTCAGGCCAACGAACGCTGCAGGCGCAGCGTGGTGTTGATGACGCGCGTCAGCTTGTCGGCATAGGCGGGGTCGGTGGCGTAGCCGGCCTTCTGCAGGCCCAGGGCAAAGCCCGCCCCGGCATCACCGGTCTTCGACGCCGCGCTGGCCACCACGTTCTGGTAGCGCGGGCTGTCCTTCATCAGCTTGGCTTAGTCGGCAAACGACTCGGCATAGCTGCCGTACGCGCGAAACCGCGCCACCACCTTCTGCGCCTTGCCGTTGACGTACTCCGTGGTCGTGACCTCGGCCGTCGGCCCCTTCCATTGGCCACCGGCCTTGATGCCGAAGAGGTTGAACGATGGGCTGCCGTCGCCGTGGCGGATTTCCTTGCGGCCCCAGCCGGTTTCCAGCGCCGCCTGCGAGACCATGAAACTGGCCGGGATGCCGGTCTGGGCCTCGGCAGCCTTGGCCGCGTTGCTGTGCTGCTGCACGAAGCCGGCGGCACCCGACTGCGGGATGCGCGTGGTCCCCGGCACCGCGCTCAAGGGCGCCGCGGTGTTGTTGGCCGAGCCCGTCACGGGTATCGGCCCGGGTGTCAGGCCCATCTGCCTTTCCAGCTGCTTCATGATCAGCTCGCTCAGACCGCCGGGCTGGCCACTCAGGCGCGTGGCGTACTGCTGGTCCAGCATCTCGGTGGACAGGCTGGCGCCGGCACTGTCGCCTTCGCCATCGGCCTTCAGCGTGGTGCTGCGCATGCTCTTCATGAGCTCGTTCATGAAGAGGGACTCGAACTGCTTGGCCGCTTCACGCACCGCGCCCCTGGGGTCGGCGGCGGCGCTGCTCTTCAGCGACGCCAGCATGCGGGGATCGCCGGCCAGGCCGTTGACGGGAGAGGAAGCCTGCGAACTCATGAGCGTGTCTCCATCGCGACGGGACCATCGCAGCGCGACCAAGGCCTTGCGCGGAGCCGGCTCTGCCGGTCCGCTGCAAGAGCCCCCTCGGGGGGCAGCGAACGAAGTGAGCGTGGGGGCTTCATATCACCTCGATCTCGGCGTTCAGGGCGCCGGCAGTCTTCATGGCCTGCAGGATGGCCAGCAGGTCCAGCGGTGTCGCACCCAGGGTGTTCAGCGCCTTCACCACGTCGGTGAGCCTGGTGCCGGCCTGCATGTGGATGAGCGCACTGCCCTGCTGGTTGACAGAGATGTCGCTGCGCTCGGCCTGCACCGTGCGCCCCTGCGACAGCGGCGCCGGCTGGCTGACCACCGGCGTGGTGGTGATGGTCACGGTCAGCGCGCCATGCGCCACCGCGCAGGGCCCCAGCGTCACCGCTTCGTTGATGACCACCGAGCCGGTGCGCGCGTTCAGCACGATGCGCGCCGAGGGCTTTTCCAGGTCCAGCGCCAGGTTCTCGATGTCGGCCATGAAACCGACGCGGTCGCCGCCTTCGGGCATGTTCACGCGCACGGTGCGGCCGTCCAATGCACTGGCGATGCCGGCACCCTTGGCCTTGTTGATGGCGCCGGCCACGGCGCGCGCGGTGGCGTAGTCGCTGGCGGTCAGGCCCAGCTGCAGCGCCGTGCCGTCCTGCAGGGGCGTGGGCACCGAACGTTCGACGCTGGCGCCGTCAGGAATGCGCCCGGCCGAGAGGTGGTTGATCTGCACCTTGGAGCCGCCCGCCGAAGCGCCCGCGCCGCCGACCACCAGGTTGCCCTGGGCGAGCGCGTAGACGTTGCCGTCGGCACCCTTCAAGGGCGTGGCAATGAGCGTGCCGCCGCGCAGGCTCTTGGCATTGCCCACCGAGGACACATTGACGTCGATGGCCTGGCCCGGCCGCGCGAAGGGCGGCAGCTGCGCCGTCACCAGCACCGCAGCCACGTTGCGCAGCTGCATGGTGGTGCCGGGTGGCACGGTCACGCCCAGCTGCTGCAGCATGGCGTTCAGGCTCTGCGTGGTGAAAGGGGTCTGCGTCGTTTGGTCACCAGTGCCGTCGAGGCCGACGACGAGGCCGTAGCCCACCAGCGGGTTGCTGCGCACGCCCTGCACGGCGGCCACTTCCTTGATGCGCACGGCAGCCACAGACGGCAGGCACAGCGCCAGCGCCACAACGAAGGCCAGCAGGCGCTTCATCACAGCGGTGACAGGTTGAGGAACACGCGCCCCAGCCAGCCCATGGCCTGGGCTTCATGCT
>JANNFE010000106.1:0-36379 GCA_031379415.1 Betaproteobacteria bacterium | reverse complement strand
CCAGCAGCCCCGAGACCTGGCGCGACATCCTTGTCGCCAACCGCGAGGAAGTGCTCAAGCAGAGCCAGCGCTTCCGCCAGGCGCTGGACGCGCTGGAGCACGTCATCCGCGAAGGCAATGCCGACGCGCTGGAAGGCCTGATCCGCACCTCGGCCGAAGGCCGCGCCGGCTGGCAGATGGGTGCACCGCGCACATCCGGTGGCAACAAGGGCTGAGCGCGCCACACCCTTCCCCAGCCGGCGACGGCCCGCGCATGTACGACACTCCTTTCCTCGATCTGCCGCCGATGAACGGCGCTTCCGGCACGGTGCGCCTGCCGGGGTCCAAGAGCATCTCCAACCGCGTGCTGCTGCTGGCCGGGCTGGCCGACGGCACGACGGCCGTGCACGAGCTGCTGGACAGCGACGACACGCGCGTCATGCTGACGGCGCTGCAACAGCTGGGCTGCAACTTGCGCCGCGAAGACGCCGTGCTGCACGTCACCGGCCTGGGTGGGCGGCTGCAGGTGCACGAAGCGCAGCTCTTCCTGGGCAATGCCGGCACGGCCATGCGGCCGCTGGCCGCCGCGCTGGCGGTGCTGGCGGCCACGCAGGGCGGGCGCTTCGAACTTTCGGGTGTGCCGCGCATGCACGAACGGCCCATCGGCGACCTCGTCGATGCGCTGCGTCCGCTGGGCTGCGACATCGACGATCTGGGCACGCCCGGCTATCCGCCGCTGCGCGTGCATGGCACGGCCGGCGGACGGCTGGCCACGGCGCAGCCCATTCGCGTGCGTGGCGACGTCTCCAGCCAGTTCCTGACCGCGCTGCTGCTGGCCTTGCCGCTGGTGAGCGCCGATCGCGACATCGTGATCGAAGTCGCGGGCGAGCTCATCTCCAAGCCCTACATCGACATCACGCTGAACCTGTTGGCGCGCTTCGGCATCGCGGTGGCGCGTGATGGCTGGCAGCGCTTCACCATCGCCCGCGGCAGCGCCTACCGCACGCCGGGCCACATCCACGTCGAAGGCGATGCGTCTTCGGCTTCGTACTTCATCGCGCTGGGCGCCATTGCCGCGCACGGCGGTGCGCCGCTGCGCATCGAAGGCGTAGGCCTCGACTCGATCCAGGGCGACATCCAGTTCGTCGATGCGGCCCGGGCCATGGGCGCCCAGGTCAAGGGCGGCCCGGGCTGGCTGGAAGTGCGCCGCGGGCGCTGGCCGCTGGCCGGCATCAGCCTGGATTGCCAGCACATCCCCGACGCGGCCATGACGCTGGCGGCGATGGCGCTCTACGCCGATGCACCGACCCGGCTGACCGGCATCGCCAGCTGGCGCGTGAAGGAGACCGACCGTATCGCCGCGATGGCAGCGGAGTTGCGCAAGGTGGGTGCCTCCGTCGTCGAAGGCGCCGACTTCATCGAAGTCGAGCCGCCCGGGCAGTGGCAGGCGGCCGCCATTCATACCTACGACGACCACCGCATGGCGATGTGCCTGTCGCTGGCCGCCTTCAACCCGCTGGCGCCGGGCGCGCCGAACTGCCCGCTGCGCATCGAAGACCCGCGCTGCGTCGCCAAGACCTTCCCCGACTACTTCGAGGCCTTGTTCGGCGTGGCCACGGCGGCCACCGAGAGCGTGCCGGTGATCACCATCGACGGCCCCACCGCATCCGGCAAGGGCACCCTGGCCGCCGCCGTGGCCGCCGCGCTGGGCTACCACCTGCTGGACTCCGGTGCGCTCTACCGCGCCACCGGCCTGGCCTCGCAGTGGGACGGTGTCTCACCCGACGACGAAGCCGGCCTGGCCCACCTGGCCGGCATGCTGGACCTGCGCTTCGGCCACGGTCCGCAAGGCAGCAGGGCCTGGCTGCGCGGGCGCGAGGTCAGCGAAGACCTGCGCACCGAATCAGCCGGGCTGCTGGCATCACGCGTGGCCGCCCTGCCCGCCGTGCGCAGCGCCTTGCAGGGCCTGCAGCTGGCCTTCCGGCGCCCACCGGGCCTGGTGGCCGACGGCCGCGACATGGGCACCGTGGTCTTCCCCGGCGCCACGCTCAAGGTCTTCCTCACCGCGAGCGCTGCCGAACGTGCGGCCAGGCGCCATAAGCAATTGATTTCAAAAGGGATTCCCGCTAACATCGCCGACCTTCGCGCAGACTTGGAAGCGCGGGACGCCCGGGACAAGAACCGGCTCGTCGCGCCTCTGAAGCCCGCCGAAGACGCGCTGTTGCTGGACAACTCAGACCTGAGCATCGAAGCCTCGGTGCAGCAGGTGCTGACTTGGTGGCAGCTGCGCCAGCCGTTCAAGGCGCTCCCCCTCAATGGCCGTCAGGCCCCGGGTGCCTTGAGTCCTTAACCTCAACCCGCGGCACCCGCCGCAAGCACGCCCGGCACTGCTGAAACTCCTCCGGGCAAGCCAGGAACCCAATGTCCGTCCAAACTACCGTCACCGCCACCGGTGGCATGTCTGCATTTGCCGCTCTGTTCGAAGAGTCGCTGAAGTCCAACGACATGCGCGTCGGCGAAGTCATCTCCGCCGAAGTCGTGCGCATCGAGTTCAACCACGTTGTCGTCAACGCCGGGTTGAAGAGCGAAAGCTACGTCGCGATCGAAGAATTCAAGAACGACCAGGGCGAGCTCGAAGTCCAGGTCGGCGATTTCGTCTCCGTGGCCATCGACGCCGTCGAAAACGGCTACGGCGACACCATCCTGTCGCGTGACAAAGCCAAGCGCCTGGCCAGCTGGATGAGCCTGGAGAACTCGCTGGAGTCCGGCGAATTCGTCACCGGCACGGTCAGCGGCAAGGTCAAGGGCGGCCTCACGGTGCTCGTCAACGGCATCCGCGCCTTCCTGCCGGGTTCCTTGCTCGACACCCGCCCGGTCAAGGACATGACGCCCTACGAGGGCAAGACCATGGAGTTCAAGGTCATCAAGCTCGACCGCAAGCGCAACAACGTCGTGTTGTCGCGCCGTGCCGTGGTCGAAGCTTCGATGGGCGAAGAACGCGCCAAGCTGCTGGAAACGCTGAGCGAAGGCGCCATCGTCAACGGCGTGGTCAAGAACATCACCGAATACGGTGCCTTCGTCGACCTGGGCGGCATCGACGGTCTGCTGCACATCACCGACATGGCCTGGCGCCGCGTGCGTCACCCCAGTGAAGTGGTGACGGTGGGTCAAGAGCTGACGGCCAAGGTGCTGAAGTTCGACGCCGAGAAGAACCGCGTCTCCCTCGGCCTGAAGCAACTGGGCGACGACCCGTGGCATGGCGTGAGCCGCCGCTACCCGAACGGCACGCGCCTGTTCGGCAAGATCACGAACATCGCCGACTACGGCGCGTTCGTGGAAATCGAGCCAGGCATCGAAGGCCTGGTGCACGTGTCCGAGATGGACTGGACCAACAAGAACGTCGCACCCGCCAAGGTCGTCACCCTGGGCGAGGAAGTCGAAGTCATGGTGCTGGAGATCGACGAGGACAAGCGCCGCATCAGCCTGGGCATGAAGCAGTGCAAGGCCAACCCGTGGGAAGAGTTCTCTTCCAACGTCAAGCGCGGCGACAAGGTCAAGGGCCCGGTCAAGTCGATCACCGACTTCGGCGTGTTCGTGGGCCTCACCGCCGGCATCGACGGCCTCGTGCACCTGTCCGACCTGTCGTGGCACGAGCCGGGTGAAAGCGCGGTGCGCAACTACAAGAAGGGCCAGGAAGTCGAGGCGCTGGTGCTGGCCATCGACGTGGAACGCGAGCGCATCAGCCTGGGTATCAAGCAGCTCGATGTGGATCCCTTCACCAGCTTCACCACGCTGAACGACCGCGGTGCGGTGATCAACGGCAAGGTCAAGAGCGTCGACCCGCGTGGCGCCGAGATCCAGCTGAACGACGACGTCACCGGCTACCTGCGTGCTTCCGAAATCAGCGCCGACCGTGTCGAGGACGCGCGCAACGTGCTGAAGGAAGGCGACGAGGTCACGGTGATGGTCATCAACGTCGACCGCAAGATGCGTTCGATCCAGTTGAGCATCAAGCAGAAGGACAACGCCGACGCCCAGCAAGGCATGCAGGCGCTGCGCCAGACCAACGAGCGTGAAAACGCCGGCACCACGAGCCTGGGCGCCCTGCTGCGCGCCAAGCTCGACAACCGCCCCGAGTAATTCGGCGGCCGCCGGCCCTGCGCGCGAGCGCGGGGCCGGCCAGTCTGCTCATCTGCTGTATCCATGACCCGATCCGACCTCGTCACGCGCCTGGCCGAACGCTTCTCGCAGCTGACGCAGCGCGATACCGAGTTCGCCGTCAAGACCATTCTTGACGCCATGTCGGATGCGCTGGCGCGTGGCCACCGCATCGAGATCCGGGGCTTCGGCAGCTTCAGCATCAACCGCCGCCCGCCGCGCATGGGGCGCAACCCGCGCAGTGGCGAGCAGGTGGTCATTCCCGAAAAGCTGGTGCCGCACTTCAAGCCGGGCAAGGCCCTGCGCGAAGCCGTCGACGCCCAGGTGCCGGCCAACCCGCTGGACTTCTGAACGCCCCAGGGCCGGGCGCCCTGCCCGCCTAGAATCTGCCGGGCATGCGCTTCTTCGTCTGGCTCGTCCGGGGCTTCATCTTCTTCACGCTGTTCGCCTTCGCGCTGAACAACCAGCAGGCGGCCACCGTGCGCTGGTTCTTCGGCGTGGAATGGCATGCGCCCATGGTCATCGTGGTGCTGGTGGCCTTTGCCGGCGGCTGCGCCATCGGCGTGCTGGCCATGCTGCCCAGCTGGTGGAAACACCGCCGCGTGGCGAAGAAGCTCGCACCACCGCCGCTGGCACCGCCACCACCGCCGCCCAGTTCGATGATGCCCAGCGAATTCGGCCCCGAGCACCCACCGCGCGAAGGCCTGTAGACCGCCGATGGAATTCGATCTTCAGTGGCTGCTCATTGGCCTGCCGGTGGCCTTCTCGCTCGGCTGGATGGCCTCGCGGTTTGATCTCAGGCAATTGAAGCGCGAACGCCAGGACGCGCCGCGCGCCTACTTCAAGGGCCTGAACCTGCTGCTGAACGAGCAGCAGGACAAGGCCATCGACGCCTTCATCGAGGCCGTCCAGTACGACCCCGACACCACCGAGCTGCACTTCGCCCTGGGCAACCTGTTCCGACGCCGCGGCGAATTCGAACGCGCGGTGCGCGTGCACGAACACCTGCTCGGCCGCAGCGACCTGAAGGCCGGCGACCGCGACCGCGCCCAGCGCGCGCTGGCGCAGGACTACATGAAAGCCGGCCTCTTCGACCGCGCCGAAGCGGCCTGGCAGGCGCTGGAGGGCACGCCCTTCGACGGCGAAGCGCGGCTGGCGCTGCTCTCGCTCTACGAACGCTCGCGCGACTGGCCGCGCGCCGCCGAGGTGGCGCGCCAGCTCGAAGGCCAGGGCAGCGGGTCCTTCGCATCGCGCATTGCGCACTACGAATGCGAACTGGCCGAAGCGGCCGACGCACAAGGCCACGCCGACGAAGCTGAAGCCGCGCTGCAACGCGCCTGCGTGGCCGCGCCGCAAGCGCCGCGCCCCTGGCTGCTGGCGGGCCAGCGGCGGGCCCGATCTGGCGACATGACGGGCGCCTTGCAGGCCTGGGACACGCTGCGCCAGCAGAACCCGGCGGCCTTCCTGCTGGTGGCTGGCGACTATGCCAAGGCAGCCCAGGCCTGCGGCCAGGCCGACAGCGCACACCTCGCGCTGCTGCAGGCCTTCCGGCAACTGCCTGCCGTGGAACTACTGCAGGCCCTGGAAACCCTGGAGCCGGCCGACGACGCCGGCCGGCTGCCGCGCCTGCTGGCCCACATCCGGCAGCACCCGAGCCTGTCGGCCGCCCAGCGCCTGCTGGACCTGCCGCCGCAGGACTGGACGCCCGAAGCCTGGGACGCGCTGCGCGCCGCCGTGTCACGCAGCGTGGCACCGCTGCAGCGCTACCGCTGCGCGGCCTGCGGCTTCGAGGCCCAGCACTACTTCTGGCAATGCCCAGGCTGCCTGACCTGGGACAGCTACCCGCCGCAGCGCATCGACGCCTTGTAGGGCCGCTCAGGGCGCGATCTGCTGCTCGAGCAGCGCAAGCACCTCGTTGCGCCCTGGCACCATGCCTCGGCCGCCGATGCTGGCCACGCGCCCCGGCCCGGTGATGCCAGCCAGGCCCGGTTCATGGTCGCAGTAGATGCCCAGCGTCGGCCGGCCGATGGCCGCCGCCAGGTGCGTGAAGCCGGTGTCGAGGCCGACCACGGTCTTCGCGCCGGCCAGCACTGCGGCCATCTCGCCCACGCGCAGGAAAGGCGGCACGTCGCCTTCGCAGCCGGCGGCAATGTTCTCGGCCTGGCTCTGCTCCTCGGGGCGGCCCCACAGCACCAGCGGCGTCCAGCCCAGGTCCTTCAGGCGCTTGCCCACGGCCACCCAGTGACGTTCAGGCCACAGCTTCTCGCGCCGGCTGGCATTGGGGATGAGCACGGCGTAGGCGCCGCGCGGCGCCCAGGTGCCGCTGGGCGGGCGCAGGCCGAAGTCGGGTGGGCCGGGCGGCAACTGGTAGGCGAAGTGAAAGGCCGCCAGCCGTCGGCAGCGGTCCACCGCCTGCAGGTCACGCGGCACGGCGGCCTTGTGGGTGTAGAACCAGGCGGCCTGCGGCTCGCGTGCGCTGGCCTTGTCGTAGCCGGCCACCGACGCGCCGGCCTGGCGCGCCCACAGCGCGCTCTTGATCAGGCCCTGCAGGTCCAGCACCACGTCGTAGCGGTCGCGGCGCATTTCGGTGCGCAGCGCACCCATGGCGCGCCAGGTGTCGCGGCTGAGCAGCTGGCTGCGCCACTTGCGCCAGGCCATGGGCAGCACGCGGCGGATGCCGGGGTGCATCTGCGGGATGGCGGCAAAGGGCGCTTCCACCAGCCAGTCGATTTCGGTGCCCGGGTGGGCGCGCAGCAGGTCGCCCACGACCGGCATCGCATGCACCACATCGCCCATCGACGAGGTCTTGACGATCAGCACGCGCACGCGGGTCAGAGCCTGTGAAGTATTCCGGCGCGCCCGAGCGGGCGTCCGAAGCGGTGTCGATCGAGGCGCAAAGCGCAGCCGTAGCCCGTGCTACGGCGAGCATTTGCAACGCTGAGCGGCGCCGTTTCGGGCGCACGAGCGGGTGTGGCGGAATGCTTCACAGACTCTCAGCCCTTTTGCCTTTCCTGCACGAGCACGGGGTTGTAGCGCGCGTCGTTGTACATCTTGAACTGGCGATAGACCTTGAAGTAGGCGCGGCCGGCGGCGGCATCGGCCAGCAGCGCGCCCAGGCAGGCAGCGAGGTCACCGCGCTGCTCCTGCAGGCGCTGCAGGCGCGTGGCGGCAGCGGCCCGGTGTGCGGCGTCGGCGTCGGCGCGCTGTGTCTGGGCGCGCATGGCGTGCACTTTGAGCGCCAGGATGGACAGCCGGTCGATCATGCTGCCGGCCGTTTCGCTGTTCAGCCGTGCGCTGGCCGGTGCCAGCGAACGCGGTGCATCGGCTTGCGCCGAGCCCGGCTCCACCAGGCCCAGGGCCAGCAGCAGGATCTCGTCGATGCGCTCGATGGCATCGTTGCGCGCCTGGTTGTAGCCGTCGATGGCGCGCTTGTTGGCGGCGATCTCGCTGTCCGACACCCGGGTGCGGCGCGCCAGGTCTTCCTGGTCCCACAGCAGGCTGTTGTTGCGATGGTTGACCTGCACCCAGCGCCACAGATCGGCGTCACGCAGCGGCGGCTCCTCGGCCGGCCAGCCGGGATGGGCCAGCCAGGCGTCGTGCTGCGGTGTCAGCTCGCCAGGCAGGCGCGCAAGGTCGGGGCTCATGGGCGGATGGTGCCACGCGGCGTGGCCGGCAGCGGCAGGTAGCGATGGCAGAATGCCCCGCATTATTGGCCGCCCGGCCTTCGATCCGGCCGCCGCAAGCCCCACGCCGTGTCTGCCCGTCTCCCCTTGCCCACACCCGCCGAACTGGCCAGCCGCCGCGTGCTCGTGGTCGGCGACGCCATGCTCGACCGCTACTGGTTCGGCGCCGTCGACCGCATTTCGCCTGAAGCCCCCGTGCCCGTGGTGCGCGTCACGCGCGAGGAAGAGCGCCTGGGCGGCGCCGCCAACGTGGCGCTCAACGTCAAGGTGCTGGGTACGCCCTGCACACTGCTCACCGTGGTCGGCGACGACGCGGCCGGCCGCCGCCTGCGCGAACTGCTGGAACAACGCGGCGTCAACGCACTGCTGGGCACCGACCCGCAGTTGCACACCGTCGTCAAGCTGCGCGTCATCGGCCGTTCGCAGCAGCTGCTGCGCATCGACTTCGAGAACACGCCCGACCACGAGGTGCTGGACCAGCTGCTCAGCGACTACGCGCGCGTGCTGCCAGAACACGACCTGGTGCTGCTGTCCGACTACGGCAAGGGCGGCCTCACGCACGTCGGCCGCATGATCGAGATGGCGTGTGCCGCCGGCAAACCCGTGCTGGTGGACCCCAAGGGCAGCGACTTCAGCCGCTATGCCGGCGCCACGGCCATCACGCCCAACCGCGCTGAGCTGGCGGGCGTGGTGGGCGCGTGGCAGAACGAGGCCGATCTGCTGGCCCGCGCCACCGCGCTGCGCGAACAACTCGGCCTGCGGGGCCTGATGCTCACGCGCTCGGAAGAGGGCATCAGCCTCTTCGACGATGCCGGCCACCTGCGCCTGCCCACTGCGGCCCGCGAGGTCTTCGACGTCACCGGTGCCGGCGACACCGTGATCGCCACCCTGGCTGCGCTGCTGGCCTGCGGCCTGCCGCTGCGCGACGCCGCGGCCTGGGCCAACCGCGCCGCGGGCCTGGTGGTGTCGCGCTTCGGCACGGCGGCCGTGACCCACGACGAGCTGGCTGCGACGTGAGCGCCGCAGCCCCGGACGACCTGCTGCACAAGCTGCTGCGGCCCGCGACCGAAGCCGCCGCCATAGCACGCCTGCCGCGGCCGCTGGTCTTCACCAACGGCGTCTTCGACATCCTGCACCGCGGCCATGTCAGCTGCCTGGTGGCGGCACGCGCCCTGGGCGCCAGCCTCGTCGTGGCACTGAACAGCGACGCCTCGGCACGCGGCCTGAACAAAGGCCCCGACCGGCCGCTGAACCGCGAACTCGACCGCGCCTGCGTGCTGGGTGCGCTGCAAGCGGTGGATGCCGTGATCCTGTTCGACGAAGCCACGCCCGTGGCGACGCTGCAGCGCTGCCGGCCCGACATCTACGTCAAGGGCGGCGACTACGACATGGAGACGATCCCCGAGACCACGCTGGTGCGCAGCTGGGGCGGCCGCGCGCTCGCCCTGCCCTTCATCAGCGGCTACTCCACGACGAAGCTGGTGCAGGACATCCGCCGCACCGGCGGCCCCGAATGAGCGAGGGCGGCCGACCGCTCATCGTGCGCCTGCGCAACTGGGTGGGCGACGTGGTGCTGGGCCTGCCGGCGCTGCGCCTGCTGGAAGCGCAGGGCTACACGCTGCACCTGGTGGCGCGCGGCAAGTGGGCGCCTTCGTTGCTGGCCGGCGAGGCCTGGCCGGTGCACGTGCAGCCGCCCAAGCTGGCCGACAAGGTGAAGCAACTGCGCACGCTGCGCGCGGCCTGCCGCGCCATCGACCCGCGCTTCGACAAACGCGAGAACACGTTGCTGCTGCCGGTGTCCTTGTCCAGCGCGCTGGAAGCCCGGCTGGCCGGCCTGCGCGCCGTGGGCTTTGCCAAGGAAGGGCGCACGCCGTTGCTGGCGCGTGGCGTGCCGGTCATCCACACCGGGCACGAACTCACGCGCTACTTCGGGCTGGCCTGCCGCTTCGCGGATGTCGATCAGGCAGCGCCCGCGCACAACCAGCTGGGCGTGGTGCCGGCCAAGGCCGGGGCTGCGGCGGCGCTGCTGGCAGCGCACGGCGTGGCGGGCCGCTTCATGATGGTCTGCCCCTTTGCCGGCGGCCGCTCGGCCAACCCCGGCAAGCCGGTCAAGACCTGGCCGGCGTTCCCGCATTTCGCCGCGCTGGCGGCACGTGAACTGGGCTTGTCGGTGGTGATCTATCCCGGCCCTGGCGAACATGCCCAGGCGCGTGCCGAGTACCCCGGCGCCACCGTCATCGACGGTGCCGACCTTGCCACCTACCTGGCCCTGCTGCAGCGCGCCGCACTCGTGGTGGCCAACGACACCGGCCCCGGCCACATGGCCGCCGCGCTGGGCACACCGCTCATCAGCGTGCTCGGCCCGACCACCGCCGAACGCTGGGCACCCTGGGGCCCGCAAGTGAGCGTGCTGCAGAAGCCGCAGACGGGCGAGGCCACCCTCTGGCCGAGCGCCGAAGAAGGCCTGCAGGCCGCACGAGCGCGCCTGGCCGAGCCGCGCGGCGCTGAGCGGGTGTGAAGCAGGCAGCGTTCGAAGCCAGTCATGTTCGCTTGCTCGTCATGTGCGGGCGCATCGGGTAAAGCCAGCCTACGGTGTGCTCAGAGCATCAGAGGCCGTGCCTTGCGACCCAGCGCGCGCCGAGCGACCCAGGCACCACCGGCCAGCCACAGCGCCCAGGTGTTGGGCTCGGGCACCGCACTCACCGCGACGTTGGCGCCACCAAAGCTCACCGCGATGACCTCTCCCAGGTCGTCGGCAAACGGAAACGACGGGCTGGCACTCATCTGCACCAGGCTGTTGCCGCCGGCCAGAGCGGTGAACTGCAAGGTGGCGATGTTGAAGTCGCCCGTCGGCAGCACGGCCCTGAAACTGTTGAAGTAGACATCGGAGAGCAGCCCCATCACGTTGTCGATCTGGCCGTTGCTGCTGACGAACTCCCACACCACAGTGTCGACGCTGACGCTGGTGAGCGAGAGCACGGCGGGGTCGAAGCTGAGGTTGAAGCCGCCGCCGACGACGTCGTCGGTGAAGGCACTGCCGCGCACCTGCAACACGAAACTGTCCCCCGGGCTGACGGCGGTGTTGGCGGGCCCGACGAGCAAGCTGCCGGCAGCCTGGGCGCCGAGTGCGCTGGCCAACAAGGTGGCGCAGCAGGCGAACTGGTGGAAGGCTTTCATGGTGGTTCTCCTTGTGGGTTGAGTGAAGAGCGGGCGAAGTCAGTTGGCGGCGCCGTGCCAGGCCGAAGGGCCGGGCCGCGTGCCGAAGAGGCGGCGCACGAGCGCCAGGTCCTGGGCGTTGACGCGGCCGTCGCCGTTCAGGTCAGCACGGTTCGGCCCGCTGCTGCCGAAGGCCGCCTTGATGAGCGCCAGGTCGATGCTGTTGACGATGCCGTCGTTGTTGGCGTCGGCGTCGCAGGCGTCGCCGTAGCCGTCGCCGTCGGCGTCGCGCTGGTCGGCGTTGGCCACGGCGCTGCAGTTGTCACGGCTGTCGGGAATGCCGTCGCGGTCGGCGTCGGTTTCCAGCAGCGCGGCCTGCTGGCTGGTGCCGTCACCCGAGGCCACGCGCACGATGAAGTTGCCGGTGAAGTTGCCCAGCGCGATGCTGCCGTTGCCGTCGACGTTGATCAGCGTGCGGCCCAGCACGCGTCCACTGGCCGGGTCGATGGCCACCGCGGTCACCATCTCCGGGCCGGGCAGGTTCTGCGGGCAGCCGGTGCAGGGCTGGCGCGGCACGTTGATGAAGGCGGTGCCGCGCACTTCAGACACGGTGATGGTGGGAAAGCTCCACGGCGCGCTGGTGCGCAGCTTGACGGTGGGGTCGCCGAGCAGGTTGTAGATGTTCAACTGCATGCGCACGCCTTCCACGCCCACCAGGGCGCCGTTGTCGCTGGGGTGCAGGTTGTCGGTGCTGCCGGCGTCCACCGCCGCCAGGTAGGCCAGGCCATGGTTGAGCACGTCGCCCAGGCGGCGCACCGGTGCCACGCTGCCGAAGCCGGAGGCCAGGCCCGGGAACACGGCGTCGAACAGGCCGATAGCCAAGTGGCCGTTGTCACGCGTGCTGCTGTTGCGCGTGTCACCGATGACGGCCAGCGCACCGTCCACCTTGCGCACGGAGGTCTCGGCGAAGTACACCGAGCTCGTCATCGGCCCATAACCGCCGCCGACGATGTTGCTGGGCAGGTCCACCGTCTCGTTGTCGAACAGGCCGCTGGCGCAGTTGATGCTGAAGACCACCGGGTACTGGTTGGCGGTGACCGAAATGCTCGCCAGGTCGGCCGTGCCGAAGCCCGGGTCGCCCCAGCCGTTCCAGCCGCCGTGGTCACGGTGGAACAGCAGCGCGGTGCCTGTGTTGACGGAACCGATGATGTCGTTCTTGTCACCGTCCCAGGCAAAAACCGGCTTGCGCAGGTCAGCCGGCACGGCCTGGCCACTGCGCCAGGTCAAGGGGTTGGCGCTGCTGCTGGCCTTGTAGATGCGCTTGACGGCCAGGCCCTGGCTCAGCGCGTGGTTGCGGATCTTCTCGCTGACCTCGGCAAACCAGCGTTCGTCCTGGGTGCCGTTGCCTTCGAAGAACGAGGCGAAGCTCATGCGGCTGTAGTAGTCGTGCAGCGCCAGGGGCCCGGTGCCGCCGCTGGCCGGCGGGAAGTTCTCGAAGGCCATGACCTTGGCCACCATGGTGTCGGCCTGCGCCAGCGTGTCCACCGGGAAGCGGCCGATGCCGATGGGCGGCACGGTCTCGGGCCCCGCACCGGGCCTGAACTGGCCGTACCAGATGTCGCTGGCGTTGCGTGAATTGCCCTGCGGGTGTATCTCGTCGTAGTGGGTCGGCACCTTCTCGGCGTCGCCCAGCAACAGCAGCCACTTGGGCTTGACCGTCCGGCCGTTGTAGTAGCTGGCGAGCCAGCTGCGGATCTGCGCCGCGGTGGCCGTGGCCCCGCCGCCGCTGATGCCCTGCGTGGTGACCACGAGGGTGGAGATGCCCATCGCCTCCTTGTGGGCCTTCAGCCGGTTGGCGGCGGTCACGAATTCGGGGTGCGTGACGATGACGAAGCGCGCGCCCGACAGGTTCGGCGCCGCCTCCGTGCTGGCGCAGGTGCTGGCCACCTGGGCCTGGTTGATGGCGTACTTCAGCACCGGCAAGGGCAGCCGCTGGATGTGCTGGTCGATGCTGTCGAAGGCGCTGAGGGTGCGCGGGTCGGCCAGGTGGTCGGTGACGAAGCAAGGCCCGGCCGCGTGCTCCACCGTGACCAGGTAGCTGTCGTGCCAGCTCAGCACGCCGCTGGCGGGGTCGTAGCCGAAGGGCGCGAAGCGCAGGCTGTCGATGTTGGCGTCACCCTTGAAGATCGGCTTGCTGCCCAGCGCCTGGCCGGGCGTGGCGCGGCCCGTCGCGTAGCGCACCGGGTCGAACTCGAAGGGCGGCAGCGTGCGGTCGTCCATGTTCGCGGTTTCGATGGCCTGCACCGGGTACAGCCGCAAGGTGGCCGTGCGCAGTGGCCCTTCGGGGCTGACCCGCACCACCGGCGCACCGCTCAGGTCCAGCGGTAGCGCGACTGGAAAGCCGGTGACCGGCAATTCCGGCAGGCCGCGCGCCTCGGTCCCGCTGCGTGTGCTGCCCAGACCTTGCTCGCCCTTGGTGAAGCGGCGGAACTCACCGCTGGGTGTGCTGACGACGGTAAAGAAGGGTGTGGCGACCTGGATGCGCACCTGGGTCAGGCGCGGGCTCTGCGCCACCAGGGCGACCGTCGCGGCGGCCAGGGCCGCGGGGGCCACGACGCTGCAGCACAAGGCCAGCAGCGCAAGACGGAAGGGAAGGACGTGCATGGTGATGTTCTCCAGGGTGGGTCTTGAATCGGTGGTGGCGTGCAAGGGCTCAGCCGCGGCGTGCCCGCGTGCGCCGGGCCAGCCAGGCGCTCCCTGCCAGCCACAGGGCCCACGTGGCGGGCTCGGGCACCGCCGCAACGCTGCTGATGGCGCCCACGGCGTCGATGTCGGCACCGGCGGAGTGGCCGCTGCTGCTGCCTTCCAGCGGATCGTCGGTCAGGCGCACGAAGGCGTAGCGGCTGTGGATGCCGTGGCCGTAGGCGTCGATGTCCACGCCGCGCGTGCTGCCCGAGACCTTGCCGACGGCGAACCACTGCTGGCCGTCGCTGGAGATCTCGACAGACGTGTCCTCGACATCGGTGCCGACCTCGAAGATCCACAGGTCGAGCTGGCTGTTGCCACTGCCGGTGAGCAGGTTGTCGGTGAACTGCAGCGTGAGGGAGCCGCCCTGTCCCAGCGACACGAAGGTGCATTGCGGCGTGTGGGTGCAGTTCGACTGGTTGGCGTAGTTCGGCACGCCCAGCGCCGAGCCGGGCACCTGGTGCGGCACGCTGGGCGAGTTGCCCGACACCACCGGGTTGAAGGCGACCACCGCGTCGGCAAAGGAGATGGCGCCTTGCGGGAAGTTGGTGCCACCCTGGCTGTTGCCGAAGAACTGGGCCTGTGCGGGCAGCGCGCCGGCCAGCAGCAGCGCGGCATAGACGTGGGTCGGCTTCACGAGCGTGCTTCGGGTTCGGAAGGGTGCGGTGCTGGGCATGGCGTTCAAGCCGTCTGCCGGCGCGCGATGCGCCCCACCGCGCCCAGCCCGGCCAGCCACAGCGCCCAGGTGCCGGGCTCGGGCACCTGCGCCACGGTGGCCTGGAAGGTGCCGGGGGAGTCGAAGCTGTCGTAGGTGAAGCTGCCGCCCAGCGTCTCGAAGGAAATGCCCGGGTTGCCCGAGGCCTCGCCGCTGACAGGCCCGAGTGGCGCCTGCAGCAGGTAGCCCATGCCGGCCCCGTATTCGACGAAGAAGATGCCGTAGTCGGACACCGGCTCGCCGAGGCCGATGTAGCCGTCGACGAAGTTGCTGACGGCCGTGATGGGTTGGGCGAAGCGGTCGCTGCCGACGCCGGCCACTTCGATCAGCGTGGTGTCGGCGAGCACCAGGTAGCAGTACCCACACGGCTGGTACGAGGCTGAGGCATCGCCGGTCAGCGTCACCGTGACCAAGGCGTTGCTGAAGCTCTGGCCGTTGAGCTGGCCGCTGGCGTTGACCTGGTAGGTGTACTGCATCAGCTGAGCCTGCGCCGCGCCCGCCATCGTCACCACGGCCGCCAGGGCGGCCCATTGCTTGAGTTGGATCATTGCTCTGTCCTTGAAGGTTCTAGGGCGCCGGCCGAAGGGGAAGGGACACCCTGCCGCCGGCGTCGGCTGCGGGTGTTGGGGATGCCTCGTGAGCCGCTGCCGCTGTCGTGCCGGCGCGATCGGCGGCTGCGACTGCCGCTGCGGGAACCGTGCACACCGCAGCCAGGTAGCGCGCCAGCTTGGCGGCGGTGGTGAACAGCTGGGTCTCTTCGCAATCGACACGGCGCACCGAAGCGCGAAAGCGCGTGTGCTGTCGCCACACGTGCACGACGAAGAGCTGGGTCTGGTGGGAAGGCAGGGCTGGGTTCACCGTCATCGCCTTTTGGACCGGCAGTGGCCGATCCGCAGGGGCGATGCTCCTCAGCAGGCGTTTCTCGTGCGTTCCGCCTCCGGCGCGCAGGGCGCCGGGGGCGGAACGCAAGGCAGCTCAGTCGCTGATGCCGGGGTGCGGTGCCATCAGCCGCGCGGCGGCGCCGTCGAGGTCCAGCGTGGGCAGGGCAGCGCCAGCACGGCCGCTGTCGGGTTCCGTTTCCACGGCCTCGCGGTCCAGGCGTGCGTGCTGGCGCCCTGGCATGCCGAGCTTGGGGTCGGCCTCGAGAAACGCGAGCAGTTGCCGCGCGTAGCCTCTATCGCCGTGTGACAAGTGCAATTCGGCATGCTGGGCCAGCGCCTGCCGGGCCAGGCCTTCGAAGCCGCGTGCCCGCGCCCGTGCAAAGACTTCGCGGCAACGCCGCAGGCAGGCTGGCGCGTCGCCTTGCAGCAGGTCCAGCCTGGCCAGCCGCATCAGGCACAACAGTTCCATCTGGTACTGGCCACCGCGCCGGGTGCCGGCCAAGGCTTGTTCGAGCACCGGCCGGCTGGCCGCGAACTGGCCTGAGTCGAGCAGCAACACACCCAGGCAGAGCCTGAAGTTATGCACCCGCGGCAGCAGCCCTCTTCCCACGGCGAACTGCAGGCCCATCTCCAGCAGTTCACGCGCCCGGCTGTACTCACCCTGCTGGCGCAGCGTGTCGCCCAGGTTGTTCAGGACGATGGCCACGCCGTTGTCGTCGGCAATCTCGCGCATCACGGCCAGCGCTTCTTCGTTCAACGCCAGGCACTGCGGCATGGCGCCGAGTGTCTTGTGCGCAATGGCGGCCCTCAGCAAGGCATAGCCCAAGGCCAGCCGCTCGCCGCAGGCGCGGGCGCTCTCGGCGGCCTCGCCGAGCAGGGGCAGGGCCAGCGCCGCTTCACCCCGGTTGAGCAGGGCCACGCCGATGTTGTTCAGCGCGCTGACCACCTTCTCTGGGCGTGTCGCGGCGCGCGCCAGCACCAGCGCCGAACGCGCCAGCTCTTCGCAGCGGTGCAGTTCGCCCAGGTTGAAGTGGCCCGAAGACAGGTCCAGCAGCAAGTCCAGCCGCAGGCCCGGCAGGGCCCGCATCAGCGCGTCACTGGCCAGGGCAGCGCCCAGCATGGCGCTGGTGTCGCGCCAGCAGCCCTGCGTTTCGGTGAAGCGCCACAGCGCCGGCCGCATGGCGGCCACCAGATCGGCGCGCTCGGCGCGCACCGCCGTCTGCCAGGCTTGTTCGCAGTTGGCGAACTCGGGCAGCATGGCGGCCACCAGCGCCTTGGCTTCGCCAGCGTTGTCGCGCGCCAGGCCTTCGAGCCAGCCGGCGTAGAACTCGGCATGGCGCAGGCTCGGCACGGGGTGGCTGCCACCTTCATCGGTCACGGTCGTGGCCGCCCAAGCGGCGATCAGCGGGTGCATGCCGAAGCGGCCCTGCCCGTCGATGGCCAGCAGGCTCTTGTCGGCCAGCGATGCCAGCAGCGGCAGCCTGGCGCCGGCCACCGCCGCCGCGGCGTCGCGGCGGAAGCCACCCCGAAACACGCTCACCGCGGCGAGCACGCGGCGTTCACCGGGCGCCAGCAGGTCCCATGAGCGACGGAACACGGCCTGGATGCTGGCGTGCGCCAGGCGCCCCGCGGGCGTGGTGGATGCATCGTCGCGCTGCAGGATGTCGATGGAATGTGCCAGCTCGCGCACGATCTCCGCCGGCGGCAGCAGCCGCACCCAGGCGGCCGCCAGCTCGATGGCCAGCGGCATGCCGTCGACGCGCTCCACCACCGCGATCACCGCGTCGAGATGGGCCGCCAGCTCGAAGCCGGGTTGCACCGTGGCGGCACGCAGCTCGAAGAGCCGCACGGCGTCGAAGGCCGCCGCGGCCTCCAGGTCGCGGCTGTCGGCGTCGGGCACCGCCAGCCCGCCCAGCGGCAACAGCCACTCGTCGCGCAGGCCGACACGCGCACGCGACGTGAGCACCAGGCGCAACAGCGGCCATGCCGTCAGCAGCGGTTGCAGCCAGGCGGCCAGCGCCTCCAGGTGCTCGGCGTTGTCGAGCACCAGCACGGCGCTGCGCTCGGCATGGGCCGCGGCGATCTGCGCCACCACGTCGGCGGCGTCGTTCACGCGGGTGCCCAGCGCCTGCGCCAGCCGCGCCAGCAGCTGCGACGCCGTGCTCACATCCTCCAGCGCCACCCAGTGCACGGCGGCCTGCGTGGCCGTGGCCAGGTCCGCCAGCTGTTCACGCGCGAAGCGGCTCTTGCCGATGCCGCCCGGCCCCAGGATCGTGATGACGCGGCATTGCGGCCGCTGCAGCAGGGCCAGCAGTTCGCGCCTTTCGCTGCGCCGGCCGACGAAGCCGTCCTGCAGCAAGGGCGGCGCTTCGGGCGGCATGCGCGCAGCCACGGCCGTTGCCGAAGCCACCGCGGGCTGCGCGGGCTGGGCTTCAAGCACGGCCTGCGCCGCCGCGCGCAGCGCCGCCGAGGGCTCCACCGCCAGCTCTTCGGCCAGGCGGTGCACGTACTCGCGGTACAGGGCCTGCGCTTCGCTGCGCTTGCCGTCGGCACCGAACACGGCCAGCGCGGCCAGCATGGCGCGTTCGTCGTAGGGGTCGTCGTCGATGAGCCGGCGCGCTGCGGCGGCGCGTTGCGCTGGCGTGGCCAGCGTGGGCAAGACCAGCAAGGCGGCGTCGCGCCACTGCACATGCAGGCTGGCGCGGTGGGCGTTGAGCCAGGCCGAAAAGCCGGTGTTGCCGGCATCGTCCAGGCCCAGCAGCAAGGGCCCGCTGTAGACGGCGCAGGCTTCGGCCAGCTGCCCCGCTACCAGCGCCTGCTTGAACAGCGCCACGTCGGTGGCCACCGGCCAGCGCAGCGACTCGCCGCGCGTCTGCAGGTCGGCCGACCAGGCCGACTCGCGGGCGCGGAACACGATCTTGCGCAGGTTGCGCCGCGCCGCCGCGGCATCGTGTTCCGGCCACAGCAGCGCGGCCAGGCGGTCACGCTCGACCCAGTCACCGCTGAAGGCCAGGTAGGCCAGCAACTGGAAACGCCGTTCGTTGACGAAGGGGATGGCGCCACCTTCGGTTGCGGCGGCCGGTGGGCCCAGCAGCTGAAGCCGCAGGCCGGCCATCAGCGCACGACCATGCCCGGCCGTTCACCGCCGTCGGCCACCCCTGTGCGACGCCCCTGCGGCGCGCGCAACGGCGCGGCACGTGGGCACGTGCCGCTGTCGGCGTAGGCACTGGCGGCGGCCAGCAGCGGGTCGGCGTTGTCGGCCTGCGGCGCGGTGAAGTCTTCGGCCACGCTGCAGCTGGCGCTGATGCCGTCGAAGTAGCGACCTTCGCCGCGCGCGTTGACGCTCTCGAAGTTGACCACGCTGTAGGTGCGCCCGCACTGGCTGGTGGGCAGAAAGCCCACCGGCTTGCCGCAGGTGGTGTCGCCCACCGTCACCACGTCGATGCCGGCGCCGCGCAGGCCGTTGATGACCTGTTCGCTGGCCGAGCAGGTGCGCGCGCCGGTGAGCACGAAGACACGCGGCAGGCCCAGCGCCGCGGCCGGCGTGCTGAAGGCATAACTCTGGTTGTTGGTGGCGGCGCGCTGGTCGTTGTAGCGCAAGGTGGCGTAGGCCAGCCCGCTGCCGCGGCTGCCGGCGATGTGCGAAGCCAGCGTGGCGCCGGTGGACACCAGCCCGCCGCCGTTGTAGCGCAGGTCCAGCACCAGCTCCTGCACGCCGGCGGCCTTGAACTGCGCGAAGGCGACCTCCAGCGGCGCCAGCGCCTGCGCGATCATGTCCTTCACCTGCAGCAGGCCCAGCGTGCGGCCGCCGGCCGTGGTGCGCACCGCCACGCCGAGCACGGGCGTGAGGTTGAACACCGCGGCACTGACCACCACCGTGCGCTCCACGCCGGCGCGGCGCAGTTGCAGCGTCAGTGTCTGGCCGGCCTGGGCAGCGGTGAGCGCCGAGAAGTCGTTGGCGGCCACGATGGCGGCGGCGCTGCGACCGTTCAGCGCCAGCACCTCGTCGCCGCGCTGCACGCCCTGGGCGGCGGCCGGCGAGAGCGCTTCGACATGGCGCACCCACAGCGGCGTACCGGGGCTGGCCAGCGCTTCGACACCCGACACCGAAACGCCGTAGCCCAGCGCGGCGCCGTCGCCGAAGAAGAGGTTGAAGCTTTCGGTGGACTGGCTGCCGCTCCAGCGGTCGCGCGGGAAGGCGGGGTCGCTGCCGGTGTACAGCAGCGCCTGGAAGTAGGCGTCTACGGTGGCGTATGCCGCGGCGGCCGGGCGCGGCGACAAGCGTGTCCAGAAGTACCACTCGTCCATGTAGGCGCCCAGCCAGGCCTGCTGCTCGGCCACACTGCAGCCGGTCGGCGGCGGCACGGGGTCGGCCGGCGCGTCGCTACCGCCACCACCACCGCACGCCGCCAGCCACAGGCACAGCAACAGCCCAGCGGACGCCGCGGAACCGGCTCTGCCGGGCCGCTGGCGGCGCCCCCTGGGGGGAGGCGCCAAAGGCGCTTCGGGGGGATTCACTTCACTCAACTCCAGGGCGCCGCGCCGCAGGGCCGGGGGGTCATGCCAGGGGCGCCACCTAGAATTGCATCATGACCGAACTCGCCAAGTCCTTCGAACCTGCCGCCATCGAGGCTCGCTGGGGCGCACGCTGGGCCGCAGCCGATGCGTTCACGCCCACGCTGGACCCGGCAAGGCCCTCGTTCAGCATCCAGCTGCCGCCGCCCAACGTCACGGGCACGCTGCACATGGGCCATGCCTTCAACCAGACCATCATGGACGCGCTGACGCGCTACCACCGCATGCGCGGCCACAACACGCTGTGGCTGCCGGGCACCGACCATGCGGGCATCGCGACACAGATCGTGGTGGAACGGCAGCTGCAGGAGAACGGCCTCAGCCGCCACGACCTGGGGCGCAAGAACTTCGTGGCGCAGGTGTGGGACTGGAAGGCGAGCAGCGGCGCCACCATCACGAACCAGATGCGCCGCATGGGCGACAGCGTCGACTGGAGCCGCGAATACTTCACGATGGATCAGAGGCTCTCGACCATCGTCACCGAGACCTTCGTGCGCCTGTTCGACGAAGGCCTGATCTACCGCGGCAAGCGGCTGGTGAGCTGGGATCCGCAGCTGAAGTCGGCGGTCTCCGACCTGGAGGTGGAAAGCGAAGAGGAAGACGGCTTCCTGTGGCTGATCCGCTATCCGTTGGCCGACGGCAGCGGCAGCGTCGTCGTGGCCACCACGCGGCCCGAGACGATGCTGGGCGACACCGGGGTGATGGTGCACCCCGAAGACCAGCGCTACACCGCCCTGGTGGGCAAGCGCGTGAAGCTGCCGCTGACCGAGCGCGAGATTCCGGTGATCGCCGATGCCTATGTCGACCGCGAATTCGGCACCGGCGTGGTGAAGGTGACGCCCGCGCACGACGCCAACGACTACGCGGTGGGCCAGCGCCATGGGCTGCCGATGATCGGCGTGCTGAACCTCGACGCGACGCTGAACGAGAACGCGCCGGCCGCCTACCGCGGCCTGGACCGCTTCGTGGCGCGCAAGAAGGTGGTGGCGGACCTGGATGCCGCCGGCCTGCTGGTGGAAGTCAAGAAGCACAAGCTGCAGGTGCCGCGCTGCGCGCGCACCGGCCAGGTGGTGGAGCCCATGCTCACCGACCAGTGGTTCGTGGCCGTCAACAAGGCTGGCGTGGATGTTGACGGCAAGCCAGGCACCAGCATCGCGCAGAAGGCCCGCGACGCGGTGAGCAGCGGCCAGGTGCGCTTCGTGCCCGAGCAGTGGGTCAACACCTACAACCACTGGATGAACAACCTGCAGGACTGGTGCATCAGCCGCCAGCTCTGGTGGGGCCACCAGATCCCGGCCTGGTACGGCACCGGCGGCGAGATCTTCGTGGGGCGCAACGAGGAAGAGGCGCGCGCGCGCGCCGACAAGGCTGGCTATCAAGGTGCACTGACACGCGACGAGGATGTGCTCGACACTTGGTACTCATCGGCACTGGTGCCCTTCAGCACGCTCGGCTGGCCCGCGAAGACCCTGGAGCAGCAGCTCTTCCTGCCCAGCACCGTGCTCGTCACAGGCTTCGACATCATCTTTTTCTGGGTCGCCCGGATGATCATGATGACGACGCACTTCACTCGAACTGCCGATTGCCCAGGGGGCAAGGTGCCCTTCCGCGACGTCTACATCCACGGCCTGGTGCGCGACGCACAGGGCCACAAGATGAGCAAGAGCGAAGGCAACGTGCTCGACCCCGTGGACCTCATCGACGGCATCGCGCTACCGCCGCTGTTGGACAAGCGCAGCAGTGGCCTGCGCAAGCCCGAGACGGCACCGCGCGTGCGCAAGGACACCGAACGGGAGTTCCCGAACGGCATTCCGGCCTTCGGCGCCGACGCGCTCCGTTTCACCATGGCCAGCTACGCCACGCTGGGCCGCAACATCAACTTCGACAGCAAGCGTTGCGAGGGCTACCGCAACTTCTGCAACAAGCTCTGGAATGCCACCAAGTTCGTGCTAATGAATTGCGAGGGCAAGGACTGCGGGCTCAAGGAACACACCAAGGCCGAATGCGAACCCGGCGGGCCTTTCCACGGCTACATGCGCTTTTCGCAGGCCGACCGCTGGATCAGCGGCGAACTGCAGCGCGTGGAAGCCGCGGTGGCGCAGGGCTTCGCCGACTACCGGCTCGACAATGTGGCGAATGCGATCTACACGTTTGTGTGGGACGAGTACTGCGACTGGTACCTGGAAATCGCCAAGGTGCAGATCGCCAACGGGTCCGAGGCCGAGCAGCGCGCCACGCGCCGTACGCTGATCCGCGTGCTGGAAACCGTGCTGCGTCTGCTGCACCCGGTGGCGCCCTTCGTCACCGCCGAGCTGTGGGACAGCGTGGCACCCGTGGCGGGCATGAAACGTACCGAGACCATCGTCACCGCGCGCTACCCCGAGGCCCAGCTGCAGAAGGTGGACCCGGCGGCCGACGCCTGGATGGCGCGCCTGAAGAGCGTGATGGCCGACATCCGCCGGCTGCGCAGCGAAATGAGCCTGCAGCCCAATGACCGCGTGCCGCTGCTGAGCTTCGGTGACGGCGCCTTCGTCGGCGCCGCGGCGCCGCTGCTGAAGGCCATGGCCAAGCTGGCGGATGTGCAGGTGCTGGCCGACGAGGCCGCCTTCGCGGCGGCCACACAGGCCGCGCCGGTGGTGGTCAACGGCGAACTGCGCCTGGCGCTGCACGTGCAGATCGACGTGGCTGCGGAAATCGTGCGCCTGGACAAGGAAGTCGCACGCCTGCAGGGCGAGATCACCAAGGCCGAGGCCAAACTCGGCAATCAAAGTTTCGTCGCACGCGCGCCGGCTGCCGTGGTGGAGCAGGAACGCGCCCGCCTGGCCGACTTTCACCAGGCGCTGGCGCGCTTGCAGGATCAACTGGCCCGACTGAAAGTCACCGCATGATCGTCTCCAAGGCCATCTTCCCCGTCGCCGGCCTCGGCACGCGCTTCCTGCCGGCCACCAAGGCCCAGCCCAAGGAGATGCTGCCGGTGGTGGACAAGCCGCTCATCCAGTACGCGGTGGAGGAGGCCTATGCCGCCGGCGTGCGCGAGATGATCTTCGTCACCGGCCGCCACAAGCGGCCCATCGAAGACCATTTCGACATGACCTTCGAGCTGGAGGTGGCGCTGGAGCAGGCCGGCAAGCTGGAGCTGCTGAACGTGGTGCGCAGCGTCAAGCCCGATGACATGGAGTGCATCTACGTGCGCCAGCCGCAGGCCCTGGGTCTGGGCCATGCCGTGCTGTGCGGCCAGCGTCTGGTGGGCAACCAGCCCTTCGCGGTGCTGCTGGCCGACGACCTGATGGTGGGCGAGCCGCCGGTGCTCAAGCAGATGGTGGAGCAGTTCGCCGAGTGGCGCGCGTCCATCCTGGCGGTGCAGGAAGTGCCGGCCGAACACACGCGGCGCTACGGCATCGTGGCCGGCACGCCGGTGAACGAGCGCCTGATCGACGTCACGCGCATCGTCGAGAAGCCAGCGCCTGAAGATGCACCGTCACGCCTGGGCGTGGCCGGCCGCTACATCCTGACACCGGGTGTCTTCCATGAGATCGCCGCCCAGCCGCGCGGCGTGGGCGGCGAGATTCAGCTCACGGACGGCATTGCTTCGCTGCTGCGCCGCGAGAAGGTCTTCGCCTACCGCTACGAAGGCAAGCGCTACGACTGCGGCAGCAAGGAAGGTTTCCTGGAAGCCAACGTCGAACTGGCGCTGGCCCACCCGCAGCTGGGGCCGGGCTTTCGCAACTACCTCAAGGGCCTGGAACTGTAGTCAGCGGCGGCGCAGCACATGCACGAACTCGTCGCCTGAGCTGGTCTGCTCGACCAGTTCGTTGCCGGTCTGGCGCGCGAAGGCCTGGAAGTCGCGGGTCGAGCCGGGGTCGGTGGACACCACCCTCAGGAGGCCACCGCTGGCCATCTCGGCCAGAGCCTTCTTGGCCTTCAGGATGGGCAGCGGACAGTTCAGCCCGCGCGTGTCGAGTTCTTTGCTGACGTCCATGGTCGTGCGTCCTAGTTCCTGGGTGGAAGTTCGATGAACTGTGGCTCGTGCCCGCGCGTGCGCAGCCAGTCGGCCAGCGCGTAGCCGGTGCCGGCACGCCAGCAGCGCAGGTCGGGCAGCGTGAAGAGCTTGTACTCGGCCAGTTCCGGTGACAGCTTCACCTCGCCATGCGCCAGCGCGTGGTAGGCGATGATGACTTGGTTCATGCGCTGGAAGTCGTAGACGCCCACCAGCGACAGACGGTCCACCTGCAGCGAGGTCTCTTCCCTCACTTCGCGCGTGATGCCGGCTTCGGGCGTCTCGCCGGCTTCCATGAAGCCGGTGATCAGCGCGAACATGCGCCCGGCCCAGGCCGCATTGCGGGCCAGCAGCACGCGGCCTTCGCGGTCGCAGCACTCGATGATGGCGGCCAGCACCGGCGTCGGGTTGTTCCAGTGCGTCCAGCCGCAGGCCGGGCAGCGCAGGCGTGCTGTCGGGCCAGCGTCTTCGTCCTGCGTCAGCAGTTGCAGGGCCGTGCCACAGCTCAGGCAGAAGCGCGCCTGCCCGCTCATGCCGGGAATACGCCGGTCGACAGGTAGCGGTCGCCGCGGTCGCAGACAATGAAGACGATGGTGGCGTTCTCCACCTGCTGCGCGATGCGCAGCGCCACGCAGCAGGCGCCGGCGGCCGAGATGCCGGCGAAGAGGCCTTCTTCGCGCGCCAGGCGGCGCGCCATGTCCTCGGCGTCGGCCTGGCTCACGAGCACCAGTTCGTCGACGTGTTTCGGGTCGTAGATCTTCGGCAGGTAGGCCTCGGGCCACTTGCGGATGCCGGGGATGCGCGAACCTTCGGCCGGCTGCGCGCCGACGATGCGCACCTCGGGGTTCTTCTCCTTCAGGTAGCGCGAGACGCCGGTGATGGTGCCCGTGGTGCCCATGGCGCTGACGAAGTGCGTGACGCGGCCGGCGGTGTCGGCCCAGATCTCGGGGCCGGTGGTCTCGAAGTGCACACGCGGGTTGTCGCCGTTGGCGAACTGGTCCAGCACGCGGCCCTTGCCTTCACGTTGCATCTGTTCGGCCAGGTCGCGCGCGTACTCCATGCCGCCGGAGCGCGGCGTGAGGATGAGTTCGGCGCCGAACGCCTTCATGGTCTGCGCGCGTTCGATGGACAGGTCCTCCGGCATGATCAGCAGCATGCGGTAGCCGCGGATCGCCGCCGCCATGGCCAGCGCGATGCCGGTGTTGCCGGAGGTCGCCTCGATGAGTGTGTCGCCAGGGCGGATGTCGCCGCGCTCCTCGGCACGGCGGATCATGCTGATGGCCGGCCTGTCCTTCACCGAGCCCGCCGGGTTGTTGCCTTCCAGCTTGCCCAGCAGCACGTTGCCGCGCGGCGTGCCGGCCGTGCCGGGCAGGCGCTGCAGCGCCACCAGGGGTGTGCCGCCGATGGCGTCTTCCAGGGTCTTGTAGGCCGGGGGGGCCGCTTTCATCATGGGACTGAGCTCCTGCGCAGGGCCCGCATTGTGGCAGCGGCACCCGCGCCTGCGTCGCCGGCACTCAAAGGCCCGCGTGTGATAATCATTTGCGTTTCTGGTCCTGCCAGAAGCACCAGCCCGCGTGACGAAATCGGTAGACGTAGCGGATTCAAAATCCGCCGCCGCAAGGCGTGCCAGTTCGAGTCTGGCCGCGGGCACCAGCAGGGCGCAACGAGGCCCTTCCTTCGCAGCCGCCCCATGCCCCAGATCCCGACCGTCACCAAGAACCTCATGTTGGCCTGCACGGCCATTTTCTGCCTGCAGTTCCTGATGGGGCCGCTGTTGATGGTGTGGTTTGCGCTGTTCCCGGTGGCCAGCGGGCGCTTCATGCCCTGGCAGCCGGTGACCTACGCCTTCCTGCACGGCGATGTGGTGCACCTGTTCTTCAACATGCTGGGTCTGTGGATGTTCGGCGCCGAGCTCGAACGGCTGTGGGGCGCCCGGCGCTTCCTGCACTTCATGCTGGCCGGCGTGCTGGCCGCGGCGGCACTGCAATTGCTGGTGACGGCGCTGATGGGCTGGGGCGCGCCCACCGTGGGCATCTCGGGCGGCCTGTTCGCGCTGCTGCTGGCTTACGGCATGCTGTTCCCTGACCGCGTGATCATGCCGCTGTTCCCGCCCATCCCGATGAAGGCGCGCACCTTCGTCATCGTGTTCGGCGTCATCTCGCTGGTGATGGGCCTGTCGGGCGGCGGTGGCATTGCGCACTTCGCGCACCTGGGCGGCATGGTCGGCGGCTTTCTGATGATCCGCTACTGGCGCGGCCAGGCGCCTTTCGGGCCCAGGCGGCGTTAGACGCCGTTCGGCTGTCCGCGGCGCTAGACCAAGCCCTCGCGCACCGTCGGGTAGCGCAGGCGCAGGCGCAGTTCCTCCTTCAGGCGCCGGTTGTCGAGCCGGCGTGACTCGCTCATGAAACTCAGCAGCATGGGCCCCAGTTGCGCGGCAGCGTCGCTGCGCGCGATGCGCGGCGGTTTGGACAGCCCGCACAGTTCGGCTGCCAGGTCGAAGTAGTCGCCCATCTTCAGCTCGGTGTCGTCGCTGGCGTGCAGCACGCGCTGCGGCAGGCCGCGATAGAGCGCCGCGACGCAGGCACGCGCCAGGTCATCGGCATGGATGTGGTTGGTGTAGACATCGTCTTCCGCGCGCAGCACCGGCGTGCCGCGCTGCAGGCGTTCACGCGGGTGGCCGCCGGCGCGGTCGACGGCGTAGATGCCGGGGATGCGCAGCAGCGTCACGCAAACGCCGCTGCGGCGGCCGAACCAGCGCAGTTGCGCTTCGGCGTGCACGCGTCGGCGGCCGCGTGCGGTGGCCGGGTTGACGGGCCGCGTCTCGTCGAAACGCGCACCGCCGCAGTCGCCATACACGCCGCTGGTGCTGGCGTAGACCAGCCGCCGCACACGGCCGCCGCGCGCCAGCGCGCGCAGCAGCGCTTGCGTGCGCGGGTCGCCTTCGCCGTCGCCTGGCGGTGGCGCCAGGTGCAACACGGCATCGGCCAGGCCGCCCAGGCGGCCCAGCGTGGCCGGCTCGTCCAGGTTGCCCAGCAGCGGCACCGCGCCGGCCTGGCGCAAGACCGGCACGCGCGCGGGCGTGGACGTCAGCGCCAGCACGCGCCAGCGCGGGTGCACCAGGCGCAGCACGCGCAGGCCGACGTCGCCGCAGCCGACGATGAGCAGCGTGGGGCGGCGGGCGCGCTGGGGGACATGAGCAGGGGGCAAGGTCATGAAGGGCCGGGCACAATCGCGAACGAGTTTACGTGTGCCCTGCCCCACTGCATGACCTTCACCATCACGCTCCAGCCCGCCCAGCGCAGCTTCACGGTCGACCGTGATGAAGCCATCCTCCCCGCCGCCATCCGCCAGGGCATCGGCTTGCCCTATGGCTGCCGCGACGGCGCCTGCGGCTCCTGCAAGAGCCGGCTGATCGAAGGCCGCGTCATCCACGGTGCGCACCAGCTGAAGGCGCTGTCGGTGGCGGAGCAAGAGGCCGGCTACATCCTCACCTGCTGCGCCACGCCGCAGACCGACTGCCTGGTGGAAGCGCGCAGCGTGCCCGGCGCTGGCGAATACCCAGTGCTGAAGCTGCCCAGCCGCGTGCTGAGCATCGACAAGCCGGCGCCCGATGTGGCCGTGCTGAAGCTGCAATTGCCGGCCAACCAGAACCTGCAATACCGCGCCGGGCAGTACGTCGAGTTCATCCTGCAAGGTCCGAATGCGGGCGCACGCCGCAGCTACAGCATGGCCAATGCGCCGCATGCGCTGGGTTCACCGCCGGCCATCGAACTGCACATCCGCCACATGCCGGGCGGCAGGTTCACCGACCATGTCTTCACGGCCATGAAGGAGAAGGACATCCTGCGCATGGAAGGCGCCTTCGGCAGCTTCTTCCTGCGCGAGGACTCGGACAAGCCGCTCATCCTGCTGGCCAGCGGCACCGGCTTCGCGCCCATCAAGGCCATCGTGCAGCAGCTGCAGCACCAGGGCATCACACGGCCGGCCGTGCTGTACTGGGGCGCACGCCGCCTGCGCGACCTCTACCAGCATGACTGGTGCCTGCAGGCCGCCGCAGACATGCAGAGCCTGCGCTACGTGCCGGTGCTGTCGGAAGCCACGGCCGAAGACGCCTGGACCGGCCGCACGGGCTTCGTGCACCAGGCCGTGATGGCCGACTGGCCCGAGCTCTCGGGCCACCAGGTCTATGCCTGTGGCGCGCCGCTGATGGTGGAAGCTGCACAGCGCGACTTCGTGGCGCTGTGCGGGCTGCCGGCCGACGAGTTCTACGCCGACGCGTTCACCTCGGAAGCCGACAAGCACGGCCCATGACGCGGGTTCAGTAGCACTTCGCGGCCGCGACACGGCTGCGCGTGTAGGGCACGGTGATCGACGTCGAGCGGCCGCCGCTGCCACCACTCCACTCCTCGGTCACCACCATCGGCGAGCGCTCCGGCCAGCCCACCAGCCAGACCTTGGCGCCGCTGGACACACCTTCGGGCTCGCAGCGCGCGCGCAGCTTGAAGCCGGCCTTCTGCAGGCTGTCGACCGAGGCGCCGGTCTCCTCGGCCATCATGCTCATCGACAGCTGCCACTCGACCACGCCGTCCTTGTTGCCCAGCGCCAGGAGCCCCCACTCGCCAGGCTTCTTGCGGTTGTCGCGGTAGCTGGGCTGGCCGCCTTCCATCAGCACCAGCGTGCCCTGGCGCATCAGCGGGCCGATGGCCTTGTTGGGACCGGTCGTGGGCACCGGCGCCGACGTCTTCCAGCGGATGCCGGGCATCTCGAACTGGCTCCACGGCGGCACCGCGGTGGCCTTGGGCGGCAGCATGGCCTGGCGCAGCAGGTCCGCGAACTCGGGGCCACCGGCCTTCGTGCCCTGGGCCAGGGCGCCAACGGCGAGCAGCCCGGCTGCGCACAGCGCCGCCACACGCAGGCCCCCGAACAAGCGCTTCGCTTCCTTGCTCATCTCATGCTCCCTGACGATGCACCGATGGCGCATCGTGGCACCCATCGCCAGGGCGTTCAAGTCATTCGAAGGGACTGGGCCGCCCTTCGCGCCCCCTCACCGGCGGTGCGAAGCTGATGCGCCGCAGCTCCTGCACCGATTCGCCGACGCCACGGCCTTCGAGCCGCCCTTCGACGATCTCGTAGCCCATCAAGGCCAGCACCCGTTCACCCAGGAAGATGGGGCGGGCGTTGCCGTACCAGTCCACGCAGGATGCGCGGCAGGCGTCGTCCACGGGCGCACCGCTGGCTGACAAGGCGCCCAGCGCCGTGAAGGCCAGGCTGCGCTGGCGCAGCAGGACCACCGATGCTGCGCCCTGGCGCCCCCACATCACACCGCTGCGGCCGGACGAACCGGGCCCGACGATGGGCAGGCCGAGCACGCCTTCGTCGCGCCCCGTGGCGCGGTAGTAGAAGCCATGCGTGCGTGTCTCGCCCTGGCGCGCGCCGTCCTGCACATGGCGGTTTTCGATGCGTGGCTCGCCGCGGCCCAGACGCACGGCGCTGAAGTGCAGATCCGCGCCGCGGTTGCCCACCAGCAGCGCGTGTTCGCCCAGCGCTTCGATGCGCTCGACGCCGTGGCCGGGCGCCAGCGCCGTGGCCTCGCCAGACTGGGCATGACGCAAGGCCCAGGCACCTTCACCGCCGCCCCACAGCAGCCAGTCGCCCACGTAGCGGTTCTGCAGCTGCCAGCCGGCCGGCCCCGGCAGGCGGCGGTAGTGCTCGCGCCGCGCGGCGCTGCGGCCATCCGCAAAATCCGACAGCGGCACGCGCAGCAGCGCCAGCGCACCGCGGCCGCGTTCGGCGCCCCACATGCCTTCGCCGGCGCCGAACTCGCGCAGCAGCACGTTCAGCTGGCCTTGCGCGTCTTCCAGGAAGGACATCTGGTCGATGGGCACGCCGGCGGTCTTCAGGCCCGTGGGCGCGCCGCCATCCAGCGGCAGGCGGAACACGGCCGACAGTGAACGGTCGGCGTCCGTGCGGTCCTCGTAGGGCGAAGCCCCACGGCGGCGGCTGTTCGTCGTCCACACGTAGACCGAACCCGCCGAGACGTAGAACACGCGCCCGGCCGGCCCCAGCACCGCAGTGGACTCGCAGCGCAGCGCGGCGCCGCCCAGTTCACAGCCGGTGACGGTGTGCAGTGCCAGCGGCTCGGTGGGGTTGAAGTGATCGTCGGTGCGGTAGATGCGCGTGGCCGGCAGGATGCGTTCGAACTCCGCTGGCAGCGTGGCCTGCCAGCGCCGCATGGCGGGCAGCATCTGCGCCAGCGGCGTGCCGTCCCCTGGCTGCAGCAGCGTGGGCGTGTAGAAGACCAGCTTGCGGCCGACCAGCCGGCTGGCGTAGTTGCGCGACGAGTAGTAATCGAAGCTGCGCAGGTGGTAGGTGGCGCGGTAGCTGAGGGCGCCGCCCTCGCCCAGTTCGAAGAGGCCGATCTCGGTGCCGCCGCGTGCGTAGCTGTAGCCGATGACCACCACCTGGTCACCCGATATCAGCAGCTCGTCGTACCAGGCGCCACGCGGGTCGCTGCCGGGCGCGTAGGCGTCGATGCGGGCCACCGGCTGCAGCTGATCGCCGCCCACGCGCACGGTGAACAGGCGGCCGCGGCGCAGCACCACCAGATAGTCGCCCGCGCGCTTGACGATGCCGCCTTCGTCGACGCCAGCGGTCTGCACGTTGGTGATGCTATCGGCGGCGGGCGCGGCGGTGCTGCTTTCCTGCGCCACGGCCATGGCCGGGGCCGCGGCGGGCGCTGGCGCGGCATTCAGCGCCATGCTGCCCATGGAGTGCCGGCGCTGCGTCAGCTGCAGGCGCTCGGATTCGGCGCGCCAGCGCTGCAGCGTGGCCGTGAACTCGGCCTCGTCGCGGTAGGGCTTGAGCGTGGACGCGGCATCGGCCGCACCCAAGCAGGCACCGAGCAGCAGCGCGGCGGCGATGCGGGGCAGGAACATGGCGGTCATGGAAATCTCCCTGGTGTCGGACACCCGGGCTTCTACGGCGCAGCCAGCAAGACGGGGTGAAAGCCGCTGAGCGCCCCATGCGCTAGGCTTGCTGCCCCTTGGATCGCTCGACGAGGTGCCCCTTGCTCAACCGCCGTCTGGCCCTGCTGGCCACCACCCTGCTGGCCACCCCAGCCGCCTTCGCGCAGGCGCGCACGCTGCGCCTGGTGGTGCCCTACCCGCCCGGCGGGCCGCTGGACATCGCCGCCCGCGTGCTGGCCCAGGCCGTGAAGGACAGCCTGGGCAACGTGGTGGTGGAAAACCGCCCCGGCGCCGGCGGCAACCTGGGCGCCGACCTGGTGGCCAAGGCCGCGCCCGACGGCAACACCTTGGTCATGGGCGCCGTGGCCACGCATGCCATCAACCCCTGGCTGTACACCAAGATGCCCTACGACGCGCAGCGCGACTTCACACCGCTGACGCTGGTGGCCCAGGTGCCCAATGTGCTGGTGATGAACGCCGAGACGGCGGCGCGGCTGAAGATCAACGGCCTGGCCGATCTGGTGACCTATGCGCGACAGAATCCGGGCCGCCTGAACTACGGCAGCGGCGGCAACGGCAGCGCCGGCCACCTGGCGGGCGAGATGTTCAAGGCCCAGGCCGGGCTCTTCGTCGTGCACATCCCCTACGCCGGCGGGCCGCCGGCGCAACTGGCGCTGGTGGGTGGCCAGGTCGACTTCAACTTCGACAACCTGGCCGCGGCCTCGGCCAACATCAAGAGCGGCAAGCTGAAGGCGCTGGCGGTGACGACGGCCAGGCGCTCCAGCGCCATGCCCGAGGTGCCCACGGTGGCCGAAGCCGGCGCCGCGCTGGGCCTGCAGGCATTCGACATCAGCACCTGGTTCGGCCTCTTCGGCCCTGCCGGGCTGCCGGCCGAGATCACGGCGCGCCTGAACAAGGCTTTCGTCGATGCCTTGGGTTCGGCCGAGGTGAAGGCGCGGCTGGCCACGCTGCTGGCCGAGCCCGCGCCCAGCACGCCGGCGCAGTTCGGCGCCTTCGTGGCCAGCGAGTTGGAGAAGTACCGCGGCGTCGTGAAGGCCTCGGGGGCGCGCGCCGACTGAGCCAGCAGGCGGTTGTTATCCTCGCCCGACATGACGCCGGAGCGACAGCAACTCGAAGCCGCCATCGCCGCCCTGGAGGGCCAGCGCACCGTGCTGGGCGATGCCGTGGTCGACACGCTGCTGGCCCCGGCCCGCGCCCGCCTGGCGACGCTGGGCGCGGCAAGCGCCGAGCCGGCATCACGGGCCCGCACGCTGCGGCAGGTGAGCATCCTGTTCCTGGACGTCGTGGGCTCCACCACGCTCAGCCAGCAGCTCGACCCCGAAAGCATCAGCTCCGTGATGGACGACGCGCTGGCCCGCGCCACCGCCGTGGTGCAGGCGCAGCGCGGCAGGGTGCTGCAGTACGCGGGTGACAGCCTGCTGGCCGCCTTCGGTGCCGACGAAGCGCGCGAGGACGACGCCGAACGTGCGGTGCGCTGCGGGCTGGCGCTGCGCGACCTGGGCCAGACCCTGGGCGCCGAGGTGCTGGCCGCGCACGGCCACGCCGGCTTCACGGTGCGCGTGGGCATCCACACCGGCGGCGTGCTGCTGGGCGGCGGCGTCGATGCCGGCAGCATCCGCGGCCTGGCCGTGAACATCGCCGCGCGCATGGAGCAGACGGCGCCGGCCGGCGCCCTGCGCATCAGCCACGACACCTACGCGCTGGTGCGCGGCCTCTTCGACGTCGACGCGCAGCCGCCGCTCAGCGTGAAGGGCGTGGACACGCCGGTGCTGAGCGTGCTGGTCAACGGCGCCAAGCCACGCGCCTTCCGCATCGGCACGCCAGGCCTGGAAGGCGTGGCCGCGCGCATGATCGGCCGCGACGCCGAACTGCAGCGGCTGCAGCGGGCCTTCGAGCGCCTGTTCGCCGAACGGCGGCTGGCGGTGCTGCTGCTGGTGGCCGAGGCCGGCGTGGGCAAGAGCCGGCTGCTGCATGAGTTCGAGGCCTGGAGCGAAGACCGGCCCGAGACCTTCTTCATCTTCCGCGGCCGTGCCAGCCCGCAGACCCAGGGCCAGCCCTATGGCCTGCTGCGCGACATCCTGGCCTGGCGCTTCCAGATCGCCGACGACGACAGCCTGGCCGTGGCGCGCCACAAGCTGGCGCAAGGCATCGTGCCGCTGTTCCTGGCCGACGACGGGCCGGAACTCGCCGCGGGGCACGCCGACCTGCTGGGCCACCTGATCGGCATCGACGGGCGCGACAGCCCGCACGTCAAGGGCATCCTGGACGACCCGCGGCAGATCCGCCAGCGCGCGCTGTTCGCAGCGGCGCAGCTGTTCCGCCGCGTCTCGGCCAGCGATGGCAGCCCGGTGATCCTGCAATTGGAAGACCTGCACTGGGCCGACGCCGAGACGCTGGACTTCCTGGCCCAGCTGAGCGAGCTGAACCGCGATGTGCCCATGCTCATCGTGGCCACCAGCCGGCCGGCGCTGTTCGAGCGCCGCGGCTCCGGGTTCGCCGACGGCCCGGGCCAGCGCATCGACCTGCCGCCGCTGGACCGCGCGGGCAGCCTGCAGCTGGCCGGCGAATTGCTGAAGAAGCTGCCCGAGGTGCCGGCGGCGCTGCGCGAGATGATCACCGGCGCATCGGAAGGCAACCCCTTCTACATGCAGGAGCTGGTGCAGATGCTGATCGACCAGCGCACCATCACCACCGGCGAGACTTGGGCCATCGACGCCGAGAAGCTGCTGGCCTCACGCCTGCCGCCTTCGCTGACGGGCGTGCTGCAGGCGCGCCTGGACAGCCTGCCCGCAGCCGAGCGGCTGACGCTGCAGGAAGCCAGCGTCATCGGCACCGTGTTCTGGGACCAGGCGCTGCAGGCCCTGGACGCGCGCGCCGAAGACAGCCTGCCGGCGCTGGTGCACAAGGAGCTGGCGCTGCCGCGACCCGACGCGGCACTGGAGGGTCTGCGCGAATACGCCTTCCGCCACCAGCTGCTGCACCAGGTGACCTACGACACCGTGCTCAAGCGGCAGCGGCGCGAGCTGCACGCCCGGGTGGCGCACTGGCTGGCCGGCCTGGCGGGGCGGCGTGCCGCCGACTTTCTGGGCGCCACCGCCGAACACTACGAACGCGCGGGCGACAGCGCCAACGCGGCCGAGTTCCACGCCCGCGCCGCCGAACACGCGGCCGATCGCTACGCGCACGACAGCGTGCTGGCCCATGTCGGCAAGGCGCTGGCACTGCTCGCGCCCGTGCCGGCCCACACCAGTGCGGTGCTGCGCTGGCGCCTGCACGGCGTGCGCGAGCTGGCGCTGGACATGCAGGGCGAACGCGACGCGCAGCAGCTCGACATCGACACCCTGGCGCAACTGGCCGAAGTGCTGGACGACGATGGCCGGCGCGCCCACGCCGCGTGGCGGCGCAGCTACCTGGCCATGCGCCGCGGCGACTGGCCGGCCAGCGAAGCGGCGGCGCGCCACGGCATCGATGTCGCCACGCGGGCCGCTGACCACGAACTGCGCCTGCACACGCTGCGCCTGCTGGCGTTGGCGCACTCGAACCAGGGCCGCTTGCATGATGGCGAAGCCCTGGCCCGGCAGGCGCTGGCCGAAGCCCGCCAGCGCGGCTTGCGCATGCACGAAGCCAACATCCTGAACACGCTGGCCGGCATGGCCGGCGCGCAGAACGACATCATGGGCTTCCTGGCGGCGCATCGCCAGGCGCTGGAGATCTACCGCGAGCTCGGCAACCGCCGCGGTGTGTCCATCACGCTGACCAACCTGGGCACGGCCTGGCTGCACCTGGGCGAACTGGAGAAGGCCGCGGTGCAGCTCGACGAAGCCCGGCCCATGCTGCGCGCCCACGGCGACCGGGTGGTCGAGGGCGGGCTGCTGATCAGCCTGTCCTGCCTGGCACGCTGGCAGGGCGACACGGCGCGCGCCGTCAGCCTGGCGGCCACGGCGCTGGACATCGCGGTGGCAGCGCAGGCCCGCGACCTGGAGCTGCTGGCGCTGTGCGTTCTGGGCGAGGCCGAACTCGCGCAGGGCGCGCCGGCCATCGCCGCGCAGCACTTCGAGCGCGCACGCGCCCTGGCCGTTCAGGCGCAGGCTGCCGACCAGCACGAGGCCGGCGCCGGACTGGCGCGCGCCGCGCTGGCGCAAGGCGACAGGGTCACCGCGCTGCGCGAGGTGGAACAGCTGATCGGCCCTGCGTGCAGTGGCGACATCGCGGCCGACTCGCCGACCAGCCGCATCGTCGAGCTGAGCTGCTACCAGGTGCTCGCACAGGCCGGCGACCCGCGCGCCGCTGTCTGGCTGGCCCGCGCCCACGAGGCCCTGCAGGCCGAAGCCGCGGCGCTGCCCGATGCCGGCTGGCGGCAGAGCTTCCTGCAGAACATTCCGCAACACCGCGCCATCGTCGCGGCCTGGGCTGCAGCGCAGGCGGGCTATTCGCCCAGGTAGGCCGCCCTGACCTTGGGGTCGGCCAGCAGCGCCTTGGCCTCGCCGGCCATGGTGATCTCGCCCGAGTCCATCACATAGCCGCGGTCGGCCAGGCCAAGGGCGCGGCTGGCGTTCTGCTCCACCAGCAGGATGGTGGTGCCGCGGCGGTGAAAGTTGCCCACCTCCTCGAAGATCTTGTCGACCATGATCGGCGACAGGCCCATCGAAGGTTCGTCGAGCAGCAGCACCTTGGGCTTGGCCATCATGGCGCGGCCCATGGCCAGCATCTGCTGTTCGCCGCCGCTCATGGTGCCGGCGAGCTGGTTGCGGCGCTCCTTCAGGCGCGGAAAGATGCGGAAGACCTCGTCGATGTCGGCTTCGATCTGCGCCGTGTCGTCGCGCACGAAGGCGCCCATCTGCAGGTTCTCGGTGATGGTCATGCGCGTGAAGGTGCCGCGCCCTTCCGGCACCATCACGAGGCCCTGCTTGACCAGGTCCCAGGGGCCTTGGCCCTTGATGCTCTTGCCCAGGAATTCGATCTCGCCCGCAGCCACCACCTGGGTGCCGGTGACGGCCTTCAGCGTGGTCGTCTTGCCCGCGCCGTTGGCGCCGATGAGGCTCACCAGTTCGCCCTGCTGGACCTCGAAGCTCACGCCCTTGACGGCCTGGATGCCGCCATAGGCGACCTTCAGGCCGGTGACTTTCAACATGGTCTGGCTCATCAGTGGCCCCCGGCGCCCAGATAGGCTTCGATGACTTTCTCGTTCTTCTGCACCTCGGCCGGGTTGCCTTCGGCGATCTGCTTGCCGTAGTCGAGCACGGTCACGCGGTCGCACAGGCCCATCACCAGCTTCACGTCGTGCTCGATGAGCAGGATGGTGCGGCCGTCCTTGCGGATGCGGTCGATGAGTTCGCGCAGCACCACCTTCTCGGTGGCGTTCATGCCGGCGGCGGGTTCGTCCAGCGCGATGAGCTTGGGGTCGGTGGCCAGGGCGCGCGCGATCTCCAGCCGGCGCTGGTCACCATAGCTGAGCGTGCGGGCCTTGAACTCGGCGTACTTGCCGATGCCCACGTAGTCCAGCA
>JANNFE010000095.1:0-13353 GCA_031379415.1 Betaproteobacteria bacterium | reverse complement strand
ACGAGGTGATCGAGATCTCGCTCCCGGCCGCGGAGGATCTGGGGCCGGGTTTCGTGCACGTTTCCGCGGGCCCGATCGTCGCCGACGCCGATCACGAATCGCGATCGGAGGATCTGCCGCAGGAGGTCTTCGTGCGTGCGTTCGCCATCGCCCTATATATATATATATCCACGCCGGGCGTGGCGTTCAAGATGAACACGGCGCTGGCAAAGACAGTGCATTGGGCGGCACTGGGCAATAAATCGGTCATGGGTGCTAACGGCGTTAGGTCAGTGGATGCAAGGCTGTCAAAGCGCGGGTCTTAAAGCAGTTCTAGCGCCAACGCCGTGGCCTCGCCGCCGCCGATGCACAGCGCCGCCACACCGCGCTTTTTGCCCTGCGCGCGCAAGGCGCCCAACAGCGTGACGACGATGCGCGCACCGCTGGCGCCAATCGGGTGGCCCAAGGCACACGCGCCGCCGTGAATGTTGACGATGTCGTGTGGCAATTCAAACTCGTGCATGGCGGCCATGGTCACGACGGCGAAAGCCTCGTTGACCTCCCACAGGTCCACCTGCCCCGCCAACCAGCCGGCCTTCTTCAGCACCTTCTCGATGGCGCCGGCCGGTGCCGTGCTGAACCACTCCGGCGCCTGCGCGTGCACGGTGTGGCCAGCGATGCGCGCCAGCGGCTGCAGCCCGCGCTGCAAGGCGGTGCTCTCGCGCATCAGCACCAGCGCGGCGGCGCCGTCGCTGATGCTGCTGGCGTTGGCGGCGGTGATGGTGCCGTCCTTCTTGAAGGCCGGCTTGAGCGTCGGGATCTTGTCGAGCTTGGCCTTGAAGGGCTGCTCGTCGAACCTGATGAGCGTTTCGCCACCGCGGCCGGCCAGCGTCACCGGCGCCATCTCCCAGTCAAAGCTGCCGTCTTCATTGGCCTGCTTGCTGCGCGTGGTGCTGGCAATGGCAAAGGCGTCCTGCGCCTCACGCGTGAAGGCGTATTTGGCGGCACACGATTCGGCGAACACGCCCATGGCCTTGCCGCGTTCATAGGCGTCTTCCAGGCCGTCCATGGCCATGTGGTCGAACAGCTGGGCCGCGCCGTACTTCACACCCTTGCGCGCAAACATCAGGTGCGGCGCGTTGCTCATGCTCTCCATGCCGCCGGCCACCACCACGCTGGCACTGCCGGCGGCCAGCATGTCGTGCGCGAACATCATGGCGCGCATGCCGCTGCCGCACATCTTGCTGAGCGTCACCGCACCGGCGCTCTGCGGCAGACCGGCCTTCAGCGCCGCCTGGCGCGCCGGTGCCTGGCCCTGGCCGGCCATCAGGCAGTTGCCCAGCAGCACTTCGTCGACCGCGTCGCCGGGCACGCCAGCGCGTTCGACGGCGGCCCTCACGGCCACGGCGCCCAGTTCCCAGGCAGCCAGCCCGGCGAAGTCGCCCAACAGACCACCGATGGGCGTGCGGGCGGCAGAGACGATGACGATGGAATCAGCCATGGCGGTTTGCTCCTGGTGGCGGGTTGTCGAAACGCCGGGCGCTGGAGAAGCGCTTGCCCGGCTCGTAAGGGAAGACATCGTGCACGTGGCCGGCCTTGATGCGCTCCTTGTGGCCCTGCCAGAAGGCCGCGTCCAGCAGGTCGGCGTGGTGGGCCATGAAGACATCGCGCACGGCAGCGTTGCCCAGCAGGAAAGGGCCGAAGGTCTCGGGGAACACGTCCTTCGGGCCTACCGTGTACCAGACCTCGCCGCTCATCTCTTCCTCTTCGTTGCGCGGCGTGGGCACGCGGCGGAAGTTGCAGTCGGTGAGGTACTCGATCTCGTCGTAGTCGTAGAACACCACCTTGCCGTGGCGCGTGACGCCGAAGTTCTTCCACAGCATGTCGCCGGGGAAGATGTTGGCCGCCACCAGGTCCTTGATGGCATTGCCGTACTCCACCACCGCGTGCGCCATGCCGTCGGGGCCGGCCTCCTGCAGGTAGATGTTCAGCGGGATCATGCGGCGCTCGATGTACAGGTGCTTGATGACCACGGTGTCGCCGTCCTCTTCCAGCAGGCTGGGCGCGTAGTGCCTGATCTCGGCGAGCAGTTCCTCCTCGAAGCGGTGGCGCGGGAAAGCCACGTTGCTGTACTCCAGCGTGTCGGCCATGCGGCCCACGAGGTCGTGCTGCTTGACCAGCAGGTACTTGCCCTTGATCTGCTCGCGCGTGGTGTCCTTCTGCGGCGGGTAGAAGTCCTTGATGAGCTTGAAGACGTAGGGGAAGGACGGCAGGTCGAAGACCAGCATGACCATGCCCTTGATGCCGGGCGCGATGCGGAACTTGTCGGACGAATGGCGCTGGTGCGCCAGCAGGTCGCGGTAGAACAGGTTCTTGCCGTGCTTCTGCAGGCCGATGGCGTTGTACAGCTCGGCGCGCGGCTTGCGCGGCATGAGCCCGCGCAGGAACTGCACGTAGGCCGAGGGGATCTCCATGTCGACCATGAAGTAGGCGCGCGCGTAGCTGAAGATCATCAGCAGCTCGTCCTCGCCGAAGAGCGCGGCGTCGATCACCAGCTTGCCGCCATGCCCGTGCAGGATGGGCAGGGCCAGCGGCGTCTCGGTGAAGCCGTTGATGATCTTGCCGACGAGGTAGGCGCCCTTGTTGCGATAGAACAGGCTGCTCAGCACCTGGATCTGGAAGTTGGCACGCGGCCTGAAGCCACCCAGTTCCGACAGCATGGCCTGCACGACGTTTTCGACATCGCGGTCCAGGTCCTCGAACTCGCGCTGCAGCTGGAAGTTGTTGACGATGCGCGCCCAGGTCTCGCGCAGGCTGTCCTTGGTCGGGTAGTAGGCGCGGTAGGTGGGGCGAGAGGCCGGCTCGTCGTTCTCGATGTACTCGGTGCTCACCGCCGGCCGCACGAAGATGAAGTCATTGCGGAAGTAGCTGCGGTGCAGCAGCTTGGCCGTCACCGAATTGAAGAAGGTCTCGGCCAGTTCGGGCTGGTGGTGGTCGACCAGCAGCCCGATGTAGTGCAGCTTGGCCTGCTGCCAGGTGTCCATCGACAGGTCGTCGATGTGGAACTCGGCGCGCAGCCGGTCCACGGCTTCATTGACACGCTGGTCGTAGAACTCGATGCGCTGCGCCTGCGCGTGCTGCTGGCCGTGCCAGTCGGCACGCTCGAAGCGCTGTTGCGCGCGCGCCGTGGTCTCGCGGAACAGGCGGTAGTGGCGGTTGAAACCCTCGATCAGCGCCTGCGCGATGGCAAAGGCGTTCTTGTCGGCCAGCTGGTGCGGGAACATCGTGCGGCCGCTGTCAGATGGCGCCGGGGCCGAAGCCCGTGTCGGCGTCGTCCACGTCGTCGTCGGCGCTGGCTTCGCCCGGCGGGTTGCCGCGCGGATAGCGCTTCAAGGCCGCGCCGAACACCTCCACCACCGTCTCGCGGCGGTCCATGGTGACGTGCAGGTTCTTCAGCAGGCCGTCCTGCAGGCCGTAGACCCAGCCATGCACGGCGATGTCCTGGCCACGCGCCCAGGCGTCCTGCAGCACGGTGGACAAGGCCACGTTGCCCACCTGCTCGATGACGTTCATCTCGCACAGGATGTCTTCCTGCTCGGCCGGCGGCAGGTGGTCCAGCCGCTTGCGGTGGCGCAGGCGCACGTCCTGCACGTGGCGCAGCCAGTTGTCGGCCAGGCCGACGCGGATGCCGCGCATGGCCGCGCGCACACCCGCGCAGCCATAGTGGCCGACCACGATGATGTGCTTGACCTTCAGGTGCTCGACCGCGAACTGGATGGTGGACAGCGCGTTCAGGTCACTGTGCACCACCACGTTGGCCACGTTGCGGTGCACGAAGACCTCGCCAGGGTCGAGCCCGGTGATCTCATTGGCCGGCACGCGGCTGTCGGCGCAGCCTATCCACATGTAGCGCGGGCTCTGCTGCTTCGCCAGCCGGGTGAAGAAGCCCGGCTCGCGCGCTTCGGTGGCGGCCGCCCAGTTGCGGTTGTTGTCCAGCAGGTCGTGCAGTTCGTCGCTCATGCGCCAAGTGTAGGCAGGGCCGGCTCGCCGCCGCACAGGCCCGGGCGATAACAGGCCATCACCACGCGGTCGATCAACACGCCGGCCTTCATCGCCGACAGGCGCTGCACACCTTCGCGCTCGAAGCCGCAGCGCGCCAGCACGCGCATCGAGCGTGGGTTGTAGGCGTGCACCGGGGCGTGCACGCGTGTGATGGCCGGGTCGGCGAAGGCGCGTTCGGTGAGCGTGCGCGCCACGCGGGTGCCGATGCCGCGGCCCCAGCAGGCCTGGCCCAGCCAGTAGCCGATCTCGGCGTTGCAGCGGAAGGCGCCGCTGCCAGGATGGATGCCGCAGCCGCCCACGGCCACGTCGTCATGCGCAATGGCCCAGTTGTCGCCGCCAAAGTCGACGTGGCCGCGGCGCACCCAGTGCAGCGCGATATCCAGCGTGTAGGGATGCGGGAAGCCTTCGCTCATGTTGCGCCATACCGCCAGGTGATTGGCGTGCAAGGCCAGCGACTCGGCGTCGCTCTCGCGCCAGGCACGCAGCACCCAGCCCGGCGCGCCGAGGTCCAGCGTCGGCAGGCTCACATCGTCTCGGCGAACAGCTCGCGGCCGATCAGCATGCGGCGGATCTCGCTGGTGCCGGCGCCGATCTCATAGAGCTTGGCGTCGCGCCACAAGCGGCCCAGCGGGTAGTCGTTGATGTAGCCGTTGCCGCCGAAGATCTGGATGCCCTCGCCGGCCATCCAGGTGGCCTTCTCGGCGCACCACAGGATGACACTGGCGCAGTCCTTGCGCACCTGGCGCACATGTTCGGCGCCCAGCAGGTCGAGGTTCTTGCCCACCGTGTAGCAGAAGGCCCGGCCGGCCTGCAGCACGGTGTACATGTCGGCCACCTTGCCCTGGATGAGCTGGAACTCGCCAATGCTCTGGCCGAACTGCTTGCGGTCGTGGATGTAGGGCACCACGTTGTCCATCACCGCCTGCATGATGCCAATGGGCCCGGCGGCCAGCACCGCGCGTTCGTAGTCCAGGCCGCTCATCAGCACCTTGGCGCCGCCGTTCAGCGCGCCCAGCACGTTCTCGGCCGGCACCTCGACATCCTGGAACACCATCTCGCCGGTGTGACTGCCGCGCATGCCCAGCTTGTCGAGCTTCTGCGCGGTGCTGAAGCCCTTCATCCCTTTTTCGACGATGAAGGCCGTGACGCCGCGCGCACCCAGTTCAGGCTCGGTCTTGGCGTAGACCACCATGGTGTGTGCGTCGGGGCCGTTCGTGATCCACATCTTGCTGCCGTTGAGCACGTAGACGCCGCCACGCTCCACCGCCTTCAGCTTCATGCCGATGACGTCGCTGCCGGCGCCGGTCTCGCTCATGGCCAGCGCGCCGACGTGTTCGCCGCTGATCAGCTTGGGCAGGTACTTCTGCTTCTGCGCCGCGCTGCCGTTGCGCTTGAGCTGGTTCACGCACAGGTTGCTGTGCGCGCCGTAGCTCAGGCCGATGCTGGCGCTGGCGCGGCTGATCTCTTCCATGGCGATCATGTGCGCCAGGTAGCCCATGCCGGCGCCGCCATACGCCTCCGGCACGGTGATGCCGAGCACGCCCAGCTCGCCCATCTTGCGCCACAGCTGCATCGGGAACTGGTCGCTGCGGTCGGTTTCCGCGGCCAGCGGGGCGATCTCCGCCTCGGCAAAGGCACGCACCGCATCGCGCAACGCGTCGATGTCTTCACCAAGCTGGAAGTTCAGGCCGGGCAGGTTCATCGGGAAGGCTCCGATCGGTTGACGTTAACGTTAACGTCAATCATAGGTGAAGGCTCCCCGGCTGCCCTCAACGGGCTGCGCTGCGGCGCGCGCGCTTCACGGCCGCGCTCTGCGCCCCCAGCAGCGTGCGGCAACGCTCCTCGTGCTGCGCGATCTCGGCCAGCGTGATCTCGATGTCCTCGCGCTGCTGTTCCAGCAGCTGGCGGTGTTCGCCCAGCACGGCCATGAAGGCGGTGAGCTGCTGCGTGGTGTCGGACGGCGAGTCGTACATGTCCACCAGCTGCTTGATCTCCGACAGGCTCAGGCCCAGGCGCTTGCCGCGCAAGGTGAGCTTCAGCCGCGTGCGGTCGCGCTGCGTGTAGACGCGGTTGCGGCCGGCACGCTGCGGCATGAGCAGGCCCACGTCTTCGTAGAAGCGGATGGCGCGCGGCGTGATGTCGAACTCGGCCGCGAGTTCGGTGATGGTGTGCGTGATCGTGCGGGGGGTGGGACGCGCGGAGCCGGGCATGGTTAGACTGACGTTGACGTAAACGTAAACCAGACTGCGAATATAGAGCCATGGCCAACCCGCAAGAGAGCGCACTGTCCTATCCGCACGGCGATACGCTCCCCGCCCCCGGCAGCACGCTGGAGGTGGCGCCCGGCGTGCGCTGGCTGCGCATGGCGCTGCCCTTCGCGCTGGACCACATCAACCTGTGGCTGCTGCGTGACGTGCAGGACGGCATCCCAGGCTGGGCGATCGTCGACTGCGGCATCGCCAACGAAGCCACGCGCACGCTGTGGGAGCAGATCTTCGAACACGAGCTGCAGGGCCTGCCCGTGCTGCGCGTCATCGTCACCCACATGCACCCAGACCACATCGGCAACGCGCACTGGCTGTGCGAACGCTGGAGCCAGGCCCAGCACGAATGTCGCTTGTGGATCAGCGCCACCGACTGGAATGCCGCACACGTGGCCAGCCAGGCCACTACCGGCTTCGGTGGTGAAGGCGCGGCGCGCTTCTTCGCGCGCCACGGTCTCGGCGACGAGGCGGCGCTCGACAAGGTGCGCGCTCGCTCGAACTACTACGCCAGCATGGTTCCGCGGGTGCCGCGCAGCTACCGGCGTTTGATGGACGGTATGGCCGTCACCGTGAACGGCAGCCCCTGGCGCTGCATCGCCGGTTATGGCCACGCGCCCGAACACATCGCGCTGTTCAACGAAGCGCTGGGCGTGCTGATCTCGGGCGACATGGTGCTGCCGCGCATTTCCACCAACGTCAGCGTCATCGATATCGAACCCGAAGCCGACCCGCTGCCGCTCTTCCTGCGCTCCATCGCGGCGATGCGCTCGTTGCCCGAGGACACGCTGGTGCTGCCTTCGCACGGCAAGCCCTTCCGGGGTCTGCATCAGCGCATCGCGCAACTGCTGGCCCACCATGAAGAGCGTTATGCCGACGTGCTGCAGGCCTGCGCCGGCACGCCGCGTTGCGCGGCCGAGATGCTGCCGGTGCTCTTCAAGCGCACGCTGGACCTGCACCAGACCACCTTCGCCATGGGCGAGGCCATCGCGCACCTGCATGCGCTGGCCGGCGACGGCCGCCTGCGTGCGGTGGCGGGGGCGGACGGCGTGATGCGCTACCTCACCGCGGCCTGACAGCAGGCCCGCCAAACGAAACGGCGGCAGTCGGGGATGAGCCCGACTGCCGCCGCCGCCAAGCCTCCCAGCTTGGCCCTTCCCTCTTGTGTCCTGCCTGAACGCGATGTGATGACAACCTAGGCCGACAGTATGGTGCCTGCGGCACCGCCGCCTCATCCGTCTGATGGTGGATAGGGGGTCCTGGAGGCACACCCAGAAGGGGGTACTCAGTCGAAAACCGGCAATACTTCATGACGCAGTGCACCCTGCGCCGCCGCATAGCCGGGCAGCGCCGAACGCACCACGTCCCAGAACGCGGCGCTGTGGTTCATCTCGCGCAGATGGGCCAGTTCATGCGTGACCACGTAGTCGATGACCGGCAGCGCGAAGTGCACCAGCCGCCAGTTCAGGCGGATGGAGCCGTCGGCGCTGGCGCTGCCCCAGCGCGTGGCCGCCGAACTGAGTGACAGGCGCTTCATGCGCACGCCCAGGCGCTGGCAGAACAAGGCGCAGCGCTCCTCGAAGATGCGCCGCGCCTGGCGCTGCAGCCAGCTCTGCACGGCGTCGCGGATCTGCTCGGGCGCCGCTGTCTGCGGCAGGCCCAGGTGCAGCGTCAGGCGCGGCACGCCGGGCAGCGTGTCGGTGGCGGTGTGCAGCACGGCGCCGGTGGTGCGCGGGTCCAGCACCAGGATCACCGGCTCGCCCAGAAACGGCAGTGTGATGCCTTCGCGCCAGTCCACCCTGGCGGCCTGCAGCCGCTGCCCGCGTTCGCGCTGTTCCTGCAGCTTGCGCAGGATCCAGGCCGCCTTCTCGCGCAAGGCGCCGTCAACCTCGGCCTGCCCCACCCAGCGCGGCGCGCTCACGCTCAGGCCTTCGGCACCAATCACGAAGCCGATGCTGCGGCGGCGCGAACGGCGCAGCTCGTAGGCCACGCGGTGGCCCGAGAGGTGGATCTCGCGTTGCGAGCGCGGGTGCACGAAGGCCGGAACCTGCGGTGCCGCAGGCACGGCTGGCGGTAGCGTCACCGGCCTCGGCGCCGTCGCCGGAGACGGGTCTTCGAACAGCGACAACTGCAGTGCGGCGGTAGCCCCTGAAGACATAGGGCGCGATTCTAGGTGCGCACGCCTCTTGCCTGCCCGCTTTGCGCGATGATGCCGGCCACTGCCCGCTGCGCCCTGCGACCATGACCACCCAGCCTCCGCTCCTGCACGTCGACGGCCAGCGCCTCTGGCAACGCCTGATGACCCTGGCCGAGATCGGCGCTACGCCCAAGGGCGGCGTTTGCCGAATCGCGCTGACCGAACTCGACGGCCAGGGCCGCGCGCTCTTCACGCGCTGGGCGCAGGCGCTCGGCTGCACGCTGCGCGCCGACGCCATCGGCAACCTGTTCGCGCGCCGTGCCGGCACTGACGAGTCCTTGCCCGCCGTGGCCACCGGCAGCCACATCGACACGCAGCCCACTGGCGGCAAGTTCGACGGCAACTACGGCGTGCTGGCCGGCCTGGAAGTGCTGCAGACGCTGAACGATGCCGGCATCCGCACACGGGCGCCGCTGGAGGTCTGCGTGTGGACCAATGAGGAAGGCTCGCGCTTCGTGCCGGTGATGATGGGCTCCGGCGTCTATGCCGGCGCCTTCACGTTGGCCCACGCGCTGGCCGCGCGCGACGCCGCGGGCATCAGTGTGCAGGAAGCCTTGCAGGCCATCGGCCAGGCCGGTCCGGCGCCAGCCGCACTGGCCGATGGCGCGCCACGTTTCGCTGCCTACTTCGAAGCCCACATCGAACAAGGCCCCGTGCTGGAAGACGCCGGCATCACCATCGGCGCCGTCACCGGCGCCTTGGGCCAGCGCTGGTACGACGTGACGGTGACGGGCCAGGAAGCCCACGCCGGCCCCACGCCCATGGGCCTGCGCCGCGACGCCCTGCTGCCGGCCGCGGCGCTGATGCAGCGCGTGAATGCCATCGCCATGGCCGAGCAGCCACAGGGCCGCGGCACGGTGGGCCAGGTCAGTGTGTTCCCCAACTCACGCAACGTCATCCCCGGCCGCGTGAGCTTCAGCGTCGACTTCCGCCATGCCGACGACGCCGGCCTGCAGCGCATGCACGCCGCGTTGGGCGCAGCCATCGCCGAGCTATCGACAGCCGGCGTGGACATCGCCATCGAGCCCGTCGTCTACTTCCCACCGCAGCCCTTCGACGCCGAACTGCTGGCGCTGGTTCGCCAGGGTGCGGCCATCGCGGGCCTGTCGCAGATGGACGTGGTCAGCGGCGCCGGCCACGACGCCGTCTACGTGGCGCGCACAGCGCCGGCGGCGATGATCTTCGTGCCTTGCAAGGACGGCATCTCGCACAACGAGATCGAGGACGCCCGCCCCGAACACCTGACGGCCGGCGCCAACGTCCTGCTGCACGCCATGCTGGCGCGCGCAGGCCGGGCATGACCGCGGTGCTGCAGGCCCTGCCCACCCTGCCTATCACCGCCGAGGCCTTCGCGCCCTACGGCTGGCTGGCCAGCGCCGAGGGCCAGGCCGGCCGGCCCATCAACGATGGCAGCAGCCAGCGCGTGGACGGCGTGGGCGAGCTCGCGCTCACGGCGCAGGGCGGCGCACCCTGCCTGGCGATCTTCCGCGCCCAGGCGCGCGACCCGCGCGGCCCCTGGCAGGTGCTGGAGCGCCACCGCCTGGGCACGCAGACTTTCGTGCCGCTGGGCGGCGTGCGCTACGTGGTGCTGGTGGCCCTGGGCGATGCGGCGCCCGACGTCGCCACGCTGGCCGCCTTCATCGTGAACGGACGTCAGGCCGTGACGCTGCACGCCGGCACCTGGCACCACGGGCTCATTGCGCTGGACAGCGGCGACTTCGTGGTCATCGAGCGCCAGGCCGCCGACGTGGACTGCGAGTTCGCCACGCTGCCCATGCCGCTGCACCTGCAGCTGCAGCTGCCACCCGGCCGCTGAGCCGGCCTCAGGCCGCCGCCAGGCGCTCGGCCAAAGCCACCAGGCTGCGGTCGCTGCCCGGTGGCCCCAGCAGGCTCAGGCCCAGCGGCGCACCCTCGCGCGTGGACAGCGGCAAGCTCAGCTGCGGAAAGCCCGCCAGGCCGGCGATGCACAGCATCTGGATGGCGCGGTTGCGATAGCTCTCCAAGCCCGCCTCGTCGGCGCTGATGAGCGGCGCCACGTCGGGCATGGTGGGCATCAGCAGCACGCCGTCGGCGCCCAGCCGTGCGGCCAGCTGTTGACGCAAGCGGCTGCGGAAGACGGTGGCAGCGGCCACCTGCTCGTCCGTCACCTGGCTGGCCCAGGCGAAGCGCTGCGCCACGCCCGGCCCCAGCGGCGGTGCGTGGCGCGTGATGAGCGGGCCGTCCACCATCCAGGCCTCGCGGCCCTGCAGATGGCGGAAGTGCCAGTACATGGCGTCGAAGCTTTCCAGCACCACGTCCACGGGCGCCGCGGCGCCGAACGCCGCCTCGAAGCGCGCCCGCGCCGGTGCGTGCGCCGCCACCACTTCGGGCGCCAGCAGACCCCACACTTCGGTCGGCAGCAAGAGCTTCACCTGCGCCGGCAGCGGCGTGGCGTCGTCGCCCAGCAGCACATCGACCACCCGCGCGAAAGTTGCCACGTCGCGCGTGAACCAGCCGCAGGTGTCGAAGCTGGGCGACAGGTCCAGCACGCCCTGCAGGCTGACGCGCCCCTGCGTGGGCCGCAGGCCGTACAGGCCGCAGTGGCTGGCCGGGGCGCGCACGCTGCCGCCGGTGTCGGTGCCCAAAGCGAAGTCGCACAGGCGGTTCGACACCGCCGAGGCCGAGCCCGACGAAGAGCCGCCGCTGATGCGGTCTGCCGCGCCGCCGTTGATCGGGTTGCCGAAGTGCGCGTTCTGGCCGTTCATCGAGAAGGCCAGCTCGTCGGTGATGGTCTTGCCGACGAAGCGCGCGCCGGCATCCAGCAGCTTCTGCACCGTCGGCGCGGTACGCGTCTTGATGCCCGACATCGCCAGCAGGAAAGGCTGGCCGCCGCTGGTGGGATAGCCGGCGATGTCGAACAAGTCCTTCACGCCAAAGCCGAGGCCGGCCAACGGGCCAGTGGCCGCATGCGGCACCGGGGCCTCCGGATAGGGCATGAAGGCGCGGGCGGTGTCGTGGACCAGGGGCATGACCAGCTTCTTTCAGGCAGCGGTGGCGTCGGTGCGCAGGCAGCGCGCCGCGTGGCCGGCGTCCAGCGCCACCGGCTCGGGGCGCGTGCTGCGGCAGGCCTCGGCCACATACGCGCAGCGCTCAGCGAAGGCGCAGCCCGGTGGCAGCAGCGACAGGTCGGGCGGTGCGCCGGCTATCGTCTTCAGCCGCTGGCCGGGTGCCAGTGCGCCCTGCGCGCGGCCCCGCAGCAGCGCCAGCGTGTACGGGTGGCGCGGGCTGCGCAACAAGGTGCGCGCCGGGCCTTCTTCGACGATGCGGCCGGCGTACATCACGGCAATGCGGTCGGCCACTTCCAGCGCAGCGCCGATGTCGTGGGTGACGAAGAGCACGGCCAGGCCCATCTCGCGCTGCAGCTCGCGCAGCAGCAGCAGGATCTGGATCTGCACCGTGGCGTTCAGCGCCGTGGTCGGCTCGTCGGCCAGCAGCAGCTGCGGCCGGCAGGCCAGGGCCAGCGCGATCATCGCGCGCTGGCGCATGCCGCCGCTCATCTCGTGCGGATAGGCCGCCAGCCGGCGCTCGGGGCTGGGGATGCGCACGCGTTCGAAGAGCTGCAACGCGCGCGTTCGCGCGTCGGCGGCGCTGATGCTTTCGTGGCGGCGGATGCTCTCGACGATCTGCGCGCCCAGTGTGTACACCGGGTCCAGCGCCAGCAGCGGCTCCTGGAACACCATCGCCGCCACCTTGCCGCGGTAGGCGTTCAGTTCAGACGACGACATGGCCAGCACGTCATGCCCGCCCACCAGCAAGCGCCCCGACATCTGCGTGCGCCGCGGCGGGTGCAGGCGCAGCAGCGAGCGCAGCGTCACGCTCTTGCCGGAGCCGCTTTCGCCGATGAGTGCCACCACTTCACCGCGCTGCAGCTGCAGGTTCACGCCGCCCACCGCCGGCACCGGGCGCCGGCCGCCGGTGAAGGTGACCTTCAGATCCTGGATGTCGACGAAGGGCATCGCTACGGCGTTCATGCCGCTTGCTCCAGCGGCCGCGCCGCCGTGTGGCCGCTGCCCGGCTCGTGCATCAGGCAGGCCACCGGGTGTGCGCCGCCGCTCGCCGTGAGCCGGGGTTCGCGCACCGAACACAGCGGCTGTGCGTGTTCGCAGCGGGTGTGGAAGCGGCAGCCCGGTGGCGGCGAGATCGGGTTCGGCGGGTCGCCGGCCAGCGGTGGTGTCTCGGTGCGACGGTCGGGGTCCATCGACGGCATGGACGAGAGCAAGGCTCGTGTGTAGGGGTGGCGCGGCGCGGTGAAGAGTTCTTCGCTGTCGCCGATCTCCACCACCTGGCCCAGGTACATGACCATCACACGCTGCGAGATGCCGCGCACCACGTTGAGGTCGTGGCTGATGAAGACGTAGGTGAGGCCGAACTCGTCCTTCAGGTCGAGCAGCAGGTTGAGCACCTGCGCTTCCACCGACTTGTCCAGCGCCGAGACGGCTTCGTCCAGGATGATGAGCCGCGGCTGCAGCGCGAGAGCCCGGGCGATGTTCACGCGCTGGCGCTGGCCGCCGCTGAGTTCATGCGGGTAGCGTTCGGCAAAGCGCAGCGGGTCCAGGCCCACGCGCGTGAGCAGGTCGCGCGCCCGTGCCACGGCCTCGCGGTGCGGCACGCCGTGCACCTGCGGCGCGAAGGCGATGCTGTCTTCGATGGTCAGGCGCGGGTTCAGCGAGGCGTAGCTGTCCTGGAACACCATCTGCGTCTGGCGCCGGTAGTCCTTCAGGCTGAGCTCGCGGCTGCCGACGCTGCGGGCGTCGAAGATGACCTCGCCGCGGTCGGGCGTGATGAGGTGCATGAGCAAGCGCGCCGTGGTGCTCT
>JANNFE010000037.1:0-1951 GCA_031379415.1 Betaproteobacteria bacterium | reverse complement strand
TTCCAGCGCCACCCGCTCGGCCGCCAGGGTTTCCATGCGCGCATCGATCTGCTGCACCTCGGCGCGCAGCGGGCGGGTGCGGTTGGCGATCAGGTTGCGCTGCTGGCCGCTCTGCTTGCGGTCTTGCGGGTTGTCGCGCTTGAAGGCGCCGGGGCTCTTCGCATCGGGCGCGCTGGCGCGGGCCACGGCCTTGGGGCTGGGCGCCGCCACGGCGGGGGTCGACAGGATCGGCGCCGGCCCGGGCACCGGCGGCGGCGGCAGGCCGCGCGCATTGGCGCGGCTGACTTCGAGCAACCAATTCTGGTAGTCGTCCAGGTCGCCGTCGAAGGGCAGAACGCCGCCCGAGGTGACCAGCCAGAACTCGTCGCACACCTCGCGCAGCAGCGCACGGTCGTGGCTGACCAGCATCACCGAGCCTTCGAACTCATTCAGCGCGATCGACAACGCCTCACGCGTGTTCAGGTCCAGGTGGTTGGTCGGTTCGTCCAGCAGCAGCAGGTTGGGCTTGCCCCAGACGATGGTGGCCATCACCAGGTGCGCGCGCTCGCCGCCCGACAGCGTGCCCACCTTCTGGTGCACCATGTCGCCGGCGAAGCGGAACTGGCCGAGGAAGTTGCGCAGGTCCTGCTCACGCCCCTCGTTGCCGCTGGCGCCGCTTTCACGCGCCAGGCGCACCATGCGCTGCATCGGCGTGTCGTCCTCGCTGAGCAGGTCCAGCTCCTGCTGGGCGAAGTAGCCCACCGCCAGGCCCTTGCCTTCGGCGAACTCGCCGCCCAGCGGCTGCAGTGCATGGGCGATGGTCTTGACCAGGGTGGACTTGCCCTGGCCGTTGGCCCCCAGGATGCCGATGCGCTGGCCGGCCATCACGCTGCGGGTGATGTGGCGCACGATGGTCACCGGCGGCTGCCCGGCTTCCAGCGCCGGGTAGCCGCACTGCAGCTCGCGCATCGTCAACATCGGGTTGGGCAGGTTCTGCGGCTGGCGGAATTCGAACTCGAACTCGGCATCCATCAGCACCGGGCCCAGCTTGACCATGCGGTCCAGCGCCTTCACCCGGCGTTGCGCCTGCTTGGCCTTGCTGGCCTTGGCCTTGAAGCGGTCGATGAACTTCTGCAGGTGGGCGATCTTCTCCTGCTGCTTGCCGAACGCGGCCTGGGCCTGCTCCATGCGCTCGGCGCGCATGGTCTCGAAGGCAGTGTAGTTGCCGCCATAACGCGTGAGTTGCGCGTTGTCCAGGTGCACGGTGACGCTGGTGATCGCGTCGAGGAACTCGCGGTCGTGGCTGATCACGATCATCAAGCCGTTGAAGCGTTTGAGCCAGGCCTCCAGCCAGACCAGCGCGTCCAGGTCCAGGTGGTTGGTCGGTTCGTCGAGCAGCAGCAGGTCGGCCGGGCACATCAGCGCGCGCGCCAGTTGCAGCCGCATGCGCCAGCCGCCGGAAAAGCTGTTGACGGCCTGGTCGAGCTCGCTGCTCTTGAAGCCCAGGCCGAGCAGCAGCGCCTGCGCACGGGCCCGCGCATCGAAGGCGCCGGCTTCGTCGAGCGACAGGTGCGCGTGGGCCATCGCCTCGCCGTCGCCGGACGCTTCGGCGGCGTCGAGCTCGGCCTGCGCCTGCATCAACGGCACGTCGCCTTGCAGCACGAAGTCGGTGGCGCCGTCGGCCGTCTCGGGCATCTCCTGCGCGACCTCGCCCAACCGCCAGCGCGGCGGCAGTTCGACGTCGCCCGCGTCGGCATGCAGGCGACCGGCCAGCAGCGAGAACAAGCTCGACTTGCCGGCGCCGTTGCGGCCGATCAGGCCGACCTTTTCGCCGGGGTGCAGCGTGACGCTGGCGTTTTGCAGAACGACTTTGACGCCGCGCCGCAGCGTGATTTGGCGCAGCGTGATCATGGGGTGAGCATCTCTCGTGTCAGCAACAGCAGTTGGGCCTGGGTGGCCTCGGTATCCAGCC
>JANNFE010000416.1:0-4741 GCA_031379415.1 Betaproteobacteria bacterium | reverse complement strand
ATCCAGCTGCATCCGCTGGTGTGCTCGGCCTTCAACGCCGACTTCGACGGTGACCAGATGGCGGTGCACATTCCGCTGAGCATCGAAGCGCAGATGGAAGCCCGTACGCTGATGCTGGCGTCCAACAACGTGCTGTTCCCGGCCAACGGCGAACCGTCGATCGTGCCTTCGCAAGACGTGGTGCTGGGCCTGTACTACGCCACCCGCGAGCGCATCAACGGCAAGGGCGAAGGCATGGTCTTCAGTGACCTGCTGGAGCTGCAGCGCGCACTGGACAACGGCGCGGTTGAAGTGACTGCCAAGATCGCCGTGCGCCTGACCGAGTGGGTCAAGGACGCCGACAGTGGGGAGTTCGTGGCCAACACGCAGCTGGTGGACACCACGGTCGGCCGTGCGCTGCTGAGCGAGATCCTGCCCAAGGGCCTGCCCTTCAGCAACATCAACAAGGCGCTGAAGAAGAAGGAGATCTCGCGTCTCATCAACGTCAGCTTCCGCCGCTGCGGCCTGAAGGAAACGGTGGTCTTCGCCGACAAGCTGCTGCAGGCGGGCTTCAAGCTGGCCACACGCGCCGGCATCTCGATCGCCATCGACGACATGCTGGTGCCCAAGGAAAAGCCGGGCCTGATCGAGCGCGCCGAAAAGGAAGTCAAGGAGATCGAGCAGCAGTACGTCAGCGGTCTGGTGACGGCTGGCGAGCGCTACAACAAGGTGGTGGACATCTGGGGCAAGACTGGCGACGAAGTCGGCAAGGTCATGATGAGCCAGCTGTCCAAGCAGAAGGTGACCGACCGCCACGGCAAGCAGGTGGACCAGGAGTCCTTCAACTCCATCTACATGATGGCCGACTCGGGCGCGCGCGGCTCCGCTGCGCAGATCCGCCAGCTGGCCGGCATGCGGGGCCTGATGGCCAAGCCTGACGGGTCCATCATCGAAACGCCGATCACGGCGAACTTCCGCGAAGGCCTCAACGTCCTCCAGTACTTCATCTCGACCCACGGCGCCCGCAAGGGCCTGGCCGACACGGCGCTGAAGACCGCGAACTCGGGCTACCTGACGCGCCGCCTGGTGGACGTGACGCAGGATCTGGTGGTCACCGAAAACGACTGCGGCACGCAGAACGGCATGAACCGTCGCGCGCTGGTGGAAGGCGGTGAAGTCATCGAGAGCCTGCGCGACCGCATCCTCGGCCGCGTCACCGCGGTGGAAGTGCTGCACCCCGAGTCGCAGGAGATGATGGTCACCGGCGGCACCATGCTGGATGAAGACCTGATCGACGTGCTCGAAGCTGCAGGCGTCGACGAGGTGAAGGTGCGCACGGCACTGACCTGCGATACGCGCTTCGGCATCTGCGCCAAGTGCTACGGCCGCGACCTGGGCCGTGGTGGGCTGGTGAACGTGGGTGAAGCCATCGGCGTGATCGCGGCGCAGTCCATCGGCGAGCCCGGCACGCAGCTGACGATGCGCACCTTCCACATCGGTGGTGCGGCATCGCGTGCGGCGGTAGCGTCCAGCGTTGACGCCAAGAGCGACGGCATCATCGGCTTCAACGCGACGATGCGCTACGTCACCAACGGCAAGGGCGTGCTGATCGTCATTTCGCGTTCTGGCGAGATTGTCATTTCCGACCCGCATGGCCGCGAGCGCGAGCGCCACAAGCTGCCATACGGCGCCACCTTGAACATCAAGCCCGACCAGTCGGTGAAGGCCGGCACCGTGCTGGCCAACTGGGACCCGCTGACGCGGCCCATCATCACCGAATTTGCGGGCCGCGCGAGGTTCGAGAACGTCGAGGAAGGCGTCACCGTCGCCAAGCAGTTGGACGAGGTCACTGGCCTGTCGACGCTGGTGGTCATCGACCCGAAGCGCCGGGGTGCAGCCAAGGTGGTGCGCCCGCAGGTCAAGCTGCTCGACGCCGCTGGCGTGGAAGTGAAGATCCCGGGCACCGACCATGCCGTGACCATCGGCTTCCCGGTCGGCGCGCTGATCCAGATCCGCGACGGGCAGGACCTGTCGCCGGGTGAGGTGCTGGCACGCATCCCGATGGAAGGCCAGAAGACGCGCGACATCACCGGTGGTTTGCCGCGGGTGGCCGAGCTGTTTGAGGCGCGCAGCCCGAAGGACGTGGGCATCCTGGCCGAGATCACCGGCACCATCAGCTTCGGCAAGGAGACCAAGGGCAAGAACCGCCTGCAGATCACCGACCACGAAGGCAAGGTGCACGAAGAGCTGGTGGCCAAGGAGAAGAACATCCTGGTGCACGAAGGCCAGGTGGTCAATCGCGGCGAACTGGTGGTCGACGGCAGCGCCGACCCGCAGGACATCCTGCGCCTGCTGGGCATCGAGGAACTGGCGCGCTACATCGTCGACGAGGTGCAGGACGTGTACCGCCTGCAAGGCGTGAAGATCAACGACAAGCACATCGAGGTGATCGTGCGCCAGATGCTGCGCCGCGTGCAGATCACCAACGCCGGCGACAGCACCTACATCAACGGCGAACAGGTCGAGCGGTCTGAGCTGCTCAACACCAACGAGCGGCTGCGTGGTGAAGGCAAGGTGCCGGCGACACACGCCGACGTGCTGCTGGGCATCACCAAGGCCAGCCAGTCGACCGACAGCTTCATCTCGGCGGCGTCCTTCCAGGAAACCACCCGCGTGCTCACCGAGGCTGCCATCATGGGCAAGCGCGACGAGCTGCGTGGCCTGAAGGAAAACGTCATCGTCGGCCGCCTGATCCCCGCGGGCACCGGCATGGCCTTCCACGAGGCGCGCAAGGCCAAGGAAGCCATGGATGAGAGCGAGCGCCGCGCCATTGCGCTGCAGGAAGCCGAAGAGCTGGCTGCGGTGCAGATGGCCAATGTCGATGCGGCTACGGCTGCTGCGGCTGCGGCTGGGGGCGGCGCCGAGTAAGGCGGCGTCTTTTTCGCCAGACCAGGGGCAGCTTCGGCTGCCCCTTTTTCAGGGTGCTTGCCAAGCCGCAGGTTTGGCGATCTGCACGCCGCGCAGCGACGCACGGCGGGACAGTTTCAACAAGGCGCGGTCGTGGGTGACGAGCCAACGTGCACCCTCGGCCACGGCGAAGTCGATGAACACCTGGTCGTCGGGGTCTGTACAGCGCAGGGCCAGCAGCGTAGGCGGCGCTGGCTTGAGCTGGGCAACGTGATCGAACTGCGAGAGCAGGCGCTCACTGTCTGGTTGCCACTTGGCGAGTGCAGAGTAGCTGAGCGCGCGCTCGAATTCTTCTCTCATGCGCGCGCAGACCAGCCAGCGCAAGCTGCCCCTGTCGATGGCTGCGCCCAGCGCGGCCATGCCGGTGTCGCGAAAGAGCAGCCATTCGAGTACGACGTTGGTGTCCAGCACCACGCCAGGGGACGATTCCTGAGTCAATCCAACCCTCGCATTGCCGCCAAGGCCACGGCCGTTTATACTAGAAGGCTTTTCGGCGAACTTTGCCGGCTGCATGCTTTGGGTCTGTGTTTCGGGTGCGTGCTTGGGCTTCTTGCCTTGGCCGCCCGCCAGGTCACTGAGCAGCCGACTCCCGAAAAGAAGAACGTAGCTTCAAACGGGAACAAGTTACTCATATGCCAACCATCAACCAGCTCGTGCGCCACGGCCGCCAGGTCGAAGCCACCAAGAGCAAGTCGCCTGCGATGCAGAACAGCCCGCAGCGCCGCGGTGTGTGCACGCGCGTCTACACCACCACGCCGAAGAAGCCGAACTCGGCCCTGCGCAAGGTCGCCAAGGTGCGCCTGACGAATGGGTTCGAAATCATCTCCTACATCGGCGGTGAAGGCCACAACCTGCAGGAACACAGCGTCGTGCTCGTGCGCGGCGGCCGTGTGAAGGACCTGCCGGGCGTGCGTTACCACATCGTGCGCGGCTCGCTCGACCTGCAAGGCGTCAAGGATCGCAAGCAGTCGCGTTCCAAGTACGGCGCAAAACGTCCCAAGAAGGCCTGACGGCCTTCATGCCCGAAGAAGGCCTGACGGCCTTCGTGCCCGAAGAAGGCCGCACCTTGCGTGTCGGCCGAGTAAGTGAAGGATCTTGATGGTCCTTCGCGGTGCGGACCGAACACCCGTACCAACTGAAACCGAAGAAGGAAGACTCCCATGCCACGTCGCCGCGAAGTACCCAAGCGCGAAATCCTCCCCGATCCGAAGTTCGGCTCCATCGACCTGTCCAAGTTCATGAACGTGATCATGGAATCGGGCAAGAAGGCCATCGCCGAGCGCATCATCTACGGCGCGCTCGAGCAGGTGGAAAACAAGGCCCAGAAGGATCCGCTGGAGATCTTCATGGTGGCGCTGAACAACATCAAGCCGATGGTCGAAGTGAAGTCCCGCCGCGTCGGCGGTGCGAACTACCAGGTTCCCGTGGAAGTTCGCCCCGTGCGTCGGCAGGCTCTGGCCATGCGCTGGTTGAAGGAAAGCGCCCGCAAGCGCGGTGAGAAGTCGATGGCCGCCCGCCTGGCCAACGAACTGCTGGAAGCCAGCGAAGGCCGCGGCGGCGCCGTGAAGAAGCGCGACGAAGTTCACCGCATGGCCGAAGCGAACAAGGCGTTTTCGCACTTCCGCTTCTAAGCCCGACAGACATTCAGTCTTCCGGCCGCCTTCTCGGGTTATCACTGACCCGCGGGCGGCCCCTGCATTTGGAGATTCACCATGGCCCGCAAGACCCCCATCGAGCGCTACCGCAACATCGGTATCAGCGCGCACATCGATGCCGGCAAGACCACCACCACCGA
>JANNFE010000392.1:0-2514 GCA_031379415.1 Betaproteobacteria bacterium | reverse complement strand
CGCCAGACGCTGCCAGGCTGCCCCGGCAAGCCAGCCAGGCTTGAAGCGCCGCCAAAGCCGCGCGGCCCACCGGCACAGCACGCCACTTGGCACCCTTGCCCAGCACATGCGCGGTGGCGTCGGGCAGGTCGACCCAGCCGCGCGCGCCCGTGGCGGCCACGAGGTCGAGCCCCGTGAGTTCGGCCACGCGCAGGCCGCAGCCGTAGAGCAGCTCGGTGATGGCATGGTCGCGGGCCACCAGCGCCGGGTGGCCCATCGCCGTCTGGTGCTGCGCCAGCGTCACCGCCTGGTCCACCGACAAGGCCTTGGGCAAGGGCTTGGCGGCCTTGGGCGGCCGCACGCCTTCCACCGGGTTCACGGCCACCAGGCCTCGCCGGCCCCACCAGCGGAACAGCCCGCGCCAGGCCGCCAGTGCGATGGCGATGCTGCGTGGCGCCAGCCCGCGCCCGCGCAGCTGCGCCACCCAGGTGCGGATGTGGTGCACCTGCGCGCCCTGCAGATCGACACGGCTGGCCTCGGCCGATGCCAGCAGGCGGATCAAGGCCTCGCGGTACATCGCCACCGTGCGCGCCGCCAGGCGCCTTTCCACCTGCAGGTGCTGCAGGAAACGTTCGACCTCGGCGGCCGCGTCGGCCATGTCAGCCGGGCGGGCGCAGGCGCGACAAGGCCGCCGACGACACCTCGCCGATGCGCATCAGGAACTCGGTGCCCATCTCGGCGCCATAGCGCGTGGGATCGGGCGAACCCAGCACCAGCAGGCCGAAACTCTTGTCGCCGTGGCGCAGCGGGATCATGGCCATGCTCATGACGGTGCCCGGGTCTTCCAGCCACTCGCTGGCCTCGAAGCCGGCGTTGACGCCGCAGTAGGGCATGGTCAGGCTGGCGGCAAAGCTCTTCACGTCGTCGCTGGCTTCGCCGGCATAGGCCGCGCCGTGGTGTTCGGCGGCCACGCCCCACAGCCGGACGGCGGCCTGCGGGATGAGGAACTCGTGCCGCAGCGTCGCCACCATGACGGCCGGCAGGTCGGCGGCTTCCACCGTCAGCAGGATGGCCCGCGTGTAGCGGTGCAGGCGGTCGGCGATGGCCAGGTTCTCCTGGCTGTGGCGGATCATCTCGACGATCTTCAGCTCCAGGCCCTTGATGCGCTCGCGCAGCATTTCCATCTGGCGCTCCTGCAGCGACACCGCGCGCTGGCCGTGCGGGCTGGTCAGCTGCACGGCGCCCAGCAGTTCGGCGTGGCGCTCGAAGAAGCCGGGCGTATTGGCCAGGTAGTTGGCGATGTCCTGCTCGGTGATGCCCTGAATGTTGCTCACAGTTCGATCTCTCCTTCGAAGACGGTCTCGGCGGGGCCGGTCATGCGTACAGTTTGGTCGTCAGACGGCCAGTCGATCATCAGGTCGCCGCCGCGCGCTTGCAGCAGCACGCTGCGCTCCAGCCAGCCCAGCCGGATGCCGGCCACCACGGCCGCGCAGGCGCCGGTGCCGCAGGCCAGGGTTTCGCCGGCATCGCGCTCGTGCACGCGCAGGCGCACTTCGCTGCGCGACAGCAGCTGCAGGAAGCCGACGTTGACGTGTCGCGCAAAGCGCGCATGGCGCTCGATGCGCGGGCCGAGTTGTGCCACCGGCGCGGTGTTCACATCGGCCACGCGCAGCACGGCATGCGGGTTGCCCATCGACAGCACGGCCACCTCGACACCTTCGAGCGGCCACAACTCGAAGCCGCCGATACGGCGCGCTACCAGGCCCGCGGCGTCAAAGGGAATGCGGTCGTGTTCAAACACCGGCCGGTTCATGTCGACCGTGACCTGCCCGTCGTCGCGCAGGCGCAGTTCCAGCACGTTGTTGACGGTCTCCACCCTTACCGTGGTCTTGTCGGTCAGGCCGCGGCCGTGCACGTAGCGCACGAAGCAGCGCGCGCCGTTGCCGCAATGTTCCACCTCGTCGCCGCTGGCACCGTTCCAGATGCGGTAGCGGAAATCGATGCCCGGCGTGGCGCTGCGCTCCACGAGCAGGATCTGATCGGCGCCGACGCCGTAGCGGCGGTCGCCCAGGTGCTGCAACTGCGCACGCGAAAGCTCGATGGCGGTGGCCGTGCCGTCGAGCACGACGAAGTCGTTGCCCGCGCCTTGCATCTTGGTGAATGGCAGCCGCATGGCGGGGATTATCCCGCCTGGCCCCGACTTACCCCGGCAATGAGGCGCGCCGCTTCCTCAGCCCCACACCGGCCAGCGCTGACAGGCCCAGCAGCAGCGTCGCGGCCGGCGCCGGCTCGGGCACGGCCGCGGTCTGGATGCCGAAGGTCCAGCTGTGGTGGTTGGTCGGCAGCCCGGCGGCGTCGCGGAACTCGAACAGGTTCCACTGCACGGTGACGCCGTGGTCGCCGAAGCCGATGGACTGCACGCCTTCGCCGCCCGACAACACCGTGACGCCGGTGATGTTGCTGCCCAGGTCCAGGTCGCTGAGCTGCAGGCCGATGAAGGTGAAGCCGCCCAGGTCGTGCGTGCTGCTGTTGCCG
>JANNFE010000295.1:0-34101 GCA_031379415.1 Betaproteobacteria bacterium | reverse complement strand
GGCCAGCAGCGCGGCTTCGTCGGCCACCGCAAAGCCTGCGGCACGCGCGGCATTCAGCAGCGTGGTGCCGGCGGCGGCGGTGAGCTCGTGGCTCCAGCGGTCACGCTCGGGCCGCCACACCAGGTCGGCCTGCGCGGTGTGACGCACCACCACCACGGCGTCCACGCGCGGTGGCGTGGCCACCAGCGCCTCGGCCACGGCGGTGCGCACGCGCGAGGCCTCGGCTGCATTCAGCCGGCCCGTGCGGCCCAGGTCGCGCAGTGCACGGCCGACGCCGCGCATGGCGTCGCTGCGCTGCACCGTCACTTCGCCGGCCAGGGTCTCGTCCACCGTGGCCAGCACCTGCTGCACGTCGGTGTCAGGCAGGCTCAGCGTGGCCAGGCGCTGTGCGATGGTGGCGCGCACCGTGGCCACCGGCACGTAGTCGTCCAGCGCGGGGTCGGTGTAGGCCGTCTTGAAGGGCACGATCTGCGCGTTGCGGTACCCGCCGTCGGCAGTGATGACGACGCGCGCGCCGGCGTCGTGGATGCGGTCGGACAGCGTCTTGTCGCTGAAGCCCCCGAACACCGGCGTGTAGACGATGCCCAGCCGCTTGGCGCCTTCGGTCCAGTACAACTGCGCCGGAATGTTCGGCAGGTTCAGCGCGATGCGGTCGCCGGCCTTCAGACCCAGCTGCTGCAAGGCCACGGCGCACTTGGCGGTTTCCAGCAGCAAGGTCTTGCGCGAGATGGCGTGGGCGTCCACCGGCGCGCCGCGTCCGCCGTCCTGCGACATGTCCCAGCGGTCGCCTTCGAACAGAAAGGCCGCCTCGGCGCCGAAGCCGGCCAGCACGTGGCGGTCGACCTCGTTGAAGCAGGCGTTGGTGGCGCCGCCTTCGAACCACTTCCAGTGCGGCGGGTCGTCGGCGTTGAAGGCGCGCTGCCAGGGCTCGAAAGCGGCCCCGAGGTCGGCCGTGAGCGCAGCGCCGCTGGCGGCGTCCCAGCCCGCCCAGCGGCCGCTGGCATCGTCGAACTGCAGCCAGGCGCCGGCCGGGCCTACGCCCGAATCTGCGGCCAGGCCAGTGACGAACCAGTGGATCTGCCGCTTGGCGATGGCACCGTGGAACGCGCCGGGGTCGGCCAGGGCCGCTGCGCGCTGGCGCTCCCAGTCGGCGCGGCTGCGCACGGGGTTCACCTCGGCAATCGGCAATGACGGGCTGCGCTGCGGGGGGCTGGCGATGTCGTTCATCCCTGGAGTCTTGGTGGGTCTTGATGGTGGGTTGGGCTGCAGCAGACGGCAGGCATCAGTGACGGCGCGGCATGAGCACCGAGTAATCGAGATCGAGCACCACGGCCGGGTCGGACACGGCGGGGTCGTGCCCCGGAAAGTCGGCGCAGGCGCGGTCCTTGGTGGCCACCGTGCGCAGCCGCAGCGCGCCGATGTCGCTGCGGCCGGGCAGCGCGTCGCGCGACAGCACTTCCGACCAGGCGTAGATCGTGTCGCCGGCAAAGCTGGGCGCCGCGTGGCGCCCGCCGTGAATGGCGCTGATGGCCAGCGCATTGGCCAGGCCATTGAACGACAGCGCGCGCGCCAGGCTGATGACGTGCCCGCCGTAGACGATGCGCTTGCCGAAGCGGCCTTCGCGTTCGAGATGCTGGTTGAAGTGCACCTTGGCGGTGTTCTGGTACAGCTTTGTCGCCAGCATGTGCTCGGCCTCTTCGATGGTCATGCCGTCGATGTGGTCGATGCGCTCGCCCACCGCGTAGTCGTCCCACAGGAATTCGCTGCCCGAACGCGACGTGTCGTAGGCGCCGGGCGCCAGCGTGAACGGGCACTGCAGTTCGCTGGTGGGCACGTGGTCGGGCAGCGTGGGCACGACGGGCTCAGGCGCGGGCGTGTCGACGTCGCGCTGACTCACCCGCTTTTTCACCATGACCCAGCGGCAGTAGTCCAGCACCATCTCACCGCGCTGGTTCACCCCCGTGGAGTGGACGTAGACGACACCGGTCTTGCCGTCCTTGTTCTGGCGCAGGCCGATCACGCGCGAGTCGCTGACCAGCGTGTCGCCGGGATACAGCGGCGCGCCGAATCGGCAACCGGCGTAGCCCAGGTTCGCAATCGCATTCAGCGACACATCGGCCACTGTGCGGCCGAAGACCAGGTGGAAGGCGAGCATCGAATCGACGGGCGCAGCGGGCAGCCCCAGCGTGCGTGCGAAGGGGTCGGACGAGTTCACCGCGAAGCGCGAGCCGAACAGCGCCTGGTACATCGCAACGTCACCGGCGGTGACGGTGCGCGGCGGCGCGTGCACCAGGTGCTGGCCGAGCTGGAAGTCTTCGAAGAAGTTGCCGGGCCGGGTCTTGGTTGTCGTCAAGCCGGTCGTCATCAAGATGCCCCGGCCTCGAACCCGTAGGCTTGCGCCAGCGCCGGGTCCTTGCGCGCCACCAGCCGCGCCAGATCGACCATCACCTTGGCCTGCTTCCAGGTGGCGTCGTCCTGCATCTTGCCGTCGATGGTGGCCACGCCGGTGCCGTCGGGCATGGCGTCCAGGATGCGCCTGGCGAACAGCACCTCCTTCACGTCGGGGCTGAACACGCGCTTGGCGATGGCGATCTGGTTCGGCGCCAGCGACCAAGCGCCCGCACAGCCCATGATGAAGGCATTGCGGAACTGGGCCTCGCAGCCGGCTTCGTCCTTCAGGTCGCCGAAGGGCCCGTAGAAGGCGCGGATGCCGCTGGCCGCGCAGGCGTCCACCATGCGCGCAAAGGTGTAGTGCCACAGGTCCTGCTGGGCATAGCTGCGCTCGCTCTGGCCTTCGACCGGGTCGGCCAGCACGCCGTAGCCCGGGTGGCCGCCGCCCACGCGCGTGGTCTTCATACCGCGCGAGGCCGCCAGGTCCGCCGGGCCCAGGCTCAGGCCGTGCATGCGCGGGCTGGCGCGCACGATCTCGTCGACGTTCTTCACGCCTTCCGCGGTCTCGAGCAGGGCATGGATGAGGATCGGCTTCGTGATGCCGTGGCGGGCTTCCAGCAGCGCCAGGTACTGGTCGACGAAATGCACGTCCCAGGGCCCTTCGACCTTAGGGATCATCACCGCGTCGAGCCGTTGGCCCACACCTGCGACGATCTCCGACAGGTCGTCCAGGATCCAGGGACTGTTCAGGCAGTTCACGCGCACCCACAGCCCCGTGTCGCCCAGGTCGGCCTGCTGCACGCCCTGGATGAAGCCGCGGCGCGCGTTGTCCTTCTGGTCGAGCGGGATCGCGTCTTCCAGGTTGCCGCACAACACGTCCACCTGGGCGGCGGTCTCGGTCATGCGGGCGCGGATCTTCTCAATGTGCGGCGGGAAGAAGTGCACCACGCGCTCGGGCCGCACCGGCAGTTCGCGCAGCGGTGCCGGCGCGCCGATGGCCAGCGGCTTGTAGTAGTTGTTGGGCAGTTTCATGCAGTGCTTTCGCTCTTGGCGGATGACTGAAGGGATGTCGGAAGCTCAGGCCGACGGGCCGGCCACGACACCGGCGTCGTGCAGCCCGCCGACCTGGGCCGAGGACAGGCCCAGCACCTCGAGCAGGATCTCGTCGGTGTGCTGGCCCAGCGCGGGTGCCGGTGCGGCGGGCAGGCGAGGCACGGCGCTGAAGTCGAGCGGGCACGCGGGGGCGAGGTAGGTACCGATGCCGGGCTGCAGCAGCATCGAGAACATGGGGTGCGTGGTGGACAGGTCGGCGTCGCGCTCGATCGCCTGGCGCACGGTGCGGTAGGGGCCCCAGGTCACGCGATGGGCTTCGAAGACCGTCGCCACCTCGGCCAGCGTGCGGGCAGCGAACCACGGGTCGAACAGCGCCTCGAGTGCGACCCGAGACTGGAAGCGGTGACCCTCATCGTCCATGTTCACGTCGAGCCGCGCGCCAAGGGCCGACACCGCCTCGGCCAGGCCGGTGGCCTTGAGCAGGCAACGCCACTGCATGTCGGTCAGCCCGACGACCATCACCCGTTCGCCGTCCCGCGTGAGGAAGTCGCAGCCGAACGCGCCGTACAGGTGGTTGCCGTAACGCGGCCGATCGATGCCATTCACCTGCACCTCGGCCAGCATGCCCAGGTGGCCCAGCATCGCCAGGCCAACGTCCTTCAGCGCCAGCGTCACGAGTTGGCCCACACCATGCCGGTCGCGGTGGCGCAGTGCCGCCAGCAGCGCGGTGCAGATCATTTGCCCGGCAATCGCGTCCCAGGCGGGGAACACATGGTTGGCCGGCACGACGCTGGCCGCCGAACCGGTGAGCGACGGGAAGCCCAGCTGCGGGTTGACGGTGTAGTCGACCTCTGACCCGCCATCTCGCCGGCCCATCAGGTTCACCATGATCAGGTCGGCGCGTTGTGCGGCCAAGGTCTCGTAGGCCAACCAGCCGCGCGCCGGGAAGTTGGTGCTGAACAGCCCTGCGTCGGCGCCCGGCGCGCAGATGATCTGCGTCAAGAGCTCCTGGCCGCGCGGTTTGCGGATGTCAACCGCGATCGAGCGCTTGCCCTTGTTCAAGCCAGCCCAGAACAGCGACCGCCCTTCTGCCGTCACCGGCCAGCGGCGATGGTCCAGCCCGCCGCCGATGGGGTCGAAGCGGATCACGTCGGCACCCAGTTGCGCCAGTGTCATGCCGCCCAGCGGCGCGGCTACGAAGGCCGAGCCTTCGACCACGCGCAAACCTTCAAGAATGCCTTTCACGGGGGTCCCTTCAGATGACGCTCTTGGCGCGCAGCGCAGCGATCTGCGCCTCGGTCAGACCGAGCAGTTCGCGCAGCACCTCGCTGCTGTGTTCGCCGAGCTTGGGGCCCAGCGTGCGGATGCTCCCCGGCGTCTCGCTCAGGCGCGGCACCGGCGCCGGCACGATGACCTGCTCGCCGGTATCGGGCGCGTCCATCGCCACCAGGTTGCGGCGGGCGTGGAACTGGCGATCGCCGAAGATGTCGGCGATGTTGTTCAGCGGCCCGGCTGGGGTATCGGTGGCGTAGCAGCGCTCCAGAACCTCTTCGCGCGTCAACGCGCCGCACCAGTCGCGCACGATCTCGTTGACATCGTGGCGGTGGGCCAGCCGCGTCTTCTGCTCGCCATAGGTCTCGGCGGTGGCCAGCTCGGGCCGGCCCATGGCCTTGGCCAGGCGTGCGAACAGCAGGTCGGTGGCGCAGCTGATGGCGACCCACTTGCCGTCCTTGGTGGAAAAGTGGCCGTGCGGCACCGCGAAGTCGTTGTGCGACGAGCCCGCGCGCTCGCGCACGACGCCGTACATGGCATGGGCAGGTGCCAGTTCTTCGGTGCAGCGGAAGACCGACTCGTACAACGCGGCGTCGACATACTGGCCCTCGCCCGTCAGGTCGCGGTGGCGCAGCGCCATCATCACGCCCAGGCAGCCGTACAGGCCGGTCATGTAGTCGCCCAGCGTCGTGGAGCCCGGTGTCATCGGCGTGCCCTTGGGCATGCCGGCCAGGTAGGCCAGGCCGCCGACGGCATGCGCCACGCGGGCGAAGCCCGGGCGGTCCTTGTAGGGCCCGGTCTGCCCGTAGCCGGTGACGCGCAGCATCACCAGCCGCGGGTTGATCTTCTTCAGAACGTCCCAGCCCAGGCCCCACTTCTCCAGCGTGCCGGTGCGGAAGTTCTCGCACACCACGTCGCTCTGCGCGACCAGGCCCTTGAAGATTTCGGCGCCTTCCTTCTGGCGCAGGTCCAGGGTGAGCGAGCGCTTGTTGCGGCTTTCGCTGAGCCAGGTGAGCGTGTCGCCGCGCGCCGACGGCGTGCCGAAGCGCCGCAGCGCGTCGCCACCGTCGGGGTGTTCGACCTTCAGCACGTCGGCACCGAACTCGCCCAGCAGCGTGGCGCAGAAGGGCGCGGCGATGACGGTGGCCATGTCGATCACGCGCATGCCGGCAAGCGGCAGCGGCGTCGGGGCGGCTGGATTGACGGCGTCCATGGTGCCTCAGATCGTCTTGCGCTGGCGCAGCCGCGCCAACTCGTCGGCGTGCAGGCCGAGCAGGCCCTGCAGCACCTCGGTGGTGGCGTTGCCGAGCGGCGGGCCCAGGTGACTGATGCGCCCGGGCGTGGCCGACAGGGTCGGCACGACGCCGGGCACGATGACTTCACCCAGCTCGTCTGCCGGTACGTGCGCCAGGTTGCCGCGGGCCTGGAAGTGCTCGTCGGCAAAGATGTCGGCGATCGAGTTCACCTTGCCGGCCGGCACTTCTTCGGCCAGGCACTTGTCGAGCACGTCGGAGCGGTCCAGCGACGCGACCCAGTCGCTCACCATGCGGTTGACCTCGTCGCGCGCCGCCAGCCGCTTGCGCTGCGGGCCGTACATCTCGGTCGAGGCCAGTTCGGGACGGCCCATGGCGACGGCCAGGCGTTCGAACATCTTGTCGGTGGTGCAGGCGATGGCGATCCACTTGTCGTTCTTGGTGCGGAAGTGGCCGTGCGGGCAGGCCACGAAGCTGCCCGCGCCTTCGCGCTCGCGCACCTTGCCGTGCAGCCCGTAGACGGCGGCCAGTTCCTCGAGCACGCGGAACACGGCCTCGTAGATGCCGACGTCGATGATCTGCCCGCGGCCGGTGGCCTCGGCATGGCGCAGTGCCACCAGCACGCCGATGGCGCCGAACAGGCTGGCGATGTAGTCGCCCAGCGGCACCGTGCCCGGCAGCACCGGCGTCTCGCCCGGAAAGCCGGCCAGGTAGTTCAAACCGCCGAAGGCCTGCGCGATATGGGCGAAGCCGTGGCGGCGCCGGTAGGGGCCGGTCTGCCCGTAGCCGGTGACGCGCAACAACACGAGCTTGGGGTTGGCCTGGCGCAGCACATCCCAGGTCAGGCCCCAGCTTTCCATCGTGCCGGGGCGGAAGTTCTCCACCAACACATCGGACTTGGCCACCAGCTTCAGGAAAAGCGCCACGCCTTCGGGCTGCAGCAGGTCGATGGTCACCGAGCGTTTGTTGCGGCTTTCGCTCAGCCAGTTGAGCGTGGCGTCAGGGCGTTCGGTGGCGGTGCCGAAGCGGCGCATCGGGTCGCCGCCGTCCGGGTGCTCGACCTTGATCACCTCGGCACCGAACTCGCCCATGACGGTGGCGGCGTAGGGGCCGGCGAGAAAGTTGCCGACGTCAATGACGCGCAGGCCGGACAGCGGCTGCGGTGCCGGGGCGGCGGCGTGGGGCGGCGCGGCGGTCATGGCTGCGCCCGTGAAGCGCTGGGGGCGCTTGCAGCGCCTGAAACGCTGGGGGCGGCCGGGAGGTGGAAGCTGCATTGCATGGCCGGTTCAGGCTAAATTCCTTCGCTGGCTGCACCACCCGGGGCAATCCCGCTCCTTGTTTCAGTCTTTCTGAAGCCTGTATAGGAAACGCTGATGGATGACGACTTCACGGCCTGGATCGGCCGCACCGAAACCACCCTCGACCCCTTGGGCCCGACGCAGGCGCAGGCGGCGCAGGCCATGCTGGACGAACCCGGGCCACCCCTGGACGCTGGCGATGCGCTGCCGCCGCTGTGGCACTGGTTCCACTTCCTGCCGCGCGCGCCGCAGGCGGCGCTGGACACCGACGGACATCCGCAGCGCGGTGGTTTCCTGCCGCCCATTCCCTACCCGCGCCGCATGTTTGCCGGCGCGCGCGTGCAATGGCACCGGCCCTTGCGCATCGGCACACCGGCCGAGCGCCAGGCGTGCATCCGCGATGTCGTGCTGAAGTCCGGCAAGAGCGGTTCGCTGGCCTTCGTCACCGTCGCGCTTCGTTTCCTTCAGCACGGGGCGCTGTGCATCGAGGAGGAACAGGACATCGTCTACCGCGAACCCGGCGGCCCCGTGGCCGCCCCGGCCGCGGCGCCCTGGCCACCGGTGCCCGAGGGCAGCTGGACGCAGCTGCGGCAGCCCGACAGCCGCTTGCTGTTCCGCTTCTCGGCGCTGACCTTCAACGCCCACCGCATCCACTACGACCGCGGCTATGCGGGCGAGGTCGAGGGCTACCCGGGTCTGGTGGTGCATGGCCCGCTGACGGCCATGTTGCTGGCACAGCTGGTGCAGCGGTCGACGGCGCGGCCGATGCGGACCTTCAGCTTCCGCGGCGTGGCGCCGCTGTTCGACCTGGGGCCGCTGCGGCTGGTGGGCACCCCGGACGGTGACAGCGTGGCCCTGCAGGCGCAGGGCCCCGACGGCAAGGCGGGTTTGCTGGCCACCGCCACGCTGGCCTGAGGGCACTTTGTCGTCGGGCTTCAGGCGGTCTCTGACGCCACTGCTTCCCATTGGCCGCCGGGGACGTAGCGCCACACGCCTTCGACATCATCAAGCCTGAACAGATGCAGCCACTGGTGGTCGAGCAAGTGATGCACCGTCGCCTGGCGGGCGATGATGTCGTCCAGAGGCTGCTGCGGCGCCTGAATGAACACGCCCAGCCGCAGCGGCGTGTGGCGCAGCTTCCGGCCGTCGTGCACTGACTGCAGCGGCAGGCCGATGCGCAGGTCGCCGCCGTTGCCCTCGAAGACACCGACATTGCCGCCGACGACGTTGTGCAGCACCTTGTTGCCACTGCCGTAGCGCCGTTGATCGACGCTGCTGGCGTGGTACTGCAGGTTGATCCAGTTGGTGACCACCATCGGCGCGGTCATGATCAGCTCCAGCACCTTGAAGCCGGGGTCGCGCTGCCAGGTGTAGTCGTGCAGGAAGCTCCGTCCGTCCAGCCGCAGGTGACGGCTGCGCGAACGCGGCGCGACGATGAAGCTGGCGCAATCGGCCAGCCCCCACTCGGGCCGCACCTGTGCCCAGTCGCTGGTGCGTTCGGTGATGGCCTGGCGCAATGCAGACGGGTCGGTGGCGCGGTCGGCCAGCCCGAGCGACGCCGCGCGTTCAGCGCGCGCCCGCACACCGGCGTCGCGCAGCCAGCCGCGCAGCGCGGCGACGTCGTCGTCGTGGCTGGCCGGCAGCAGGTCGGTGTCGTACAGCAGCAGCTCGTCGGTGGTGGTGTTGTGCAGCCCGGCAAGGAACTGCGTGCTGTCTGCCAAATCGATACCGCGGCCGCGCAGCCCGGCGCGAACGGCAGGGTCGCCCAGCATCAGCGCCAGCACGCGCGCGTTCACCTCACCCGTCTGGCCGCCGCACGCGCCGCAGTCCAGGCCGGCCGCATGCGGGTTGTTGGTGCTGGTGCTGCCGTGGCCGGCCAGCAGCACCAGGCGTGCCAGCCCGCCTTTGCCCATGTGCGCCAGGCCCATGGCGCCCAGTGCGGTGGCAGCCATGGTCACGCGCGCGTCGGTGTCTGGCCCGCCGCTGGCGGGCAGACGCGGCCGCAGGCGGGCCAGCTGTTCTGCCGACAGACCGGTCTGCTCGACAGGCCGCGTCTTCGGGTCGCCACCCGTGCTGCCCTTGAACAGCTTGCCCGCGTAGAGCAGTCCACAGGTCTCGACGAAGGAGAACATCGAGCCCGCACCGCCCAGAAAGCCTTGCCACTGCTGGCGCCACAGCAGCTTGCGTTGGCGCTTCTCGCTCAGCACCTGGCCCAGCGACGGCGAGTCGCACTCGTCGGTGATGCACAGCCCGGGCGCCAGCAGTCCGGGCAGTTGCGGCCGCACCATCTCGCTGCCGAGCGGCCGGTACTCGACGAACATCGCGAAGAAGCCGGCGAAGCCCAGCGTCTGCACGGCCGGGCTGGCGGCTTCGAGTGCACGGCGGTAGACCTCGGAGCGCACGTCGATGCAGAACACCGCCTGTACCGCGGGCGCGGCAGTCGCAGCCTGCGGTACGGGCGCCTTGAGCAAGCTGCGGCACAGGGGGGCCAGGTAACTGCGCTCCATCGCCGCTTGCCAGAGCCAGTCGGTGCGCAGTGCCGCCTGGGCACGGCTGAAGACGGCGTCGCAGGCGCCCCAGGCAGCCGCCAGGCCATCGGCCACGGCCAGCTTCGGGTGACCCTGCTGCAGGAGCCACTCCCAAGCCAGCCGGACGGCGAGCAGATGCACGATCTGGTCATCGTCCTTCTGAACCAGCCGCGCCTGCCAACGCTGGTAGGCACACCACGAGGCCCAGCCGTTGATGCTCATCAGCAGCGCCGTGTAGTAGGCCTCCAGCGACGCCTGCGGCATGCGCAGTGCGCGCGTGGCCGCGTCGATCAGCGAGACCGGGTCCTTCGGCAGCGCCGCCAGGCGGGTGGTGAAGCCGGTGTCGCCCATCAGCATGGCCGGGCCGAAGTCGTGCGCCGACTGTCGCAGCCAGCTCGGGTACAGGCCGCCCGTGCGGTCCGGCCCCCAGGCCGCCTGGCCCTGGTCGAAGTAGGCTGCGCAGCACTGGCTGACATGGTGGGTGATGTAGTCGTGCCAGGCCATGGCGTGGCCGAGATCGCGCCCGGCGTCGACGAGGTCGCTGGCCAGCGGCAGCCGGCCCGGCAAGGGTGCGGGTGCGTCCAGGCTGGCCACCAGTTCGGCGACCGTGATGTCAGCGCGGTCCGCGTCGATGGCTGCCTGCAGGTGTTCGGCGCCGATGCGCCCCGCGCGCCACTGCTCGGCGAACCACGCACGCGGCATCAGCATCGTGCTGCCCGACAGCCCCGCCAGTTGCGCCGCAGCCTGGGCGATCGGCCTTTCGAGCTGGCCCCAGTAGGGGTTGACGGCGATGAAGCGGTCCAGCGGCCAGGTCGGTGCGATGCGGGCGCAGGCGGCGTCGACCGCGGGCCACACCGGACTGAGGGCGGTCGCGATGGGTTCGGCCATGGCGTTCATCATCAGACTCCAATACGCGTTGTGTCAGGGATCGTCAGCGCCGATGCCGGTGCCGCGGCAGCCGGCAGCCGCGCCGGCCACAGGCGGAAGGTCAGGCGGGTGAAGAGCTCGTCGAGATACAGGCCCGAGAACAGCCAGGGGTAGAGCATGCGGGCGATGGCGCCGCCGGGCCGGGCACGTACGGCGCCCTGCAGCACGAACAGCAGGCCGAAGCAGCCGAGCACCCACACCACCAGCCCCATCGAAGGCGCACCGCCGATCTGGGAGCCACCGAGCCAGCGCGCAAAGCCGGCATGCAGCCCGAAGTAGACGAAGGCCACGGTGAACGCAGCCGCCGCTGCCGCCAACATCCCGCGCCCGCCGGGCCGTGCCACCGGGCCCGCCAGCAGCGAAGCCAGCGCCAGCGCGACGATGCCGCCCGACGCCAGCAGCGCGGTCGACTGCGCCGTTCCGTAGCCCCACGCCCAGGCAGCCATGCCCACCAGCACCGCACCGCCCAGCGCCGCCAGCAGCCAGGGCCCGACAGCCAGCGGCCGCAGCGGTGGGGTCATCTGGCGCAGCCGGTTCTGCTCGACCGCGCCCCCGGCGCCCAGGAAGGCATGGGCCTTGTACAGCGAGTGCGCCACCAGGTGCAGCAGCGCCATGTCGTGCAGCCCCAGACCGCACTGCATCAGCATGAAGCCCATCTGCGCGCAGGTCGACCAGGCCAGCGCGACCTTGATGCTGATGCGGGTCATCATCACCAGCGCCGCCACCACCGCCGAGATGCTGCCCACCACCACCAGCAAGGCCTGCGCCGCCGGCACGTCGGCCACCAAGGTGCCCAGGCGGATGAGCAGGAAACCACCGAGGTTCACCACGCCGGCGTGCAGCAGCGCCGACACGGGCGTGGGCGCCTCCATCACCTGGATCAACCAGCCGTGCAGGGGCAGTTGCGCGCACTTGAGCAGGGCGCTGAAGACGAAGAGCAAGGCCGCGGCCTGCAGCGCAGCCGGCATGGCCGGCAGCGCGGCGGCCGCGGCCACCGCCTCGTCGATCTCCAGCGTGCCGAGCTGCCACCCCACCAGCCCGATGCCACCCAGCAGGCACAGGTCGGCCACCCGGCTCGCGATGAACTTCTTGTGCGCGGCGATCAGCGCCTGCGGCCGCTGGTCGAAGAAGGTCAACAGGCTGTGCAATGCCAAGCTGGTGGCGATCCAGGCCGCGGCCAGCACCAGCAGGTTGTTGCTCAGCACCAGCAGCGTCACCGCGGCCATCGTCAGCATCAGGCTGCGCAGATGGCGTGACTGGCCGCGCTCGCCGTCGAGGTAAGGCTGCGAGTAGCGGACGATGACCCAGCCGAGGCTGGCGACCAGCAGCAGCATGACGCCGCCGAGCGCGTCGTTGCGCAGGCTCGGGTGCAACGCGCCGGCGTCGCCCAGCGTCAGCAGCGCCGGGCCGCGCAGCAGCCCGGCGCCGCCAGCCACCAGCCACAGCAGCGACAGCAAGGCGGCGCCCACGGCCAGCGTCGAACAGCGCCGTGGCCACAGCCAGCGCGGCGCGCCGGCGCTGGCCTGCGACAGCACCGACGCGCCGGCCAGCAGGTACAACGCGGGTACGGCGACCAGCAGGGCGGCCCGCGCGGCGGGCAGTTCGGGAAGCAGGGACTCCATCGGCTGGCCTCCTCAGGTTGGACCGGGAGCGACTGTGCCGTCGATCAAGCTCATCGTAAAATTCATTGATCGACACAATACGTTCTTATAAACGGAACAAGTGGACATGGCCCGTTTGAACTACCACCACCTGCATTACTTCTGGGCCGTCGCCCGTGAAGGCCATCTGACGCGGGCTGCCGCCCACCTGCACGTGTCGCAGTCGGCCCTGTCCACACAAATCAAGCGGCTCGAAGACGACCTGGGCCAGGCCCTCTTCACGCGCAGCGGGCGCAGCCTGCAGCTGACCGAAGCCGGACGCCTGGCGCTGAGCTACGCGGACCACATCTTCACTTCCGGCAACGAACTGGTGGCGCTGCTGCGCGACGGCGTGCGACAACACAGGCAGGTGCTGCGCATCGGCGCCGTCGCGACGCTGTCGCGCAACTTCCAGGAGAACTTCGTCAAGCCGCTGCTGTCGCGCAGCGACATCGAGCTCGTCCTGCAGTCGGGAAGCCTGGAGGACCTGCTGCCGCGGCTGCGCGTGCACGCACTCGATCTCGTGCTGTCGAACCGACGCGTGCATGCCGATGCCGACCACCCGTGGCGTTCGCGCAGCATCGCGCGCCAACCGGTCAGCCTGGTCGGCAAGCCGCGGCCGAAGCGACGGGCCTTTCGCTTTCCTGAAGACCTGGCGGAAGTGCCCCTGCTGCTGCCCGGCCGCGACAGCGACATTCGCGCCGGCTTCGACCTGCTGTGCGAGCAGCATGGCCTGCGATATCGCGTGCTGGCCGAGGTCGACGACATGGCGCTGCTGCGCCTGCTGGCCCGCGATTCCGGCGCGGTGGCGCTGGTTCCGACCGTGGTCGTGCGCGACGAGTTGCAGAGCCGCCAACTGGTGGAGTATTGCGTCGTGCCCGAGCTGGTGGAGACCTTCTACGCCATCACTGTCAAGCGCCACTTCGAGCCGCCGCTGCTGAAGGCGCTGCTCGGTCGAGACCAGGCCGACGTGCTGGGCATGGCGGGCTGAGTGCTCCATCCGGGTCGAGGGGCCGCTGCTACCATGCCTCCACGGTCCATCTACCTTGGCGAGTCGGCATGCACATCACGTTGCGTCACCTGCGCATCTTCGAAGCCGTTGCCCGTCATGGCTCGATCTCGCGTGCCGCCGGCGATTTGCACCTGACGCAGCCGGCGGTGTCGATGCAGATGAAGCAGCACGAAGAGCAGGTTGGCCTGCCGCTGGTTGAGCAGATCGGCAGGCGGATCTGCCTGACGGAGGCGGGCCAGCTCCTGCGCGTGCATGCCAACGACATTGCCGGTCGCATGGCGCACCTCAACGCTTCAATGGAGCAGTTCCGCGGGCTCGAGCGGGGCCTGCTGCGCCTTGCGGTGGTATCCACCGCGAACTACTTTCTGCCGGCGTTGATCGCGGAGTTCAACGCACGCCATCCGGGGGTGCGCATCAGCTTGCAGGTGGGCAACCGGGAGTTCGTGCTGTCCGCTCTGGCCGACAGCCGCACGGACCTGGCCATCACTGGCCAGCCTCCTAACGGCGTTGACGCGGTCGCACAGAACTTCAAGGACAACCTGCTGGTGGTCATCGCATCGCCGCGCCACCCACTGGCCGGGCAGGGACAAGTAAGCATGGCGCGCCTGGCTGAGGAGGTGCTGGTCATGCGCGAGCCAGGATCGGGCACGCGCGCCGCAGTGGAGCGCCACTTCACCGCGCTGGGGCTGACGGTCCGCGCGGGCTGCGAATTCGGCACCAACGAGGCCATCAAACAGGCCGTGCGCGCCGGTCTGGGCGTGGCGGTCGTGTCGGCGCAGACGATCGAGCTCGAACTGCAGACGGGCTGCCTCGCCGTGCTTTCGGTCGAAGGCTTTCCGATCGTGCGCCAGTGGTACGCTGTCCATCGGACGCAACACCGGCTGTCGGCCGCGGCTCACACCTTCCGCGACATGTTGCTGGCGCTCGATCCTGCCGGCATGCCCGGTTTGGCTCACAAGCGTGGCAGCACGGTAAGCGCTTCGGCCTGACTGTCGCCGCTGCAGTCGTCGAGAACCGGCACACCGTTCCCTCGGGGTGTCAGACACTCGCGAAGAACCCGCTTTGATACGCCCGTCAGCGCGATTCGCAGCTGGCTTCCCAGCGCTGGTTCCGATAGTCCTTGTAGACCGCGAACCTTCTGAAACCAACCCCCCTCATTCCCACCCGATCATGTCCTGCACTGGTAACCCATGGTCGGCATTGGATTGAATGACCAGACGCCGCGTCTTTACCGTCAGCATTTCCGTCAACCTGCGAACGCTCGAACTTCCTTGAACCAGGGTCTCGGAAATCAGTCAACTCACACTTGCAGCCAGCCTTCGCAGACTATCGCGGGCATCGCCGGCCTCGCTCCTTGCCACACTGGAGCCACACTGTCCGCCGCCGCCCTGCCCCGGACTGCAGTTTCCCTTCGGTCGCGACGCCGGGCGGCCAGCACACGACCTCAGGCGGCGGCCATGATTCGGAATCCAGTCGCCTTCACCACCGGCCTGACATGCGTCTTGTCGCGCTGGAGATCCACCAGCCCGCAGCGCGACATCGTCTTCAAGGTGCGCGACAGGTTGCCCGGCTGCCGCCCTGTGGTCTTGGCCAGCACGGCCATGGAATCTGGATTGGTCTCCCTGATAACCTTGAGCAGCGCGCGGTTCTGATCGCTCAGCACCTCGGCCACCGACTTCATGGAGGTGAACCAGATCTTGGGCTCCCCCGACTTGGGCTTGTACTCGCCTTTGGCGATGGCGATCGTGCGAGCCCGGATCTGTTCCTGGGACATGACGCCAATGACGATGGTCTTCATTGCTGGGCTTCCTTGATCACACGGTCCACCTCTGCGAAGAAGTCCTCCAGCAGCGGTTGCGCCGACTCGAACGCTTAGGGGACACCCTTGTCACTCGACGTCCGGTGACGATGGTCACAGGGCAGACGCTGCCCTGCGAACTTGAACTTCTTCGGAGGTTTCACGGCGTGTGCGTCGTCGAAGCCGAGGACCCGGGTTCCGAGCCTGTCGTGAAGCGTGAGGCTGTACCTGATGCCGTAAAGCGCATGCTCCGACGCCGGAACCTGCCGCGCCTCGATCTTGATCCTGCAAGCCGCCCTTCTGCTCCAGGACGCTGCCGTCCAGCTCAAGAGGCGTTTCGAGGCCGACATCGGGACCGTTCATCGCAGCTGGATATGGCCATCTGGGCGCCTTGAAGCAGACGCTGACAGGCCCGAGGCTGGCTCACGCTGGCCCTGCCGTCTTGTCGGATCGGGTCACGCACCCAACCGGCGCTCGTGCGGTGATGCGACCGACGGCCGCGACCAGGAGGCCACGCGTACGCTGGCAGTCGTGCCTTGTTGGATCACCCTCATGGGGCGGTCGCGGCACCGTCGTTCTCACGCTCGGGCACTGCGCACCAGAGCGCGAATGACAGCGCCAGACAGATGGCGAAGAGCGCGAACACCCAGCGGTGTCCGCCCAGCGCGTCCGACAGCTTCAGCAGCCCGGGCACGGCCAGGGCCGGCAGCACCAGGCTGCTGTTGAACACGCCCATGCTGACGCCCATGTCGCGCGAGTCGACGGACTCCGAGTAGATGGCAAAGACGATGGAGATCAGCGATGACCAGCCGATGCCGCACAGCAGCATGCCCAGGTAGTAGAACGCCTCATTCGCAGGCGCGAGCGCGATGAAGGCATACGCAGCCGCCATCAGCCCCATGGCGCTGCGGTGCACGAGTACCTTGCCGTAGCGCAGGCACAGCGGCTTGAGCACGAGCACAGGCAAGGCTGCGCCCACCAGGTTCAGCAGCAGGAAGCCCATGGAGAGCACGCGCCCGGCCGTGTCGGCGGCCGTGGTGGGGACGGCCGAGTTCGCCAGCTGGTACAGCCCATCGGCCAGCACCGGCCCGTCGGCGGCAGGCAAGACGAAGTCGCGCACGTAAAAAAAGCCCATCACGAACATGCTCTGCACGCCCAGCCAGGCGAAGCCGTGCGCCAGCAGCATGGTGCGGAGCCGGTTCTGGCCCGAAGGCTTCCGGCGGCCCTGCCAGACGATGGCCAGGCCCCACAGCAGCGTCACCGCCACGACCACCACGAACAAGGGCACGGCCCAGCCCGCCAGCGCATCGTTGAAGACGAGCTTGTCGATCGCGACGAACGCGCCATAGAACAGGAAGCCCACCATGGGCCACAGAGCCCGGAAAGCCGCCAGCCCGGTGGCCCGCGGGCCGGCACCGTCCGGGGCCAGTGGCACCGCCATCGCGGCCGGCGCGGCCTCTTCGATGAACAGCAGCGGCAGCAGCGTCAGGAAGAAGACTACCGCCACCGTCACCAGCACCAGCGCGTGGTTGCCGAGGAAGATGGAGATCAGGTATGCGCTGATACCCAGCGCGCCCGAGACCGTCTGCATCCAGGCGTAGCCCCGCACGCGGGCCGGGCCCCCGGGCGTGAGGTCGGCCACCAGCGAGCGCGCCGGGTTGAAGGTGACGTTGGTGCTGAGGTCGGCCACCAGCGCCACGACCACCGCCACGGCGATCAGGCTCAGGCCGGTGGCGCTGGCCAGGCTGTCCAATTCCAGCATGGCGTAAGTCGAGGCCGCGCCCGCCAGCCCACCGGCCAGCAGATAGGGGCGCCGGCGGCCCTTCATCAGCCAGGTCCGGTCGCTCAGCGCGCCGACGATGGGCTGCACCAGCAGGCCCATCAGCGGGCCCATCAGCCAGATCAGCGCGATGTTCTCCAGGTGCAGGTTGTAGCGCGTGCTCAGCAGCCAGGTCGTCGTGGCAATGCCCGACGACAAGGCGAAGCCGACGGCCGCAGTCGGCAGGCTGAGCAGGATGAGAAAGCCGGTGGACAGGCGTCGTTGGGCGTCGAGCATCGGGGGCCTTCAGGGCAGCGTGATCACCGGGCTGGCGCTCCAGACCTTGGGCGCGTCGGGATCGCCGCCGCCCACGGTGAAGCTGCTGGCTTCGCACGCCAGCGGGCGCCAGGTGCCGGCGCAGTCCCAGGTGCTCACGAAGTCGCGGGCGTCGCTCGGGCTGGCCGGGTCGCCCAGTGCCTCGCTGGGGATGGTGAAGCGCGCCCTGCGGCCGGCCGCGTCGGTGCTGATCTCCGCCGCTGGCGTGATGCTGCGGCCGTCCGCGGGGGCATCCGCGCCCTCGGGGTCGAAGAGCGCGTCACTCCAGCCGTGCGCGCGCAGGCGCGGGTGCCGGCGCACGCGCGGGTTCTCGGTGTTCAGATCGTCCAGACCGGAAGTCTGGAACTTCAGTTCCTCGTCGCGCACGGTGACGTCGGGGATGTCCGGCGTCCAGTGGTGGATGCCGGCCCAGCGGTCCGCGGCGCGGCGCGGATCGTTGAGGTCGAAGGGGCTCTGCAGCGGCCGCGCCGTGGGTCTGGAAGCAGCGTTGGGCCGGTCGTCCAGCGCGGGGGCGTCGGCACCCCAGCCAGGGCCGTAGCCAGGGTTGCCGTTGTCGAAGCGGTCGGTCAGCACGAAGTGGATGACCGGGTCGCGCCAGTCGGGCGCAAGCACGTGCAGCATCAGGCCCCGCTGCTGCACCATCGCGGGCGAGGCCAGGACGGGCAGCGGCGTGGCACACACCGGTCGGAACAGCCAGCGCTTCATCGTGCAGCCCCCACTTCCAGCAGCCGCGCCTGCAGCAGCGCAGCATGCGGCAGCGCCCTGGCGTCCATGCGCTGACCGTCCAGCCACACACCGGGGCGCCGGCCGGGCACGATGGTGAGCCGCGTGCCGTCGGCCCGCGCCAGCGTCGCGCGGCGCACCAGCGTCGCGCCGGCCACGTAGCTGCCCGAGGCGGGCACCACCGGGTACAAGCCCAGCGCGGACAGCACCAGCCAGGCGCTCATCTGCCCGCAGTCGTCGTTGCCGGTGATGCCGTCGAGCCCGCTGCCGTAGAAGCTGCGCGCGATGCGGCGGATCAGCGCCTGGCCTTTCCCGGGCGAGTCCGTCCACGCATAGAGGTAGGCGATGTGGTGGCTGGGTTCGTTGCCGTGCGCGTACTGGCCGATCAGCGCCTCCTGGCCCAGGTGCTTGTTGTCGCCCGGCGCCTGCACGCTGAAAAGGCGGTCCAGCCAGGCCTCGAAGGCCGTGGGCCCGCCCATTTGCGCCACCAGGCCGGCGGGGTCGTGCAGCGCCGGCGTCAGCGTGTACTGCCAGGCGTTCGCCTCGGTGTAGTCGCCGGGGTTGTTCATCGGGCTCGTGGGCACCAGGGGGTCGAAGGGCTCGCGCCAGCGGCCGGCGCTGTCCTTGCCGCGCATCATCTGCGTCTGTGGGTCCCACAGCAGCCGCCAGCCCTGGGCTCGGCGGACGAAGCGCTCGGCCACGTCGCTGCGGCCGGCGGCACGCGCCACGCGGGCGACCGCGTCGTCGCCGATGCCGAGCTCGAGCGTCTTGCTCACCGACTCGTTGCTGACCCTGTCCAGCGGGATGTAGCCGAAAGCGTCGTAGGCGCTCCAGTCGCGTTGCGCCCACTCGGGCGCGTTCGGCCGCGGCAGCGTGGAGGTCTCGACCATCGCCTGCAGCGCAGCCTGCAGGTCGAAGCCAGCGCCCTGTCGGTGGAAGCCCTTGGCCACGGCGTCGGCAATCACCGGCAGCGCCGGGTTGCCGATCATCGTGTGCGTCTCGCGGCCCCAGGCCGTCCACAGCGGCAGGTAGCCCTGTGCCTGGTGGTGGGACAGCATCGTGCGGATGAAGCCCAGTACGCGCTCGGGCACCAGCAGCGTGAACAGCGGGTGCACGCCGCGGAAGGTGTCCCACAGGCTGAGGGTGCTGTAGTAGACGCCGCCCGGGGCGTCGATCACCTGCCCGGTGGGGCCGCGCACGCGGCCGTCGGCATCGGCGATGTCGCTGGGGTGCAGCAGGGTGCGGTACAGCGCGGAATAAAAGATCTTCCTGAAGCGCGCGTCGGCGTCGATGGTGATGCGCGAAAGCAGGCTCTGCCACTGCGCGTCGGCCTGGGTACGCACGGCGGCGAAGGTCTTGCCCTCGTCCACCGCCAGGTTGCGCCGTGCACCGTCCACGTCCACGGTGGACAGCGCCACGCGCGCGTGCAGGACGCGGCCCGTGCCGAGGTCGAAGTCGAGCAGGTAGCGCGCCGCCTTCTCGCCTTCGCGCGGCGGCAACGTGGTGACGCTGCGGATGGGGCGGTCGAAGCGCACGATGAAGGAGGCTTCGCGCTCGACCCAGTTCTTCGCATGCGTGGTGCCGGTGATCTCTCCCCGCCCGGCAGCCACCTGCGACGCGGCCCGGGTGACGCGCGGCCCGTCGCCGAACAGCAGCCCGTGCTGCAGGTCCACCATCACCTGCACGCTGCCGCTGCGCTGGAAGGTGTAGCGGTGCACGGCCACGCGCTGCGTGGCGGTGAGTTCCACGCGCACGCCGTGGCCGGGCAGCGTGACGCGGTACAGGCCGGGGGCGGCCCTCTCGGCCTTCTTGTCGGGCTCGGCAGAAAAGTCGCGGCTGTCGGCGTTCCAGCGCGTGCCGGCAGCGGGCATCAGCAGCACGTCGCCCAGTTCGGGGATGCCGGCGCCGCTGATGTGCGTGTTGGAAAAGCCGAGGATGCGCGGCGCCCGGAACTGGTAGCCGCTGCTGTAGCTCCAGCCGCGGTCGGCGTTGTCGGGGCCGGGCGCCACCATGCCGAAGGGCACCATCGCCGCCGGCGTGACGTGGCCGGTGCCGTCGGTGCCGATGAAGGGGTCGACGTGCTGGGTGAGGGAAGCGCCCTGTGCGCGCGCGGCCGGCGCTGCCACGGCCGCCAACGCGATCATCGCCAGCAGCACCAGCGCGCGCGGCCAGCGCTGCGACGTGACGCGGCAGCCCGCGCGCCCGACCCTCACCTCACGGCCCCGGCCGACGGCTGGAGGAGGAACTGCAGCGGGATCTCCAGCCGCACCGACCAGTCGGCTTCGTTGTGGCCCGTGCCCGGGAAGCGCAGGCTCTTCAGATTGGCCGCCGTGTAGCCCCGGTCGCGGGCGATCTCGTCGACGAAGGCCTGGTAGGGGCCGTACCAGGCGTCCAGGCCGCCGTCGCCGTGGTCCATGTACAGCCGGTGGCCGTCCGGCGGCGCCAGGTGGTCGCGCAGGTAGTTGAAGGCCGCCAGCGGGATCTCGGCGTTGGGCTCCCGCGTGCCGGCCCAGTGCACCGACAGGCCTGCCGCGCCGCCGAAGACCTGCGGATGCTCGCTCATGCCGTAGACAGAGATCACGCCGCCCATGCTCGACCCCATCAGCGCCGTGTGCTCGCGCCCCGGCAGCGTGGCAAAGCGGCGGTCGATGGCGGGCTTCAGTTCCTCGACGAGGAAGCGCAGGTAGCTGTCGGCCTGCGGCCGGCCCTGCAGGTACTCGGCCACGAAGCGCTGGCGCACGGCCGGTGTCAGGGTGGCCAGCGTCTTCTGGGGGAAGTATTCGCTGTGGCGGAAGGGACCGTTGTTCCAGATGCCGACGACCAGCGTGTCGGGCACCCTGCCTTCGCGCAGCAGGCGCGCCAGCACCGCATCAACGTTCCAGGCCTGCTTGTTCCAGGTGGTGCTGGCGTCGAACAGCATCTGGCCGTCGTGCATGTACAGCACGCGATAGCGCTTGCCGTTGCCATCGCTACCGTAGCCCTCGGGCAGCCAGACGTCCACGTGCCGGGCATCGACATGCTTCGACGCAAAGGCGGCCAGGCGTTCGATGCGGCCGGCGCTGACGTTCGGCAGCGGTTGGGGCTGGGGCTGGCTGCGGGCGGCGGCCGCGCCCAGCGTCCCGGCGGCCGAGGCGAGGAAGGTGCGTCGCAGGATCATCGGAGTTCCTTGGGTGCTTGGCGGCGGCGCAGGCTGTCGCTGAAGAAGCACAGGGTGTGCGCCAAGTGTTCGGCCCAGAAGGTCCAATCGTGGCCGCCCGGATGCTCGCCGTAGGCGTGGTCGATGCCGGCCCCTTGCAACTGCCCGTGCAGCAGCCGGTTGGCATCGATGAAGGGATCGTCCTGCCCGCAGTCCAGCCGCAGCGCCGGCAGGGGCGCGTCGGCGCCGGACAGTGCCTGCCAGACGCTGCGGTCTGCGGCAGCGCTGCCCCAGCCACCGCGCGCCTCGGCCACCAGGGCGTCGAACTGCGAGAACTCGGTCATCGACGACAGCCCGGCTGCCGCCACGTAGCGCGCAGGGTGCTTGCCGGCCAGCCGCAGGGCGCCGTAGCCGCCCATGCTGAGGCCGGCGATGCACTGCGGCGAGGCCTCGCTGCACGCGGCGCAGGCCACGCGTGCCGCAGCCGGTACCTCGTCGACGATCCAGCGTTCGAAGTCCTGCCCGCCATGCGCCACGTAGCCTGAGCCATCGCCCCACAGCCCGTCGCTGGGCATGGCCAGCACCAGCGGCGGGATCGCGCCCTCGTCGATCAGCCCTTGCGCCGTCAGGTGCGCGCCGCCCTGAAAGGCCCAGGACCAGTGCGAGCCGTAGACGCCATGCAGCAGCACGACCAGCGGCACGTCGGCCAGGCCTTCGGCCTGCGGCGGCACGAACAGCAGCAGGTCGGCACGCTGGCCCAGCGCCGCGCTCTTCACGGTGACGAAGCGCAGGCCGGGTGGCGCGAGCCTCGGGTCGGAGACTTCAACGGTGCGGAACATCGGGGGCTTCTCGCTGCGGCTCGCTCGTTCAGTCGAAGAGGATCACGCCCTTGGCGCTGCGGCCGGCAAGCATGTCGTCCAGCGCCTGCGCCAGGTCGCCCAGGCGCCAGGTGTGCGTGACCATGCTGTCCAGCGCGAGCTCGCCGCGCGCGGCCCAGTCGAACAGGCGCGGGAAGTCGCGCTCGGGCAGGCAGCCGCCGTACAGCGGCACCAGGTAGCGCTTGTCCCACCAGAACTGCGGCATCTCCACGCTCACCGGCCCGTGCGCGCCGCTCAGCTGCACGGCGTTGCCGCCGTTGCGGCACAGCTTCAGCGGCCAGAAGGCGAGTGCTGCCACGCCGGTGGCTTCGAAGGCGTGGTCGGCGCCGCGGCCGCCGGTCAGCGCACGCACGGCGGCGGCCAGGTGCTCGGCCTGCGGATTGTCGGCGGGCGGAACGACCGCGTGCGTGGCGCCCAGCTCTCGGGCACGCTGCAAGGCCGCGGGCCGGTGGTCGATGGCGATGATGCGGGCCGCACCCGCCAGCCGCGCGCCCTGGACCACGCTGAGCCCCACGCCGCCGCAGCCCAGCACGGCCACCGTGTCGCCGGGCTGCACCTGCGCCACGTTCACGGCGGCGCCCACGCCCGTCATCACGCCGCAGCCCAGGATGCAGGCGTGGCGCATCGGCAGCGCCGCGGGCAGCGGCGTGAGGGCCTCGGCGCGCACGAGCGTGTGGCCGGCGAAGGTGCCGAGCCCGAAAGCACGTTCCACGGCCTGGCCACGCCATCGCGTGTGGCCCGGCGCAGGCGCACTGCTGCCCAGCGCGGCGTCCACGCCGCGCGTGCGCTCGCACAGCGCGCCGCAGCCGCGCCGGCACTGCGGACAGCCGCCGCACGGGATGGCCCAGTTCAGCAGCACCGGCTGGCCCGGCACCAGGTGCAAGACGCCGGGACCGACGCTCTCCACCACGCCGGCGCCTTCGTGCCCCAGCACCAGCGGGCCGGGCCAGCGCAGCGAGGCGTGGTCGGTGTGGCAGACGCCCGCGGCGCGCAGGGCCACGCGCACTTCGCCGTGCTGCGGCGCGGCGACCTCGATCTGGTCGATGACGAAACCGCCCGCGCCATCGCCGATGGCGGCCAGGCTGGCCAGCACTGCGGTGGTCACCGGTCCTCCCTGGCCGGGACGACGGTGCAGTCGAAGCTGGCCGGCCCCAGGTCCTCGATGGCCATGCGCCCGGCCTTGGCCACCACGGCGGCCATCAGCCGCGTGGAGGCCATGATCCGGTTGGCCAGTGCGTCGGCCTCGTACCAGCCGTTCCAGATGCATTCGATGCGGGCGACGCGCCGGCCGCCGGCGCCCAGCACGTCGAAGGCCGGGGCACCGTCGGGCAGGTTGGCGGTACGCTGCAGGGCCGGCCCGACAGGCTGCGCGCACGCCACGCCCGCCGCGAAGGCCAGCACGGCGCCTGCCTGCCAGGCCATGCGCCTCATCCGCCGGCCTCCACGATCATGCGGTCGTAGAAGCGCCGGCCACGGTCGTACAGCGCCACTTCGTCGGCGCGCTCGGCCTGCCGGATGCGCGGCATCTTCTGCTTCCAGCACACGTCCACCGCCGCGCGGCACCACTGCGCGCTGCGCTTGACGCGGATGGGCGCACCGGCCACGCTGATCCAGATCGGGTTGGTGTGCGCGCTGTGCAGCACGCGCAGCGCCACCCAGCAGCTGCCGGTGGGCGTGAAGTCGAAGGCCAGCTGCTGCAGCCGGCCGTCGGCTTCCACGGCACGCGCTTCGATGCTGCGGCCGTTGACCACCAGCTCCAGCACCACCTGGCGCGTGTCGCCCACGCGCGCGCGCTCGATGTGCCAGTAGGGCTTGTCCAGCGGGCCCAGCTTGCGCAGCGCCTCGGTCTCGGGCGTGGGCGCGGGTTCCAGCCGGGCCGCGAAGTCCACGCTCACGCGCAGCGGGCCGGCGCGATCGAGCTTCAGCTCGCCGCCCACGCCCACCCGTGTGCTGCCGCTGGCCAGCGTGAAGTCCATCAGGTGGGTGCGGCCCTCGCCGACGTAGGACCGCGCGGCCTTCACGCCGGCGCACCAGGCGGCGTAGTCGGGCGGGCCGTCCAGCTTCACGTAGCTGCGGCCCATGCCCAGGCTTTCCTCGTAGAAGCAGGGCCAGTCGGTTTCGCCGGCGATGCTGCTGCGCAGGCCGACGTTGAGCGTGTGGTACCAGATGGTCATCTCCGCCGTCGGCGGAAAGTTGCAGGTGCTGATGAAGTCCACCAGGCCTTCGGGCAGCGTCACGATGTAGTCGTTGGCGCCGATGCCGTCGAAGGCCGGCATCTCGTGGTTCGGCAGTTCGGTGCTGCCGGCCCACAGGCCCACGCCGGAATGGGCATAGCCGCTGACGGCGCCCTGCGCGCGCGCCCAGCGCAGCACCGGCGCGTTCGAGCTGGGCCATTGCTCGATGCCGGTGGTGCCGGGGTAGTCCATGCCCTTCATTTGCAGGAGCGCCAGGTGTCCGCAGTGCGACGATGGAAAGCCCGAGACCTCCAGGTCGTAGTGCAGGCGGTGCGCGGGGGTGGACAGCGGGTCGTCCTGGCCGCTGAAGTGGAGCTTCTGCGTGTAGAAGCCCGGCCCCCAGGTCAGCACGCCGGCAATGGCCAGTGCCTCGCCCTGCACCTGCGGCATCAGCATCTCCGGGCCCACGCCGGCTTCGGGCTGCTCGTAGTGCGCGCAGCCGGCGGCGTGGATGTGGTGGTCGCCGCTGACCCAGCCGCGCGCACCGGGGTCGATCCAGCGCTGGAGCTTGACCGCCCAGCGCGTGCTGCCTTGCCCGGCGACGCTGCGCGTGCTGTCTGCCAGCAGGTACTCGGGCCCGCGGCCGGTCTGCACGCGGTACGCTCCGGCGGGCAGCAGCAAGGTCTGGCCGTGCGCGCGGTAGACCTTGCGCTGGAAGAAGAAGTCCGGCGGCGAGCGGCGCGCCTGCGACGGCAGCACACGGCCCTGGCTGTCGGTGACGAGCCACGAGCAGGTGACCGGGCGGCCGTCGGCATCCAGCACCTCGAGCTGCACGCTGCGCGCAGGCTCGATCTCGAAGTGCACGGTGGCTCGGTCACGGCCGCCCAGATCGCCGGTGCCGGGGCCGATGTCGAAAACCAGCTCCGCGCTGCGCCGGCCGGCGTCGCGGGCATACAGCGCGAGCAGCTTGTAGTCCACGACCACGAGATCCAGCGCGGCGGGCAGCGGGGCTTCGTCGAGCACGGTGATGTCGAGCCAGCGCTGGGCCCTTTCGCCGCGTGTGGCGCTGGCCGGCGCCTGGCCCTTGCGGGCCTGGCTCACCGGGTCGCCGGGGTGCACGCCATGCACCGGCACGGCGTTCGGGCTGCTGACGCCCAGCGTGCCGGGCACGCCCGCCGGGTTGTCGATGCGCGCCAGGAACAAGCGCCAGCCGCCTTGCATGAGTCGCGCACGCGGCCCGGTCTGCACACGCTGCACGCCCACGCGCGCTTCGGCAGAGATGTTGACGCGCACCAGCACGCGGGTCTGCAGCAGGCGCAGCGCGGCCATGGCGGCGTCTTGCAGGCGGCCGGCAGCGGCGAGCTCATCGATGGCCGCCATGTCGGCCGCCGGCAGGGGCTCGCCCAGCCGCGCCAGCGCCGCCATGACGCGGCGGGCGAGTTCGAGCTGCGGCTGCGCATCGGCGGGGGTCAGCGCCGGCAAGGCGTCTTCGCCGCGAGGGGCATGGGCAAAGGCGCCCGGCGCGGCGGCCAGCATCAAGGCGCCAGCCACCCACGCACGGCGCCGTGGCTGTGTCATGCGGCTGCCGCCAGCACCTGGCGCACGGGCAGCGCGCAGGCGATGAACTCGTCAGCGCCTGGGCCGTAGCGCCCCCGCGCGACCAGGCGGCCGTCGCCGGCCATGGCCAGCGAGGCGCCGATCACCGGCCAGCCTTCCCAGGCACCGCCGCCGATGTGGCCGCCGCTGCTGACGCCCACCACCGGCAGTTGGTGGCACGTCGCCAGCTCGCCGTAGGCGCGCAGCCACAAGTCGCCACACGGCCGGGCCGTGGTCTCCACCGGCCCCGGCGGCACCGCCCACGCCGACGGCGCAACGACGATCTGCGCGCCCATGCGCGCCAGCACGTGGCCGACGGCCAGCGACTCGGGCGCCAGATCGGCGCAGATGGCCAGGCCGACCACGCCCAGCCGGGTGTGCGCCACGCCGAGCCGGTCGCCGGTGGCGTACAGGCCGTTCAACACGCTCAGCCCGTTGAGCTTGCGGTGCAGCAGGCAGAGCTGGCCGGTGTCGTCGATCAGCACCGCGGCATTGAACAGGTGCTCGCCCTGCCGTTCGACCAGCCCGGCCGCCACGAAGACGCGGTGCTGACGCGCGGCATCGCACAGCCCCTGCGTGTGCGGCCCCGGGATCGTCTGCGCCAACGTACACGCGCATCCGTCGCCCCAGCCCAGGTCCAGGCACGCGGGCAGCACGACCAGGTCACAGCCGGCGCCAGCCGCCTGCACGATGCATCCGACCGCACGCGCCAGGTTGGCCTGCGGCTGCCCTGGCGCCACGCGCATCTGCGCCATGCCCACCTGCAGCACAGTGGGTGGCAGGCGCGCAGAAGAAGTCGTGGACCGCATGTTGCCGATCAGGCCGGGCGCTGCCACACCAGCGGGTTCTTCGGGGTCTGGATCACCTCACCCGGCAGCGCACCCGGGCACCACGTGGCGCGGTCGCTTTCCTGCGCCGGGCTCAGCGCGCGTGCCAGCCGCATCTGCGCGTCCATGTAGATCACCGTCATCACCGAACGCGGCCGGGCGCTGACATTCGGCCCGGCCTTGTGGAAGGTCCAGCCCAGGTGGAAGCTCAGCTCGCCCAGCGCGAAGGGGCCGACATCGAAGTCAAAGCCGTGGCGCGCCATGTTCGCGCTGATCTTCTCTTCGCTCTCGTCGCCGATGCCCAGGTCGCGCCCGAACTGCACCGACTGGCTGCGCGCGTAGAACCCCAGCGGGCCCATCTCGGCCGGCACGGCCTGCAGCGGCACCCACGCGGTGATGGTGCGGTCACTGGCCAGCGGCCAGTAGTACTGGTCGGCATGCGCCGGCGTGATACCGCCGCCGGGCTCCTTGTACAGACTCTGATCGTGGTACAGGCGCACGCCGTCGACCTGCAGCAACTCGGCCGCGATGCGGCCCAGCCGCTGCCCCATCACGAACTGCCGCACCAGGCGGCTGTGTTCCCACAGGTTCATCACCTGCAGGAAGGCGCGGTCGTAGGTGCTGCGTTCTTCGAGCGGCTTGTCCTGGGTGTTCAGTGCGATCGTCAGGCGCGTGATCTCGGCACCGAAGTGCGCCAGCGTGTCGGCCGAGAACACCTCCTTGAGCTTGATGCAGCCATCGCGCTGGAACGCGGCGATCTGCTGCTGGCTGAGGGCGTAGGGGCTGTCGATGTCCATGGCGTGGGGCTTGGCTTCAGGGCAGGGTGATGATGGGGAAGGCATCCATCACGCGCGGCAGCCGCGCGGGGTCGCCCGGGCCGGGGTGGCCCATCGTGAAAGGGCCGGGCTCGCGGGCGATTTCCCGCCAGCCGCCGTCGTAGTCCCAGGTGGTGATGTAGAGGCGTGCACCGGCCAGGCTCCGGGGGTGGCCGAGCGTGGCCGAGGGGATGGTGAAGGTGACGGTGCGCCGTGCGGCGTCGCTGCGGATGCCGGGCGCGGGCGCCAGTGCTTGCCCCTCGATGTCGGCGCTGGCGCCGTCAGGCCCGAAGGCTGCATTGCTCCAGCCGTGCGCGCGCAGCCGCACGTGCCAGCGCATGCCTTGCGGGAGTTGCGCCTGCTGCTGCGGCATCACGGTGACACCGCCGTCGCGGCCAGGCAGTTCGATGAAGATCGAGAACAGCGTGTGGTCGAACCCGTTGGCGGGGTTCCAGCCGCTCGTGACGGCGGCCATCGTCAGCTCCAGCCGCAGCGCGTTGCCGGCGGCGAACACGCGCACGTGGCGTAGGTCCATCTGGCGCGGTGTGAAAGTGTCGTGGGTCGGGTAGCGCATCTGGCCATCCAGACCGTTGTCGTCACCCGCCGGGTCGGCCTGCTCGACCAGCAGCCGCCACGGCAGCTGCACCCTGAAGGGCTGCGCCGGCGATGCCGCTTCGCCCGGCGCCCAGGCCACCACGCGGTGCACGAGCTCGGGGTCGGACATGCGCGTGGTGGCCACCGTGGCCTCGAAGCGGCCTTCGGCATCGGCGGTGACGGACGTCGCGCGGTCAAGCTCGCCGTCAGTGACCAGTTGCAGCCGGCGGCCGGGCGCGGCGCGGCCGTTGACGACGAAGTCGCCTGCGTAGGGCTCGGCCGCCAAGGCTTCGAGCACGATCGGCGCAGTCGCGGGCGCCTGCACGGACGCCAGCGGCGCCGCCGATGCGGCCCACACCAGCCCGGCGTACGGTGGCAGCGTCAGGTGCACCCGCCCGTCGGCGCCGACCGTCACCGGCGCCGGCGCGCCATCGAAGCCATAGCGCCCTTGCAGCACGGTGCCGGCGGGCAGGCCTGTGTCCAGGTTGTCCAGCAGCACGGCGTGCGGCGCGGTGTTCATCACCACGAAGGCTCGGCGGCCTTCGTGCGCCATCTGCCAGGCGAGTGCACCGGGGCCGGCCTGCGACGCATGCAGCATCTGCGGCGTGCCGTGCGTGAACACGCGGTTGCTGCGGCGCAGCGCGCTCAGGTCCCGGATCAGCCGGTACAGCGGTGCGCGCGTGTCGTAGTGGTCGCGGCCGCCGCTGGCAAAGCCGGCCGCGAACATCGCGCCGCGCTGTTCCGTGAAGCCCTGCTCGGTGCCGTAGTAGATGACCGGAATGCCTGGCAGCGTCATCACGCTCAGCAGCGCCTGCTTCAGGCCGTGCACCGAACCGCCGGCCAGCCAGCGGTCGAGATCGTGGTTGTCGACGAAGGTCGGCAGAAGATGCGGCCGGCTGTTGACGGCCATCATGCGCTGCACGCGGTCGGCCAGCGCCGCGGGCGGGCGCCCGCGTGAGAACACGTCCACCAACGCCGCGTAGAGCGGGAAGTTGAGCATGCCGTCCATGCGGGCGCGTGGCTGGCCCCGGGCGTCGACACCGCGGATGTAGCTCTCCATGCGGCGCGCGTGGAAGTCCTCGCCCGGCTGGTCGATGCCGAACGTTTCGCCGAACAGCAGGAAGTGCTGCCGCCCGGTGCGCCGCGCCAGTTCACGGATGCCCGGCGCCCGGGCGTCGCGGGCGTGCAGGAAGTCGTCGAAGAATTCAGGCGCGACGTGGATGGCGGTGTCGACACGGAACGCGTCCACGCCGGCCTGGCGGATCCACCAGCCGTGCGAATCGCGCAGCGCACGGCGCACCAGCGGGTTGTCGGTGTTCAGGTCGTCCAGGCCGCCCAGCTGGTAGGTGGTCTCCTGGACGTGATCCTTCACGTCCACGAGCTGCGGCGTCCAGTGGTAGATGCCGGCCTTGCGGTCGGCCGCGCGGCGCGGGTCGATGAGGTGGAAGGGTGCTTGCGTGGGCGCACGGGTCGGTCGCGAACCGGCGTTGGGCGAATAAAAGCGCGTCGGGTCTTGTGCGTCCCAGCCACCGACGTAGTCGAAGTAGTTGCCGGTGTGGTTGACGACGATGTCCTGCACCAGGTACATGCCGCGGTGGTGCAAGGCGCTGGACAGGCGCTGGTAGTCGGCGATGGCGCCCAGGTGCGGATCGACCTGCTTGAAGTGCTGCGCCCAGTAGCCGTGGAAACCGGCCAGGTCGATCTGCTGGTCGAGCCATTGGTTGCGCACGGGCGGCGTCAGCCACACGGCGGTGGCGCCCAGTCCCTGGATGTAGTCGAGCTTGCCCGTCAGGCCCTTGAGGTCGCCGCCGTTGTAGCGCGTGTTGCGCTTCGGGTCGTACTCGCCCGCGCCCTGGTCGTTGTTGCGCGCGTCGCCGTCGGCGAAGCGGTCGGTCATCACGAAGTAAATGATCTGCTCGCGCCAATCGGGGCTGGGCACGTGCAGCTTCAACGGCTGCGCCGTGGCCAGCGCCGGCCCCAGCAGACAGGACAGGGTGGCAAGGCGCAGCCGCATCTCAACGCCCCGCCGGGGCCGACCCCGCTTCAGTCCGGGTCTCCGGCCGCAGGAAGGGCCGCGCGAGGTCTTCGAAGCCGCGCTGCGCGAAGGCGTCATGTCCGCTGACCATCACCACATCGCGGTAGTCGTGTGGCGCGAAAGCCGAGCCGCCGAAGGACCACGGCAGTTCGGCGCGAGCCGACATGCAGTGGTTGACCAGCGCGCGGCGAAAGCCCTCTGTGCGCGTGTTCTGCAAGCTGCGGTGCAGGGTATAGCCGTTGAAGAACACCACCGCCCCGGCACGCACTTCAGCGGCCACGCCGCCTTCGGCCGGCCAGCGCTCGCTGGCCCAGCCAGTCGACTCGGGCGCGCCATCGAAGCGCGGGTCGCTGCACGGCCGACTCGGCCACAGCCGCCGCTCGCGGTGGCTGCCCGGCTGCACCCACAGGCAGCCGTTGTCGATGGTGGCGTCGTCCAGCGCGATCCACACCCCGCACAGCGAAGCGTCGGGTGTGGGGATGAAGGTCTCGTCCTGGTGCCAGGCCTGCCCCGGCTTGCCGGCGTTCTTCACGAACAGCATGGACTGCATGCACTTCACGTCGGGGCCGATGAGCTGCTGCAGCACGGCCACGATGGGCGGCTGCTGCAGCATGGCGCGCATTGGCGGCGAGATCTTGTGCGGGAAGTGGATGGCCAGCACATCGCGCAGCGCGTCGGCGCCCGCCGCAGGGCGCTCGGGCAGGCCTGCGATGGGGCCGCGCTGCCCGCTGGCGATGGCCACCGTCTCGTCGCGCAGCTGCTGCACAGTGGCGGTATCGACGAGGCCGGGGCAGACGAGGTATCCGTCGCGCCGGTATGCGTCGGCCAGCGGCAGGTCGGCCTCGGCTGGCGCTGGCGAGGGCGCTTGGGCTGGGGTGGGCATCACGGCACGATGGGCCGGATGGGCACGACGATGGCACTGCCCGGCGGCAGATGCAGGCGGACGCCTTCCAGGCGCGCGCCGTTCAGCAGGACCGCATCCGCCGTCGCCTGCGGCGCCGAGGCCAGGGCATGCACGCGGTCCGTGCTGCCCAGGTTGAAGCCCGCCAGCACGGCGTCATCGGCATGCCGGCGCTGCAGCAGCAGCAGGTCGTCGTCGGCCAGCAGGGTGTCGAAGCGGCCCAGGCGCAAGGCCGGGTGCTGGCGGCGCAGCGCCAGCATCCAGCGCGTCAGATGCAGGGTCGAATCGGGGTCGGCTTCCTGCAGGTCCACCGCCAGGGCGCGGTACGCCGGGTCGGCGGGCAGCCAGGGGCGGCCGCTGCTGAAGCCGGCGGCCGGCGCATCGGCCCGCCACGGCATGGGCGTGCGGCAGCCGTCGCGGCCCTTGTCGCGCGGCCAGTGCGCCTTGCCGTATGGGTCCTGCAGGTCCTCGAAGGCCACATCGCTCTGCGTCAGGCCCAGTTCCTCGCCCTGGTAGATGAACACCGTGCCGCGCAGGCAGGCCAGCAGCACGACGAGCTGCCTGGCCCGCGCCGTGCTGCCCTGCCCCCAGCGCGTGGCCACGCGCTGGGCGTCGTGGTTGGACAAGGCCCACGAAGGCCAGGCGCTGGCGCCCGGCCCTGCCTGCCAGGCCGCCATCATCGCGGCCAGCGCCTGCGGCGTGGGCTGCTTGCCGAGCAGCAGGAAGGAGTACGCAGTGTGCAGCCGGTCGCTGCCGCGCGTGTACTCGATCATGCGTTCCAGGCTGTGCTGCGAGCCGATCTCGGCGACGGTCATGCGGGCCTCGTACCGGTCCAGCAAGGCGCGCACGCGTTCCATGAAAAGCGGCGTCTGCGGCTGGCAGACGTCGTGCAGGTGCTGCTGCATGGCCGCCGGGATGTCCCCACGCTTGTCGGGCGGCTGCGGCGGGTTGTCGGTGAACAGTGGGTCGTGGAAGTAGTAGTTGGCGGTGTCCAGGCGAAAGCCGTCCACGCCGCGGTCGAGCCAGTAGCGGCCGATGTCCAGAACCGCCTCCTGCACCTCGGGGCAATGGAAGTTCAGGTCCGGCATCTGCGGCAGGAAGTTGTGCAGGTAGTACTGCCTGCGGCGCGGCTCCCAGGTCCAGGTGGGGCAGCCCATCCAGCTCTGCCAATTGCTGGGCGGGTTGCCGTCGGGTTTGGCGTCCGCCCACACGTACCAGTCGGCTCGGGGGTTGTCGCGGCTTTGCCGGCTTTCCTGGAACCAGGGGTGTTCCAGCGCCGTGTGCGACCAGACCTGGTCGATCAGCACCTTCAGGCCCAGCGCATGGGCGCGCGCCAGCAGGGCGTCGAAGTCGGCCAGCGTGCCGAACATCGGGTCCACGCCGCGGTAGTCGCTGACGTCGTAGCCGAAGTCGCGCATGGGGCTCGTGAAGAAGGGCGACAGCCAGATGCCGTCAACACCCAGCGAGGCGACATAGGGCAGCTTCGCCGTCGCGCCCAGCAGGTCGCCGACGCCGTCGCCGTTGGCGTCGGCAAAGCTGCGCGGGTAGATCTGGTACAGGGTGGCGCCGCGCCACCAGTCGCTGCTCATTGGACCCGGTGATAGTCGAAAACAGATAGTGTTCCCACATCGGAGCGGCAGTTCAGCCTGCCTGCGCGTCGAAAATGACTGTTTTCATGCTCTCGTGATTCGGGTATGCCCGATCCGCGCCGTCAACCGACTGGACCGCCATGAGGATCACCCGCGAGCCCATCCACCACGCCGAAGAGTCGCTGCGCTGCATGCGCTTCGTGCTGCCCGCCTTCCGCGGCGGCTTGCATCGCCACGGACACTTCGAGTTGACCTGGATCGAGCGTGGGCAGGGTCTGCGCTGGGTGGGCGACAGCGTCGAGCCGTTCTTCGATGGCGACGTGGTGCTGGTGGGCAGCGAGACCCCGCACCTGTGGGCCAGTCGGGGCGTGCAATCGCCGCAGGGATGTGCCGCCACCGTGCTGCAGTTCCCGTGCGACTGGTTGCAGCGCTGCGGACTGCCGGAGCTCAGAGCGGTGGCGCCTGTGCTGGTGCAGGCTGCCACAGGCGTGGAAGTGCAGGGCCACACGCGCGCCGAGGTGCAGGCCTTGCTGGCCCGTTTTCCTGGAGCGACCGCTCAGCGCCGAGTGGCACTGTTCATCGAGGTGCTGGACTGCCTGCTGGCAGGCACCGTAGATTTGCGCGCCTTGTCCGCGCAGCAGCACCCAACACCGGACGCGGTCGCCCGGGTCGGGCCCAGCCGGCAACGCGTCGACCGCGTGCTCAGCTGGATCGAGTCGCATCTGGCGGACGCGCTGTCCGTTGAGGATGCGGCGGCCGTGGCGCATGTCAGCCCAGCAGCCTTCGGCCGATTCTTCCGTCGCGAGGTGGGCAAGAGCTTCACTGCCTACGTGAACGATGCGCGCTGTGGTTGGGCGGCCCTTCGGCTGATTCAGTGCCGCGAACCGATCGCCCAGGTTGCACAGGCCTGCGGCTTTCCGACACTGTCCAACTTTGGCGAGCAGTTTCGGCGGCGCTACGGCGTGACACCACGAGATTTCCGTGCAGGCCGGGCCGAGCCCGTGCGGGGACATCAGCCCATCAAGGTCAGCACTTGAGTTGGCGCAAGAGAACGCACTGCTGGCTGCCATCCATGACCACCCGCCGACGAGGTGTCACAAAGCCGCCGTTGGTCTACGTCGGCCACCGGCCGACTGCCGGTCTGCACATCAGCAACTCGCACGACAGCTCAGGCACGGACAGCCGACACCCAGTCTCACGGGTCGCCCACTTTCATCGTGACGCACAAGCCGTTGATGATGTAGTTCCATCTGTCAACGACGCGCCGAGGAGCAACCGTGTTCGGCGCCCTCCGCTTCGCCTGGGAGATCGCAAGGAAGAGTGCTTGGATTGAACGGTTGCGGTGCAGAAGTTCTTGCGATTTGCCGTCAGCGGCCAAGAATGCTGCTGCCGCCCGCAAGCCCGCATGAATGCTCGCGAATCGCCTCGAAATTTACCGTCAGGCCCAACTTTGACGTGACCGTAGAGCGCCGCCGAAAATTCGGCGTCAAGTTTTGACCGTCAGTCTTACCGTCAACGTTTCTGCTTGCCCGCGATCGTTACCGATAGTCAATCAAGCACTTGCGA